>CAMARI010000064.1 GCA_945860515.1 Polaromonas sp. YR568
GCCTCTTGCGTGCCCAACAACACCAACGCAAGGGCGATGACCGCCTGCGCCCACAGGGCTTTACGCGGGGCGCCGGCCTGGGTTTGCCACTGGCCCAGGGCCTGCAAACTGGACCAGTCGCGACCCAGGGCAAAGTTGGTGCGCGCACCCACGATCATGGTGGCGTTGATGCTGGTGAGTGCGGCGATGGCCACCGACAGCCCCAGCGCCTTTTCAGCCCAAGGGCCAAAGGCCATGCCCACCAAGCTGGAAGCCGCAGTTTTGCTACCCGAAAGGCCGGCTTGCCCCAGGCCCCACAAAAGCGCGAGGTTGACCAGCAGATAAATGGCCGTCAGCGCCAGCATGCTCAGCACGATCACGCGCACCATGGCGCGCGGACCGCCCTTGAGCTCGGCCGAGACATAAGCCGCCTCGTTCCAGCCACCAAAGGTCAGCAAGACAAACACCAGCGCCAAGCCCCACGCGCCCGCAGGCGGGACTTTTTCAAACCAGCTCAAACTGGCGGGGGCAGCCGCATCGCCAAACCACAGACCGGCCACCACCACGGCCAACAAGCCCGCCACTTCAAGTGTGATGAGCGTCATCTGCATGCGGGAAGACGCATGGATGCCCGCCATGTTCACCAGGGTGAGCATCACCACAATGACCAAAGCCCAAATAGCGCTTGAGTGCGCACCCAAGGGCACCAAGGTACTGCAATAGTCGCCAAACACAAACGCCAGCAAAGCAATGGAGCCGGTATTGATGACAGTGGCGCGCGCCCAGGCGTACAAAAAAGCCAGGTCGCGCCCAAAGGCACGGCGCAAGAAATGGTAGTCACCACCCGCATGCGGGTAGGCTGTGCACAGCTCGGCGTAGCACATGGCGCCGGCCATGGAAATCAGCGCGCCTGCGAGCCAAATCGTCAAGGCCCAGCCGGCATCACCGCTGATGCCTGCCACCAGGGCTGGGGTTTTGAAAATGCCGGCACCGATGACGATGCCGACGATCAGCGCCACGGCTGCCAAGGCGCTCAAGAGACGCGCAGGTTGGGCGCTTTGATCAGAAGAGTCGCTCATGCTCAGTTCAATTCAGGGTCAGAGCAGCTTAAAGGCGTCGGCCGTCCAAGGACTGAGATGAACGGTCTGTCGAGATCGTGCCGCTCAAGCGATTGCCGTTGACTTTGCCACTGAAGCTGGTCACCGATTGACCTTCGCCACGGAACTGAAAGCTCAGGTCTTCGCCCCGCAAACGGGCGCCCAACAGCGGGATAGTGCGACCGTCTAAGGTGATGGAGCCGCCCACGTTCTGGAAGGTTTGCTCGAGGTTCAGCCGCGCTGTTTTACCGGCGTCAAAGGTCACGCTCCAGCCGCCTTGCACAGGCGCGGGCACGATCCACAAATAGGCCGTTGCACCGGCTGCAGTCGCGGTCTCGTCGGGCTGCCATTCGCCCATATTAAAGGCGTGCGCCACCACGCGCGTGCCCGGTTTCATTTGCAAGATCGTGGGGCGCAGGCGCAGGTTGAGATCGGGCAACAGGTACATGGTGAGCACGTTGGCCGAGCTGAAATCTTCTTTGAAAATGTCGCCCGTGATAATGCGCACCTTGTCTTGCACCCCAGCCTCGGCCACCTTGCGCCGGGCAAACGCAGCCATGTCTGGGTTGTATTCAATCCCCACTGCATTGGCCTTGAATTTTTGCGCAGCTGCGATGGCAATGATGCCGTCGCCAGCGCCCAGATCAAATACCCGGTCTTGCGGCGTGACCTTGGCCATCGTCAACATTTTTTCGACCAGTTCGGGCGGGGTGGGGATCCAGATCACGTCTTTGCCGGACTGACCCCGCGCGGGCTGGTAGTTGGGGTCGGTGGTGGGGGTGCTGGCAAAACCCACCATCATGAACGAGGACAAGAGGACAAAAACAACACGGCGAGAATAGGTAAGCACAGCAAAGCTCCTAAAATGTGACAAAAATGATGAGAGTCAGTCTAGACGGCTTGGTCCAGCCGCACAATCCTTGGTTGATTTTTGCTGCAGCTACTGTTGCAAATCTCAAACGAACCGCTGATACGCCGGGCTTGTTTGCAAGCAACAGCACACCCGGCACAACGGACAGGGAGTTCAGTCGTATTTCAGAAAGTCGGTTACGCCTTTGATGCAGCGCTGCGGCTGATCACGATGGGGTGAATGCCCGCAGTCGGCCAGTCTGAGTTGCTGCGCATGTGGCGCGGCCAGCGCGATCTCGTCGAGCTGCAGCATGGTGCCGTACTCGTCGTTCAGGCCTTGGACCAGCAGCAGGGGGGTGGTGATGCGTTGGCAGTCAAGGCGAATGTCAAAGCTGGCAAAGGCTTTTGACAGCCACACGTCGTTCCATTGCCAGAAAGCGCCGTCTACGTCGTCATGGTGTTTGGCCAAGCGCTCGCGCAGGCCGCCGGTCTCAAAGGCCGCTTTGGCCGCCGTGATGGCCGCTCTCGCAACAGGTTCAACCAGCACATGCGGGGCCATGGCGATGCAGGCCGCTAGCGGGTGGCGGCTGGCGTAAAGCAGGGCAATCGTCGCGCCGTCTGAATGGCCCAGCAGCACTGGGTGCTCAATGCCGAGTTGGGCCAGCAAGGCTGGCAGCACGTCCCAGGCTTCGCTGTGCAAGTAGTCGGCCCCCAGATGATGGCGGCCCGGCGGCGCCGCTTCAGACTGCCCATAACCACGTCGTGAATAGACCACACCGGCGCGCCCGGTCGCCTGGCAAACGGCCAGCGGCCAGTCCAGCCCGCGCTGCGTCCACAGGCTGACGCTGCCCAGGCCTTCGTGCAAAAAAACAAGCGGGGCCAGCGCGGCAGACCCTTCGATGCGCCTGACCTCAAGCTGCTGGCCGTTGATGTTTAAAAATGGCATGACTTCATCCTAATGCAACACGCCTAGTCAACGCGTTATTCTTACGGCATGGGCAAACTTATCAACTCCTTCTGGCGCGCTGCCGCTTACTGCCTGCACCCGCGGGTGATTGCGCTGTCGGTGCTGCCGCTGATCATCATGGCGGTGCTGGCGCTGGGCCTGGGGTATTTCTTTTTTTG
This sequence comes from Polaromonas sp. YR568, assembly GCA_945860515.1. GTDB lineage: Bacteria > Pseudomonadota > Gammaproteobacteria > Burkholderiales > Burkholderiaceae_C > Polaromonas. Next base: position 3,051 of record CAMARI010000064.1, read on the forward strand.
GGATGCCGCTGCCGCCCTGAGCCGCCTGCTGGAGAGTTTTGAGTTGCTCAATATGCTGGTGCGCTGGCTGGAAGGGCTGGGTTTAAGTCGGCTGCGGTCGGTGCTGGCACCTGCCGTGCTGCTGTTTTTGTCGATCCCGGTGATCGTGGTCGTGTCGCTGCTGTTCGTGGCGATTTTCATGACGCCGACCATGGTGGCGCTGGTGGCCGAGCGGCGCTTTCCAGCGCTGGAGCGAAAAAAAGGCGGCTCGATGCTGGCCAGCCTGCTGTGGTCGCTGGGCTCGACCCTGCTGGCGGTGGTGGCGCTGGTACTGTCTGTGCCGCTCTGGCTGATTCCGCCGCTGATTCTGCTGCTGCCGCCGCTGATTTGGGGTTGGTTAACCTACCGCGTCATGTCGTATGACGCGCTGGTCGACCATGCCAGCATCGAGGAGCGCAGGCAGATTTTCAAAGTGCACCGGGGCTCCTTGCTGACCATCGGCGTTATCAGTGGCTACCTGGGTGCTGCGCCCAGCCTGGTGTGGGCATCGGGTGCGATGTTTGTGGTGGCAGCGCCGCTCTTGGTGCCTCTTGCGATCTGGATCTACACGCTGGTGTTCGCCTTTTCATCGCTCTGGTTTGCGCACTTCACACTGGACGCGCTTGAGCAACTGCGCAAGCAAAACAGCGCTGCAGACTATCAAAATAATGTGCCAGTAGCTCCTGAATGGATAGCGGATAAAAATTTATCAACGTTTGAACTACCCCCGCCCGCTGCGCATCCCTGAATCCTTTTTTTTACCTTTTTTTCATGACCCACTTTGCAATCATCATCATCGGCGACGAAATCCTGTCTGGTAAACGTGCCGACAAGCACCTGCCCAAAGCCATCGAACTGCTGGGCGAGCGCGGCCTGCAGCTGGCCCATGCCGACTACGTGGGCGACGACAAACCCCGCATCACGGCGACATTGGCACGCGCATTTGCGGCCGCGCGGGAATCCGGCGACGTGGTGTTTTCATGCGGCGGCATTGGTGCCACGCCAGACGACCACACCCGTCAGTGTGCAGCCGCTGCCCTGGGCGTCGAGCTGGCTCTGCACCCCGAAGCCAAGGTGCTGATCACCGAGCGCATGAAAGACACTGCCAAAGAGCAGGGCGTGCCGTTTGACCCAGACCGGCATGACAACATCCACCGCCTGAACATGGGCGTGTTTCCGGAGGGCTCGCACATTATTCCGAACCCTTACAACAAAATTCCTGGTTTTAGCTGCAAGGTGGGGCAGGGCGCGGTTCATTTCCTTCCCGGGTTCCCGGTGATGGCCTGGCCGATGATGGCCTGGGTGTTAGATACCCACTACCCCCACCTGCACCAAAAGTCAGCCTATGTTGAAAAGTCGGTCATCGTGTCAGGCTCGATGGAGGCCACCCTGACGCCGCTGATGGAAGCGATCGAGGCAGCACATGCTGGCGTCAAGGTTTTCAGCCTGCCGAGCGTGGACCACCCGACCTATGGCAGGCATATCGAGCTGGGCGTCAAGGGCGTGCCCGCGGCGGTTGATCTGGCTTACCCGGCCTTGCTGGCGGGGCTTGCGCCGTTTAACGTCACACTTGGCCCCGAATTGGTGCGTTAGGTTTATGCACTATATGGGTGCATATTATCTAATGCACTAAAACGTGCGCAAATCGAAGTTTCTGGCTTGCCAAAGCCAAAAACCTGCGGACACGGTCAAAATTCACGGCACAATCCGGGGTGTTCTTTTTGATCCAACCGGCCTTGTTTTGGCATAAAAAGTGCATTAAAAGTCGGTGAGACTATAGATACATCCCTCTCGCAACCCACCCACAACCTATTTACTGGAGATTTTGATGGCAAAGACCGTCGCAGACGTCATGAAAATGGTCAAGGAAAACGAAGTCAAGTTTGTTGACTTCCGCTTCACCGACACCCGTGGCAAAGAGCAGCACGTCACCGTGCCCGTGTCTCACTTTGACGAAGAAAAGTTCACTTCTGGTCACGCATTTGATGGCTCGTCTATCGCCGGCTGGAAGGGTATTGAAGCGTCTGACATGTTGCTCATGCCCGATGCCAACACCGCCAATCTTGACCCGTTTTATGAAGAGACCACGCTGTTTTTGAGCTGCGACGTTTTGGACCCCACCGACGGCAAGGCCTATGACCGTGATCCACGCTCTATCGCCAAGCGCGCAGAAGCCTACTTGAAGGCGTCCGGCCTGGGCGACACCGCTTTCTTTGGTCCCGAGCCAGAGTTCTTCATTTTTGATGGCGTTCGCTGGGCCAACGAGATGTCGGGCGCTTTTTTTGAAGTGGACGAATACGAAGCGCCATGGAACTCAGGCAAAAAACTCGAAGGCGGCAACCGCGGCCATCGCCCGACGGTCAAGGGCGGTTACTTTCCTGTACCGCCAGTGGACAGCACGCAAGATATGCGCGCCGAGATGTCGCTGGTGCTTGAGTCCCTTGGCATCCCTGTTGAAGTGTTCCACCACGAAGTCGCTGGTGCTGGCCAAAACGAGATGGGCACCAGGTTCAGCACGCTGGTTCAGCGCGCTGACTGGACCATTTTGCTGAAATACGTGGTGCACAACGTGGCCAACGCTTACGGCAAAACCGCCACCTTCATGCCCAAGCCCATCGTTGGCGACAACGGCAGCGGTATGCACGTGCACCAGTCGATCTGGAAAGACGGCAAAAACCTGTTTGCTGGCGACGGCTATGCAGGTCTGTCAGACTTTGCGCTGTACTACATCGGCGGCATCATCAAGCATGCACGCGCCCTGAACGCCATCACCAACCCTGGCACCAATAGCTACAAGCGCCTGGTTCCTGGTTTTGAGGCACCGGTCAAACTGGCTTACTCAGCCAAAAACCGCTCGGCGTCAATTCGCATTCCGTATGTGGCCAACCCCAAAGGTCGCCGCATTGAGGCGCGTTTCCCAGACCCACTGGCCAACCCCTATCTGGCCTTCTCGGCGTTGATGATGGCGGGTCTGGATGGCGTTGAGAACAAAATTCACCCCGGCGAAGCGGCTACGAAGGACTTGTACCATCTGACGCCCGAAGAAGACGCAAAAATCCCGACCGTGTGCCACAGCCTGGATCAGGCGCTGGACTACCTGGACACAGGCCGCGGCTTCCTGACCAAAGGTGGTGTGTTCACCGACTCCATGATCGACGCCTACATTGAGCTGAAAATGCAGGAGGTGACCCGCTTCCGTATGGCAACTCACCCTGTCGAATACGACATGTACTACTCGCTGTAAAACGGCCCAAACCACTTTTGTGGTTAAAAAAGGACGGCACAAGCCGTCCTTTTTTCGTTGGCCGATGGGGGTTATGGGCAGACGACTTTGCGTTTTCACGCATTTGCCGCATACTCACCGACCATCCTGGCCATCGATGGCAACTGGGGTTACGCATGAAACATACATTCTTGATCTCGACCATGATTCCGTTCGCAGCCTTGCTGCTGACCTTGGCTTGTGGGCCGGCGTTAGCGCAGGTTTACCGTTGTCAGGCTGTCGACGGCAAAAGCACCGAGTACATCAACAATGTCAAAGAAGCGCAGCAACGCGGTTGCAAAATCATGGAAGGCGGCAACGTCACGGTGGTGCAGTCTGCCCCGGTGCAAAAAGCGGCGGTGCGCGTTGTCTCTTCATCACCGACTTCCTCGCCATCGTTTGGCGGCGCAGAGCAAAAAGCACGTGACAGTGACTCACGCAGCATCCTTGAATCTGAACTCAAAAAAGCCGAAGCCAGGCTGGTTGAGCAGCAAAAAGAGTACAACAACGGCGAACCTGAAAAGCAGGGCATAGAAGGGCGCAACCACCAGCGCTACCTTGACCGTGTGACGGAGCTCAAAGACAGCATTGCCCGTCAGGTCAGCGACATCGCTGGCCTGAAGCGGGAAATTTCTCGCTTGCCCAACAACAATTAACGATCTGCCCGCCTTGGGCCGAATTTCTGCGCCAAAATCGAAAGTGTGAAAAAGCCTTCACTTTTACCCAGTCAATTGCCGCTATCAGCGGCGCACCGCTTTCAAGCCTTTGACCTGCTGGCCACGCTGGTGGCGGTGGTGCGCACTGACGGTGTGGTGCTGTTTGCCAACGCGGCACTCGAAGTCGCCCTGGGCATGTCGCGCCGCACGATTGAAGGCTCGCAGTTGCCAGACTGCTTTACCGAGCCGCATATTTTGCAAAACGCTCTGGAAGGTGCGGGCAGCAACGAGTTTGCCGCCTTGCGCTACGACGCCTGGCTCAAACGCATGAGCCATGAGCCCTTGTCGGTGCACGTGGTGGTGGCGCAAACAGACACGCCTGGCGAAGCCATCATCGAGTTGCTGCCGCTGGAGCAACAAGCCAAACAAGACCGTGAAGAGCGCCTGATGGACCAGGCCCAGGCCAACAAAGAGCTGATTCGCAATCTGGCGCATGAAATCAAAAACCCGCTGGGCGGCATTCGGGGTGCGGCGCAGTTGCTGCAGATGGACATTGACAAGTCGCTGACCGAGTACACCCAGGTCATCATCCATGAAGCAGACCGGCTGCAGTCGCTGGTGGACCGCCTGCTGGCCCCGCATCGCAGGCCGCACCTGGTGGGCGATGTGAGCATTCATGAGGTGTGCGAGCGGGTCCGCTCACTGATATTGGCCGAGTTCCCCAAAGGGTTGGGCTTTAGCCGCGACTACGACGTGTCGATTCCTGAATTTCGAGGCGACCGTGAGCAGCTGATTCAGGCGGTCATCAACATCGCCCACAACGCGGCGCAGGCCTTGAGCGAGCGCATTGCGGCCGGCGACGCACACATCACTTTCAAGACGCGAATCGCCCGGCAAGTGACATTTGGCAAGCAGCGCTACCGCTTGGCACTGGAATTGCATGTCATTGACAATGGACCGGGCGTGCCGGACTCTTTGAAGGACCGTATTTTTTACCCGCTGATATCGGGTCGGGAAGGCGGTTCTGGGCTGGGATTGACGCTTGCGCAAACCTTTGTGCAGCAACACCACGGCTTGATAGAGTGCGACAGTGTTCCGGGGCGAACAGACTTCAAGTTGCTGATACCTCTGCCCTGAGGCTCGACGTGACAGCTCGGTTGTTGTCTGGCGCCTGATTTTTTGACAGACACACAGTGGATGAACTCCAAAGGGACAAAGCAGCATGAAGCCCATCTGGATTGTTGATGATGACCAGTCGATCCGGTTCGTACTGGAAAAAGCCTTGTTGCGCGAAAACCTGCCCACGCGCAGCTTTACCAACCCACGCGAGGTGCTGGCTGCGCTGGCCGAGGCGGGCGAAGACGACGGCCCGCAAGTTGTGGTCAGCGACATTCGCATGCCCGGTGGTTCGGGCCTGGAGCTGCTCGACAAAGTCAAACAAAAACTGCCTGGCCTGCCAGTCATCATCATGACGGCGTTTTCTGACCTGGACAGCGCTGTGTCAGCCTTTCAGGGCGGTGCGTTTGAATACCTGCCCAAGCCGTTCGACCTGCCCAAAGCGGTCGAGCTGATTCGCCGTGCAGTTGAAGAAAGCCAGCGCGAAGAGGTCGCCGAAGAGCGCATGGCCGAAGCCCCTGAAATGCTGGGTCAGGCCCCCGCCATGCAGGATGTGTTTCGCGCCATCGGCCGTCTGAGCCAGAGCAATGTCACGGTGATGATCACGGGTGAATCGGGTTCGGGCAAAGAGCTGGTGGCCAAGGCGCTGCACAAGCATTCAAGCCGTGCCAACGGTCCGTTTATTGCCATCAATACCGCAGCCATTCCCAAGGAGTTGCTTGAAAGCGAGCTGTTTGGTCATGAGCGTGGCGCGTTCACCGGTGCGCAAACCATGCGCCGTGGCCGCTTCGAACAAGCCGAGGGCGGCACGCTGTTTCTCGATGAAATCGGCGACATGCCGTTTGACCTGCAAACCCGCTTGCTGCGTGTGCTGAGCGACGGGCATTTTTACCGGGTCGGCGGTCACATCGCCATCAAGGCCAACCCGCGCGTGATTGCAGCGACCCACCAGGACCTCGAGCAACGCGTCAAGGACGGCGTATTCCGCGAAGACCTGTACCACCGCCTGAACGTGATCCGTTTGCGCCTGCCTGCCCTGCGCGAGCGGCGTGAAGACGTGTTCGCGCTGACGCGCCACTTTTTGCAGCAAAGCGCCAAGCAGCTGGGTGTCGAGCCCAAGCGCATTTCAGATTCGGCCTTGCAGCAACTGAGCAAGTTTGGCTTTCCGGGCAATGTGCGCCAACTGGAAAACATTTGCCACTGGCTCACCGTGATGGCACCGTCACAGGTGATTGAGTCCAAGGACCTGCCCCCCGAAGTGATAGGTACTGCTGGCGCAGAGGCGCCCAGGCCGCCAGTGGCATCGGCGCATGCGGCAGCGGCGACTACCCTTGTGACTGACTTCGACGAGCCTTTCGTCACGCCAATGCCAGAGCCGTTCAATATCTCGCCAGCGGCCAAACCAATCGTGCTGAATGGAAATGCGAACGGATTGGCCAGCAACGGCTGGGAGGCCGACCTGGAACTGGAAGCGCAAGCCCTGCTGGCCACAGGCTGCAGCGACGTGTGGGACGTGCTCAGCCGCAGGTTTGAATCCAAACTGATTCAAACCGCATTGCTCAATACCCGTGGCCGCCGCATCGAAGCTGCGCAAAAGCTGGGCATTGGCCGCAACACCATCACACGCAAGATTCAGGAGCTGAATCTGGAGTGAGTGGGTCATCAACCCGTTTAAGGGTTAAGGGTTAAGGGTACAAACCGCGTAACTCGCGGGTGTGCAAAATTCGCTTGCAGGCCACAATAAAGGTTGCCGTGCGCAGGCTGACTTTTTGGTCTTGCGCGACATCCCACACGGCCGCAAAAGCATGCTTCATGATTTTGACCAGCCGTGCGTTGATCTCTTCTTCGTCCCAGAAAAAGCTCGAAAAGTCCTGCACCCATTCAAAGTAGCTGACGGTCACGCCGCCTGCATTGGCAATCACGTCGGGCAGTACCAAAATATCACGTGACTGCAAGATGTCATCGGCGGCCGGCGTCGTCGGGCCATTGGCACCTTCGATGATCATGCGGGCGTTGATGCGGCCTGCGTTGTCAGCGGTGATCTGTTGCTCCAGCGCAGCTGGGATCAAGATGTCGCAGTCCACGTCCCAGAAAGCGTCGTTCGCAATGACTTGCGCTTTGGCAAAGCCGCCCACACCGCCGGTTGCCAACACATGTTGCAACAGCGCCGGCACGTCCAGGCCAGCTTCTTGGTAAATCGTGCCGCTGTGGTCTTGCACGGCCACAATGCGCGCACCGGCCTCTGCAAACAGCTTGCCCGCCACACCGCCCACATTGCCAAAGCCCTGCACCGCCACGCGCGCGCCCTTGATCTCCATGCCGATGTGATGCGCCGCTTCGCAGCCCACCGTGTACACGCCGCGCCCGGTGGCTTCACGCCTGCCAAGCGAGCCGCCCAAATCAATCGGTTTACCCGTCACCACGCCGGTTGAGGTGGAGCCGGTGTTCATCGAATAGGTGTCCATCATCCAGGCCATGATTTGCTCGTTGGTGTTCACGTCTGGTGCGGGGATGTCCTTGTTCGGACCAATGATGATGCCGATCTCGCTGGTGTAGCGGCGCGTCATTCGCTCCAGCTCACCAAGCGATAGCTTTTTCGGGTCCACCCGAATGCCGCCTTTGGCCCCGCCGTAGGGCACATTCACGGCTGCGTTTTTCACAGACATCCAGGCCGACAGCGCCATCACTTCAGACAGTGTCACGTCCTGGTGAAATCGCACGCCGCCTTTGCCGGGCCCGCGCGAGACGTTGTGCTGCACCCGGTAGCCTTCAAAGTGCGCCACCGTGCCGTCGTCCATGTGAATCGGTATATCGACAATCAGCACCCGCTTGGGCCGCTTGAGTGTTTCGGCCCAACGCGCCAGGCTGCCCAGGTGCGGTATGACGCGGTCAACTTGTTGCAGGTAGTTGCCCCAAGGGCCCAGGTTGCTGGCGTCCAGATACGAGGGCAGGGGGTGATGGCCGTGATCGACGTGATCGACGGCGACTGGGTTGGCGGCGATTGCGTGTGACATTCATAACTCCGGGGTTGGGCATCTTGCAAAGAAGTCCAAACTGTAGGAGCCTGCCTGTCAAAAGTCCAAGGCCAGCTTTGGTCATAGCCATGCAAAAAACGCATAGTTATGGCAGCGCTTGAATTCACCCCATCGCTAGCTGGTAAATTGCAACGCCGCCAGCCGGGCGTAAACGCCGCCGCGTGCCACCAACTCGGTGTGCGTGCCTTGTTCTACCAGTTGGCCGTGGTCCAGCACCAAAATGCGGTCGGCTTGCTGCACTGTTGCCAGTCGGTGCGCCACCACCAGCGTGGTGCGGCCCTTCATGGCCGATTCAAGCGCCGCCTGCACCATGCGTTCGCTTTCGGCGTCAAGGGCGCTGGTGGCTTCGTCCAGCAGCAGCAGGGGCGAGTTTTTCAGCATCGCCCGCCCAATCGCAATGCGCTGGCGCTGCCCACCCGACAGGCGCACACCCCGCTCGCCCAAAAAGGTGTCGTAGCCTTCGGGCAGCCGCTGGATGAACTCATCGGCAAATGCGGCTGTGGCGGCGGCCTTGACCTCATCGTCGGTGGCGTCGGGTTTGCCGTAGCGAATGTTTTCTAAAGCGCTGCTTGAAAAAATCACCGCGTCTTGCGGCACGATGCCTACCCGCTGGCGCAGCTCTGACAAAGCCATGTCACGCGTGGCAACGCCGTCTAATGCAATGCGGCCCGACTGCGGGTCATAAAAGCGCAGCAACAACTGAAACACCGTGCTTTTGCCGGCACCGCTGGGGCCGACAATGGCTACGGTTTCGCCCGGCGTCACCCGCATGCTGAAATTGCCAAGCGCTGACTGCAGTGGCCGCGACGGGTAATTGAAACTGACCGCGTCAAACTCAACCGCGCTGCCGGCTTCAATCAGCGGGGCTGGCGTTGGGTTTGCAGGCGAACGAATCGGCGATGCCGAGTCCAGCAGTTCCATCAGCCGCTCGGTGGCACCGGCGGCTCGCAGCAGGTCGCCGTAGGTTTCGCCCAGCACGGCAGACGCGCTGGCCAAAATAATCACGTACACCACCGTCTGGCCCAAATGCCCCGCCGTGATGTCACCGCGCATCACCGCCTGCGTGCCTTGGTACAGGCCCCACAGCAAAGCGACTGACGTGGCAATGATGATGAACGCCACCAGCACCGTGCGTGCCAAAGATCGCCGTATCGCCACGTTAAAAGCCTTGGTTGACGACTGGTTAAAGCGCTCGGCCTCGCGCCCCTCAGCCGCATAGCTTTGCACCACCGGTATGGCGTTCAAGACTTCGGCAGCAATGGCACTGGAGTCAGCCACCCGGTCTTGGCTGGCACGCGACAGCTTGCGTACCCGCCGGCCAAAAATAACCGTCGGTGCGACGATCACGATCAGCGCGCCAACGATTTGCAGCATCAAATAAGGATTGGTGTAGACCAGCATGCCGATGGCACCGATGCCCATCACCATGTTGCGCAGCCCCATGCTGAGCGACGAGCCCACCACTGTTTGCACCAGCGTGGTGTCGCCCGTCAGGCGGCTCAAGACCTCACCGGTTTGGGTGGTTTCAAAAAACTGCGGGCTTTGCTTGAGCACATGGCCGTACACCGCGTTACGCAAGTCGGCGGTCACCCGCTCACCCAGCCAGCTGACCATGTAAAACCGCCCGGCAGAAAACAAGCCCAGCGCAGCCGCCACACCAAACAGCTCGAAAAAATGGTTGCGCAGCGCCATCAACTGGCCACCTTTGCCCGCAGCACCGGTGTCGCCATTGACCAGGCCACCGTCAATCAAACTGCGCAGCGCCAGCGGAAACACCAGCGTCGACACAGCCGCCATCACCAGAAAAAACCCCGCCAGCGCAATCCGGCCCCGGTAAGGCCGCAAAAACGGTAGCAGTCCAGACAATGATTTGGGGCTTTTGGCTTTGGCGCGTTCAGAGGTCATGGGCTTGAGTGTAGGCGGCTGTCAGGGGCAGGGCGCACGTGGTGTGCTTGGGCCGTGGCATCCATAAAAAAGCGTGTGAAAAACCACCGCAAAAGGGAGGTTTTTAACGGCTTTCAGTCTTGTCAATCGGCGCAATAGGCGCAGTTACTGCATAAGTGGAGTTGGACTTGCCCCGTTTCCACGGACAGTTCCAGCTTCTTCATTGAAGCTGTTGAGTTATCTGAGTGGGCTATGACAGCGGCATTGATTTGTTCCACTTACTTTCCATTGTCACGCCAGTTGTCCAATATCATCCGCCACAACGACCTGGGCAGGTAGCAAAGAGTGGCCTTATGACAGACCTACACACTGCGCCTACGTACATGACTTGAAAAAGGAATTTTCATGATTGACCATCTAGACCATTTGGTACTGACAACTGCGCGTGAATCGGCGTGCATTGACTTTTATACCCGAGTTTTGGGTATGCAACTTGAGACGTTTGTGGGCGGAACGCCACCGGTTGAAAGACGCGCCTTCAAGTTCGGCAATCAAAAGATAAACATCCATGTGCAGGGGGCAGAGTTTGAACCCAAAGCACATTTGCCAGTACCTGGTGCTTTGGACCTGTGCTTCATTGTTGACACTTCCTTAGAAGAAGTCGTCGTACGATTGGAGGAATTCAAATGGCCAATCATTGAAGGCCCCGTCATAAGAACGGGTGCCACCGGGAAAGTTAATTCAGTCTACGTTCGTGACCCGGACTTTAATTTGATTGAACTTTCTGTATTGATTTGAAGGCTTAAAGACAAACGAGACAAGTATGAAAAAGAACATGATTTGGCTTGTTCGCCAGCATAGAATTCAAAAAATTCAGTACACCCCCAGTCGCAAACGTTTACACGGTGTGCCGCATTTAGGTTAGATTGCAGGCTGAGCCGGAAACCCGGTTTTATGGAGGAGTTGCAGGTGTATGCATTTAAATATCAACGCGCCGAATCGGTGACCTCGGCGGCGGCAGCCTTGAGTGCCGACGACGCAGCCAAGGTTTTATCGGGGGGGATGACTTTGTTGCCGTCGATGAAGCACCGCTTGATCGCACCTACCGCGCTGATTGACTTGGCGCGCTTACCTGACCTGATCGGTGTGCGTGAACAAGCCGATCATTGGTGGGTAGGTGCGGCCACGCGCCACCAAGACGTGGCCGCTCATGCGGGCTTGCAAAAAGCCATGCCCGGCTTGGCGCAACTGGCAGGGTTGATTGGCGACCCGCAGGTGCGTGCACGCGGCACCTTGGGCGGCTCGTTGGCCAACAACGACCCCAGTGCAGATTACCCCGCTGCCGCATTGGCCTTGCAAGCGGACATCGTCACCGATCAGCGCAGCATTGCGGCCGACGATTTTTTTCTGGGTATGTTTGCAACTG
>CAMARI010000065.1 GCA_945860515.1 Polaromonas sp. YR568
GGGTGCGCGTAGTCAAATTCAGCCATGATGTGTTGGTGTGCAATCTCCTTGAGCGGATTCAATGACACGACGACGCTTTGTGTAAACGGCAGCGGCTGCAGCATGTTGAGCAGATAGTGCAGGCAGACACTGGTCGATTGATGTGATGATGCGCGGTCGGTTTGCTGGGCACGCTCGTAGTTCCAGGCGGCCCAGGCCATTTTGCTTTGCGGCAGCACCGAGGTGTCGGTGTGCAGCACAGCCCGGTTGGGCTGGTAGCGAATGGCGCCCAGGGCGCTTTGCTCGGCAGCGCTAGGCGCTTGCAGCATGGCCAGAGACTGGTCTGAATGGGTGGCGAGCACCACTTTGTCGAACAATTCAGTCCCGGCGTCGGTGGTGACATGCACACCGGCCGCATCACGCGCGATGAGTTTGACAGGCGTGTTCAAACGCTTGTCAGCAATATTGGCGATGATTTTCTCAACATAGTGACGGGCACCGCCCTTGACGGTCCACCACTGCGGTCTGTTGGTGACCTGGATCAGGCCGTGGTTGTAGCAAAAGCGGATCATGGTGGCGACGGGAAATTGCAGCATCTGGTCGGTCGGGCAAGACCAGATGCAACCCATCATCGGCAAAAAGTACCAGTCGCGAAATTCGTCAGAGAGTTTTTGATCCTTCAAAAAATCGCCCAGCGGCTGCATCATGGCGGTCTCGAGGTTTGCATTGGCGAGTGCCGTGGTGACTTTGTTAAAGCGCATGATGTCACTCAGCATGCGCAAAAACCGGACGTTCACCAGGTTTTTTCTCTGTGCAAACACGCTGCTCAGTGACGAGCCGCTCCACTCCAGTTGCTGACCATCAGCAAAAGGTACCTGGACTGAAAACGACATGTCCGACTTGGCGGTTTCAACCTTCAGGTCGGCAAACAGCTTGATCAGGTTGGGGTAGGTTCGTTCGTTGAATACCAGAAAACCCGTGTCCACGCCATAAGTCATGGTACCTTGGGGGGCTGGCAATGTGACATCGACGGTATGGGTATGGCCGCCAAAGTAGTCAGCCGCCTCAAAAAGCGTGATGGCGGCCCGACCCTGCAGCGCATGGGCTGTGGTCAAGCCCGAAATGCCCGACCCGACAATAGCGATTCGTGGGGTCACGCTGGTGGTCATCAGCGTGCAGAAGATAAAAATGTTGCCAAGCGCCCCGAGATTTCATCTGAGACCAGATGGCTCAAACGGCTTCGCCACAATGAAAACTGTTCACACATGTTTGCACAGGCAGGCGTCGATTTGAGACGGTCATCAGCCCTGAAGCTGCTCAGACAACATGCGATAGTTGGGTAAGCTTTTGTGAATCTGGCGTAGGACATAAGACAGCATAGGGCAAAGATACTGGTTAGTCAAATAGTGACTGGTTGGTATTTTCGTGGTCGATTGATACTGGCAGCTTGAGGTTCTGCCACATCTATGGGACTTAGCGAGCCTATTTGCTGGCCAGTTGCTTTTCAATTTCGCGGACAAAAGACCTGCTTTTGGGGTCGGTCATCGAGTTAAAACTTTCCACGCTCTGGCCATTGCGGCTGATCACATACTTGTAGAAGTTCCATTTTGGCGTGGTGCCAGTCTTGGCACTGAGCTGCTTGAACAGGGGGCTGGCATCTTTGCCGGTCACGCTGGTTTTGGTGAACATGGGGAACTTCACACCAAAGGTGTTTTCGCAAAAATCTGCAATCTGTTTGTTACTGCCGGTTTCTTGCGAAAAGTCATTGGACGGGAAACCCAAAACCACAAGTCCTTGATCCTTGTATTTCGCATGAAGCGCCTCCAAGCCTTCGTATTGTGGTGTAAAACCGCAAAAACTGGCGGTGTTGACCACCACCACCACTTTGCCAGCGTATTGACAAAGCGACTGTGGCTTTTCGTCCTGCAATCGCAACACATTTTGCTGCAGCAAAGCGGGACAGGCACTGTCTGCAGGCGTTGCTGCATGCGTCCACGACACGCTAAAAAAGCCCATCAACAGAGCAGCAAACATGAGGGTAGATTTGGTATACGAGAAGCGCATGATGGTTTAGGGGAATAAAAAGCCAGCGGAAAATGCCGCAACGATAGAGGTTTATACGCTGGTTTTAAAGCCAAATTCAAGTCCCTTGGCTTGCAATACCCCTGTGTGGGGCTATTTGTCACATAACGCGCCTAAAATTGTGACAGTTTTGATAGCGTTATCCAAAACAGCATATTGTGCGTAATAGAACCAGATGCCCCACATCGTATGAAGGCAGTACAAAGGAATTCATATGCTTTACCCTGAATTGTTTAAACAGCTAGAGTCTGTCCGCTGGGACATGGACAAGGATATTCCGTGGGACAGTTTTGATCCGTCCAAACTGTCCGACGAGCAGGCACAAACCATAAAGATGAACGCCATCACCGAATGGTCAGCCTTGCCGGCAACAGAAATGTTTTTGCGTGACAACAAGAACGACAGCGATTTTTCGGCCTTCATGTCGATCTGGTTCTTTGAAGAGCAGAAGCACTCGCTGGTGTTGATGGAATACCTCAGACGCTTCAGGCCAGATTTGGCGCCGACTGAAAAAGAGCTGCACGAAGTACGTTTTGAATTCGAGCCTGCACCGCCGCTTGAAACATTGATGCTGCATTTTTGCGGCGAAATCCGTTTGAACCACTGGTATCGCCGCGCCAGCGAATGGCATACCGAGCCCGTCATCAAAAAGATTTACACCCAACTGAGCCAGGACGAAGCGCGTCACGGTGGTGCTTATCTGCGTTACATGAAACGTGCCATCAACAATGTGGGTAACGACGCACGGGCCGCGTTCGCAAAAGTCGGCGTCCTGATGGCCAGTGCGCGCCGCACGGCTCAGGCGCTGCACCCTACCAATCTGCACGTCAACAAGGGGCTGTTCCCGCGCGATACCATCCAGTCAAGGCTGCCCAACCCAGACTGGCTAGAGCATTGGCTCGACAAGCAAATCCATTTTGATGCCGTGTGGGAGGGCAAAGTGGTGGAGCGCATCCTGCACAACTTGAGTCTGTTGATGAACCAGAGCTTCAAGACCGTGCAGGAACTGAACCGGTACCGCAAGGAACTTGGCCGCGAGATTGCGGGCGCCATCGCCGTTGCGCCCACAGCCACTGACGCCAAACCACACGCCGTGTGATTGAAGCCGGATTTTTGAACAAGCTAGCCGCTGCTGGCGACGCGCTGGCCCGCATGGCCAGCTTGCCCCGGCCAGTGGTGTTTACCAATGGTGTTTTTGATGTGCTGCACCGGGGTCATGTGACTTATCTGGCGCAGGCACGGACATTGGGCGCGAGCTTGGTGGTGGCCTTAAATACCGATGCGTCTGCCAAGCGGCTTGGCAAGGGCGCTGACAGACCGCTGAATAACGAGCAGGATCGCGCCCTGGTGATGGCTGCGCTCGAATCCGTCAGCATGGTCACCTGGTTTGATGATGACACGCCACTTGAGCTGATCAGTGCGCTCAAACCCGATGTGCTGGTCAAGGGTGGCGACTACGACATGCGCAAGCTGGCCGAAACAGCGCTTGTTGAAAGTTATGGCGGCAAGGCTTTGTCGATTGCTTTTGTGGATGGCTACTCGACCACCGCTTTGGTCAGCAAGATTCGCGCTACCCCTTAAACCGCTTTGGCAACCAGCATGGCGTTGCAGCCTCCGAAGGCAAACGAATTGGACCTCACGCTTGCGGCTGCGGCGCGCTTGGCTTAGCCTGGCGACGAAAAAGACCCGCGACCCACTGCCCCAGGTCGTCAATCAAGGTAAACACTGCGGGTACCACCAGCAAACTGAGAAAGGTTGAGGTGATCAAGCCGCCGATGACCGCTACCGCCATCGGGCTGCGAAAGCTGCTGTCTGCCGCGCCCCAGCCAAAAGCAATCGGTATCATGCCTGCGCCCATGGCGATGGTGGTCATGACAATTGGCCGGGCACGCTTGTGACACGCATCGAGTAACGCGTCTAGGCGAGGCAGGCCCGCCGCAGCAGGCAAGCCGTCCCGACCATCATGGCCGCGCCGCGCAACGATGGCGTATTCCACCAGCAAAATCGAGTTTTTGGTGGCCACGCCCATCAGCATGATCAGGCCAATCAGCGAGGGCATGGAAAAGCTTTTGTCGGCCACCAGCAAGCCCACAAACGCGCCACCCAGCGACAAAGGTAGCGCCGCCAGAATCGTGACCGGGTGCAGCAAGTCTTTGAACAGCAGCACCAGAACAACGTAAATACACAGCACCGCCGTGACCATGGCTAGAGAAAAACTGGCAAACAACTCGCCCATGATTTCGGCATCGCCGATGGTGACCTGCTTGACATCGGCGGGCAAATTGACGATCGCTGGCAGCTTGTTGACCAGCGTAGTGACGTCGCCCAGCGGCAGGCCCGACAGCTCGATCTCAAACTTGACGTCGCGCAGGCGGTTAAAGCGGTCAATCACCGCTGGACCGCCTGAGACTTGCAGGCTGGCGACCTGACCCAGCATCACCGGGCCACGGCTGCCGGGCACCATCAGGCGCTCCAGCGCGGCCAGGTCAGCGCGGGCCTCGTCTGCCAGACGTACCACGATCGGCACTTGCCGCCCCGACAGGTTGAGCTTGGGCAAGGCGGCGTTGTAGTCACCTACCGTGGCTATGCGCAGGGTTTCGCCAATCGCAGCGCTGGTCACGCCTTGATCCGCCATGCGGGCAAAGTCGGGCCGTACCGTCAGTTCGGGTTGCACCAGCGAGGCGCTGGACGCCACCGAGCCCAAACCGGGAATGGTCCGCAGGTCTTTTTCAAGCGCAGCAGCGGCAGCGGCCAAAGACGCCGGGTTTTCACTCGTCAGCGCCACCACCAGAGACTCACCCGAACCGCCCAGGCCCACTTTGCTGCGCACGCCAGGCAATTCTGTCAGCGCCGTGCGAATGTTGTTTTCCACCACCTGCTTGCGTGGCCGGGTGCCGCGCGGGGCCAGCAAAATGGTCAGCGTAGCCTTGCGCTTTTCAACCGACCCGCTGGCAGCAAAGGGGTCGGTACCCGCCGAACCGCCACCGACCGTGGTGTAGATGGATTTGACATGCTCAACCTTCATCAACAGCTGGCGTGCGGTCTCGGCAGCAAGCAGCGTGTCTGCCAGCTTGCTGCCAGGGGCCAGCTCAAGGTAGACCTGGGTCTGGTTGTTGTCGTCCGGCGGGATGAAGCCGGTCGGCAGCAGCGGGATCAGCATCAGCGAGCCGACAAAAAATCCGCCCGCCGCCACGGCTGTCCACCATCGATGCTGCAAACACCAGCGGCTGGCACGCATGTACCAGCGCATCACCGTGCTGTCTTTCTCGGTGTAGTCAACGATAGGCTTGAGCAGATACGCCGACATCATCGGCGTGAGCATGCGCGCCACCACCAGCGATGCAAACACCGCCAGCGATGCCGTCCAGCCAAATTGCTTGAAAAACTTGCCTACGATGCCGCTCATGAAAGCCGTCGGTAAAAACACCGCCACCAGCGTGAAGGTGGTGGCAATCACGGCCAGGCCAATCTCATCGGCGGCTTCCATCGCGGCCTGGTACGGCGTTTTGCCCATGCGCAGGTGGCGCACAATGTTTTCCACCTCGACAATCGCGTCATCGACCAAAATACCGATCACCAGACTGAGGGCCAAGAGCGTCACCACATTGATGGAAAAGCCCAGATAGTTCATGCCAATGAAGGCCGGAATGACCGACAACGGCAACGCCACCGCCGTCACAAAGGTGGCGCGCCAATCGCGTAAAAACAGCCACACCACCAGCACCGCCAGCAGAGCGCCCTCAACCAGCAGCGTCAGCGATGCCCGGTATTCCTCTTCAACAGGGGTGACAAAGTCAAAGGCTTCGCTCAGAACCATGTCAGGGTGGCTCACCTTGAGCTGCGCCAAGGCAGCCCGAACGCCGCGCCCCACATCCACCTCGCTGGCACCTTTAGAACGCGAGATTTCAAAGCCCACCACCGGCACGCCATTGAGCCGCGCCGCAGAACGCGGCTCGGCCGTGGTGTCCTGCACATCGGCGACCTGCGACAGGCGGACCTTGCGCCCCTCGCCGACCGACAGCTCAAGCCCGGCCAGCTCGGTAGCAGACTTGACGGTCGCCAGCGTACGCAGCGGCTGCTCGCTGCTGCCCAGATCAGCCCGGCCGCCCGAGGTGTCCATTTGTACAAGCCGCAGCTGGTGCGACACGGTGGTGGCACTGACGCCCAGCGCCTGCATTTTTGAGCTGTTGAGGGCCACCCGCACCTCGCGCGTCACGCCGCCCACCCGGGTGATGGCGCCGACGCCACGTACCGCCAGCAGGCTTCTGGTCAGGGTGTCGTCCACAAACCAGCTCAGCGCCTCGTCGTCCAGCGCGCTGCTCTTGATCGTGTAAGCCAGCACGGGCGCGCCTGAAATATTGATTTTGCTAACCACCGGGTCGCGCAGGTCGGCCGGCATATCGGCACGCACCTGCTGGACCGCCGAGCGGGTTTCATCGAGCGCTTCCTGGCTGGGCTTTTCCAGCCGGAACTCGGCGGTGATGGTGACCTCGCCGTCCTGCACCTTGGTGTAGATGTTTTTCAGGCCTTGCAGCGCGGCAATCGCACCCTCCATCTTGCGTGCCACCTCGGTCTCCAGCTGGGCTGGCGAGGCGCCTGGCAAGCTGGCGCTGACGATGATGTTGGGTACCTCCAGGTCAGGGAAGTTCTGCACCAACATGTTCTGGTAGCCCAGCACGCCCGCAAAGCAAAGCATGACAAAAAACATGATGGCAGCAATCGGGTTGCGGATGCACCAGGCGGAAACGTTCATAAATGTGAGTTCTTGTAGGCTTCGTATTTAATAGCTGCTGGCCCGTGTATTTATTGGCCCGAAGGCCGATTTCATGGATAAAGTCGGTTATTGGGACTAGTGTCTGGTTTTGGGGCCAACAGCCGTTTCGGCAGCAGGCGCGGCCACCACCTTGACGGTATCCCCATCGGCCAGAAAAGCCGCGCCGCTGGCCACAAACTGCTCACCCACTTTGGCGCCCTGCAGGACCTCTACCGTATCGCCGGCCCGGCGGCCGGTTTGCAGCTTGACCTGGCTGATTTTGTTGCCCGGCTCCAGCCGCATGGCGTAAGTAAAGCCGTCGCGCAGCACCAGCGCCTGCTGCGGCAGGCTCAAGACATTGCTGGTGCCCAGCACGAACTCACCTTTGGCATACATGCCGGCCTTGATATTGGCGTGAAAAGGTAAGTCGACATAAACGAGCCCGTTTCGGCTTGTGCTGTCCACCGTCGGGGCAATCATGCGCGTTTTACCCACCACCTGCGCCCCACTGGCCGCTGTCACCATGACCTGGGCGCCGGGCTTGATGCCCGCCATTTCGGTACTGGTCACTTCAGCCCGCCACTCCAGCCGCCCACCGCGAATCATTTTGAACAGCTCAACTCCGTTGCCCACCACTGCGCCCAGCGTGGCAGAGCGGCTGGAAATGACACCGCTGTCAGGCGCCAGCACCGCGGTTTGCTTGAGCCGAACCTGCTGCACGGCCAGCGCGGCTTGGGCCACCTCCAGCCGTGCCTTGGCGCTTTTGTCCAGCGTCGTGTACTGGTTGATCTGCTGCTCGCTCAAGGCGCCGCTGGCTTGCAGCGTGCGCGCCTTGTCGGCATTCATGGCGGCATCCTGCGCATTCGCCTGGGCCTCCAGCAGGCTGGCCTGGGCCTGGGCCACCTCAGCGCCGACCTGCTCGGTGGCAAAGCTGGCCAGCACCTCTCCCTTGGCCACCTTGTCGCCCACGTTGGCATTGACACTGACCAACCGCAAGCCATTGGCCTCGCTGCCAATGATGGCCTCTTGCCAGGCGGTGATGCTGCCGTTGGCAGGCAGCCTCAGTGGCAGTTCCCGCATCATGGGCTGCACCGTGCTGACCGTCAGCGCCGGTTTGGATGCAGCCGGTTTTTTATCATCAGCAGCCCTGGATGGGGATGAAACAATGGCAGCAGCCCAATAAATAATTACGCCTAACGCTACTAAATAAATAGCGTAGTGAAGTGGGCGGCGTGGGCGTTGAAAAAGGTTCATGGGTATTTTTTAAAAGTCTTTCAGGGCCAAATTGGTTCAAATGGCTTACCAGCCCGGCAAAAATGCTTCGGGAATGCCAAACACCATGGGCGTGGCAGGCAGCGCTGCCGTGTTCCAGCCGCCACCCAAGGCGCGGTACAGGTCAATCCAGGCGCTGCGCCGTTCCCGCTCCAGGCTGACCAGCGCGCTTTGCGCCGCCAGCAGCACGCGCCGTGCTTCTTCGAGTTCCACCAGGCTGGCTAAACCGGCTTTGTAGCGTGCTTCAGTGCCAGAAAACGATGCGCTGTAACCGAGCGCCGCCGCCAGTTTGTCCTCGCCTCTGTCCGCTGTGCTTTGCAGGTTGACGAGCGCTTCTTCGACCTCACGTACGGCTTGCCTGACGATGCCCCGGTATTTGCCGGCGGCCTCTTCATATCGGGCTTTGGCGGCGTCGACGTTGGCATCGGCGGCACCGCCGTCGTACAGCGGCACGGTCAAGGACATCGGGCCAAACGACCAGGTACTGTCATTCTGGTTGAAACCGCCCGTGCTGCTTTTGTTGCGCGCAATCGTGCCACCTATGCGCAGGCGCGGGTAGCGTTGGGCGCGTGCGCTGCCGACTTCAAAACTCGCGGCCGTCAACTCGCGAGCGGCGTTGTAGACATCGGGTCGCTGGCCCAGCACTTCAGCCGGCACGCTGGAAATATCAGCAATGCCCTGCTGAATGCTGGCAGGTGCTGCCAAAGCGAGTTTTTGCCGCAAATCGGGCTCGGCCCAAGCGGTCAAGGCGGCGATGGTCTTGATGCCCAGTTCGCATTCAGCTCGCTGCTGTGTCAACCGGCTCTTGCCTTCGGCCGCGGTCGCCCGCGCCAAACCGGCGGTGACGGGTGCAACAAAGCCTGCCTTGGTAAGCTGCTCGTTCAAGCGGCTGGTTTGGAGTCTGGACCGTACATCAGCGTCCACCACCAACAACTGCTTTTCGCAAGCGCGAAAGTTGTAATACTGGTTGGCGATTTCAGCGGCTACCAGCACACGGGCTTCGTGCCACCGGGCCTGCGCGCCCAGAAAGCGCTCTTTGTCGGCATTCAGGCTGGCATTGTTCTGGCCGAACAGGTCGATCTCCCAGTTGGTTTGCAGTCCAATCTGGGCCGCATTGACGGGCGCGGGTACGGTGGTGCGATTCACGGGACCATTGCGGCTTCTGCTCACGCCGCCGATCCCATCGAGCGTGGGCAGCAAAGCCGCTTGTGACGCCACCTGCGTAGCCTGGGCCTGCTGGATGTTAGAGCGCGCCGTGATGACCGACGGACTGACCAGTTGCGCCGCATCAATCAGCTCGACCAGCAGCGGGTCGTTTTGCTGTTGCCACCACTTCGACAGGTTGCTCAGGCTGCCGTTGTGCGGCAGGCTGCTGGTGGCGCTGGTGGCGATCGGTGTGGTTTGTGTCGTGGCGGGTGGTAAAGGCGCATACCACTTGGGTGGTGCGACAACGGGCAGCGTCAGGGGCGGCACGTTGGCAGCGCAACCACCCAGACCCAAAAGCGTCAGCACTGACAGCAAAACCAGCGTGATGCAGACAAGTCGGCGCTGACCGAAAAAGTCGGCGGCGGGACCAGAGACAGGCAGAAAATCAGACAATTGAAGGCCTATGGGCGTAGGTATGCTCGACTGGCGAAAAAATCATATTTTGCTGGCTTATCAGCCTTCAGCCCCAAAATAACCCAAAATCGGTAAGGCTTAGGGTTGTGAGGACATGGGTGGAACGCTGAAAACAGCCGACCACAGCGCGGCGATGGCATCGCGCTCAGCCTGCAGTTCGCCAAGGGCCACCTGGGTGGGCGCTTCATTCAAGCGCGCCTGGTGCTGCACGCGGCGCAGCGCCCGGTAGGCCCCGGCCGCCGCCTGCCCCACACCTGGCGGCAGCAAGCCGGCCGCTTCAGCCCGCTGCAGCAAGGCAATGTTGCCCACATTGGCGACCAGCTCCGGGTGCTGGGCTGATTGGGACAGCACCAGGTATTGCACCGCAAATTCGGCATCCACCATGCCGCCTGAACTGTGCTTGACATCGAACAAGTTGCCCTTGATGGGGTGTGCGGCCCGCACCTTGTCGCGCATGGCCACAATCTCGGCGCGCAGCAAGGCAGCGTTGCGTGGCGCGGTGATGACGCCTTCACGGATTTTTTCAAATTTCTGGCGCAGCGGCTCTGCACCCAAGACACAACGGGCGCGTGTCATGGCTTGGTGCTCCCAAGTCCAGGCGGTGTTGCTGCCGCGCTGCTGCTGGTACTTGGCATAAGCCTCAAAGCTGGTGACCAGCAAACCCGAATTGCCGTTGGGGCGCAAGGCTGTGTCAATCTCGAACAAATCGCCCTCGCCAGTCTTGACGGTCAGCCAGTTGATGAGCTTGCGCACCAGCAGGGCATACGCCTCACTGGCCTGTTCGTGTTCGTCTTCGTAGACAAACACAATGTCCAGGTCACCGCCGTAACCCAGCTCTTTGCCGCCCAGTTTGCCGTAGGCGATGATGGCCAGCTGCGGGCTTTCACGGTGCCGGTTTTTGAGGCGCTGCCAGCACCAGTCCACGGTAATGGCCAGGATACTCTCAGCCAGTGCGCTCAGGTCATCGGCCACCTGTTCGACGCTCAGCACGCCCTCAACATCCCGCGCCAGCGTGCGAAACACCTCGGCATGGTGTGCGCGGCGCAGCAGGTTCAGACAGGTTTCTTCGTCGTCCTCGCCGGTGCGGGCGAGCGAGACCAGCCGCAACTTAAGCTCCTGCCCTAAGCTGACCGCATCAAAACGCTCGTGCAGCATCTGCTGGCTAGCCAGTTCGTCGATCACACCGGGGTGCATCAGCAGGTAGCGCGCAGGCCATTTGGCCGCGCCCAACAAACGCAGCAGTCGCTGGTGCACTTGCGGACGCTCGAGCAACAGGGCCAAGTAGCTTTCGCGCCTGAGCAGGGGCTCTATCCAGTCCATGACGCGCAGGGCGGCTTCCTCGCTCACGCTGCCTTCAGCCAGCCATTGGGCGGTGCGCTGCACCAGCTGACTCAGGCGGGCCCTGGCGTCATCACGCAGGGCCAGCACCTTGGGGTGGGTGCGCCACTGCTGCAGACGAACCCGAAACTGCTGCGGCCACTGGCCGGACAAATGCTCGAGCAAGGAGTCCAGTGGTTCGGGGGTGGACGGGGTTTTGACGCAACCTTTGCAATCAGCCTTGCCTCCCAGCAGCCTGTCAAACTCCTGTGCCACCAGCTCGCGGTGGGCATCCAGGTCATGCAAAAACGAGCAGCAGTCGGCGTAGCCCAGGGTTTGCGCAATCCAGGCCAGGTCATCGTCCCGGGTCGGCAGCGCGTGGGTTTGCTGGTCGTCCAGATACTGAATACGGTGCTCCACGCGGCGCAAAAATTGATATGCAGCTACCAGTGAATCGGCAATCGCTTGCGCCATCAGTCCGGCTTTGGCCAGGCGCGGCAAGGCATCAACCGTGCGGCGGGTGCGCAGCTCGGGAAACTGCCCACCACGCACGACCTGCAGCAACTGCACGGTAAATTCAATTTCACGAATGCCGCCGCGCGACAGCTTCACGTCGTTGGCGCGCTCGGGCCGGCCGGCGCTGCGCTTGGCGGCATGCTCACGGATTTGCCGGTGCAGAATGCGCAAAGCGTCAAACACGCTGTAGTCGAGGTAGCGCCTGAAGACAAAGGGCAACACAACCATGCGCAAAGCCAGCGCAGAACCATGTTGAACACATGTTTGCGGTGCCACGACACGGCTCTTGAGCCAGGCAAAGCGCTCCCATTCGCGGCCTTGGGCCTGAAAGTAGTCTTCAAGTGCTGACAGCGACAGCGCCGCCGAACCCGAGTTGCCATGCGGCCGCAGCGCCAGATCCAGACGAAAGACAAAGCCGTGTTCAGTGGTCTCACCCATCAGCGCGTAAATCGCCTTGACCTGGTAAGCAAAATACTCATGGTTGGAAATGCTGCCGCGCCGGCTTGTGCCGCTTTCAGTGCGCCCGGCAGTTTGCCCATCATGGTCGTAGACGTAAATCAGATCAATGTCGCTGGACACATTCAGCTCGCGCGCGCCCAGCTTGCCCATGCCCACCACCCACATCTGGGCACGGCTGCCATCGGGCGCCAGGGGCTCACCATACTGCGCATCAAGACGAGTTTGCGATTCCTGCATCGCTGCATCGAGCGCCAGCTCGGCCAGCTCGGTCATGGCGCGGGTCACCACGTCCAATTTAGCTTGGTCTTCACAGTCCAGAACCACCAGCCGCTCCATCACCAGTTGGCGCAGCACGCGCAGTGATGCGCCGGTATCCAGACCCTGCTGGCGCAAGGCGCGCCAAGCAGTCTGCATGGTGGCATGAACCGGGGCGCCGCGCTCCAGCAAAGGCATTTGCGCAGCGTAGCGGCGGCGAATGCGCTGCACGAACCGCGAGTGGCCAGATGCCTTGATTTGCGTTGGCGCTGATGGGCTGGCAGGTAAGAACATCACACTATTTCACAAAACTTCACAGAGTCCCGGTTTGAATGGCGCGTCACTGAACAGCTTAGGCAGTCATAATTCTCTTGCCGATGATCCAAAAACCCACCCAAGTGCCAAACTTTGTACCTGCACGCTTGCGATGGCTTGCTTTCGCAGCGCGCATTGCCGTGTGGATGCTGCTCACTTTCTGGCTGCTGGTAGGTGCCACTTGGGCAGTCCTTCACGGCTGGATTGTGCCGCGTATTGAAGAATTTCGCCCACGGCTTGAAATCGCTGCCAGCAAGGCCCTGGGTGTGCCGGTTGGCATTGGCCGCATAACAGGACAGTCACAAGGCCTGATTCCTTCTTTTGAGTTGCAGGGTGTGACCCTGCAAGACAGCGCCGGGCGCCAGGCGCTGCTCTTGCCGCGCGTGCTGGTGGCTTTGTCGGCCTCATCGCTATGGGGCGGCGGCTTTGAACAACTCGTGATTGACCAGCCGGTGCTGGACATACGCCGAACTTTGGACGGCAAACTGTACGTCGGTGGCATTGAAATCGCTCAGGGCCGGGCGGACGACCCCGCCCTGTTCGACTGGTTTTTCTCTCAAACAGAATTTGCCATTCAGGCCGGCACGCTGCGCTGGACCGACGAGCGTGTATCGGCCCCCATGCTGGCTTTGGGGCAGGTCGATGCGGTGATGCGCAACGGCACTCGGCGCCACGCCTTTCGCATGGACGCCACACCCCCCGCCAGTTGGGGTGACCGATTCAGTCTGCGCGGCCAGTTTCGACAGCCCTTGCTGTCCACAGGGGCCGGGCAGTGGGCTGAGTGGTCGGGTCAGCTGTATGCAGAATTCGGCCGTGTTACCGATGTGTCGCAGATCAAAAGATACCTACCAAACACCTTTGATGTGGACCCGCGTGCTGGCAGCGGCAGCCTGCGTGCGTGGGCAGATGTGAGCAAGGGGCAAATCAACGGTACCACGCTTGATGTGGCCATGCAGGATGTCGGTGTACAGCTCGGCAAAACTCTGCAGCCGCTGGTTTTCAAATCTGTCATGGGCCGGGTGGGCGGCAAGTTGCTGGCCGATGGCTTTGAGTTTTCAACCGAGAACCTGCGCTTTGACACGCCCGATGGCCTGCAGTGGCCGGGCGGCAACCTGGTCTTTAGCAGCCTGGGCACGGCAGGCACAACAGAGCAGGTAAATACGCTGAAAGCCGATAAGCTGGACCTGGCGGCCATGACCCAGATTGCCGGCCGCTTACCACTGGGCACCAGCACCCACGCGCTGGTGGAGTCGTTGGCGCCCAAGGGTCTGGTCGAGACACTGGAGGCGCGCTGGCGGATGCCAGCCAACAGTGCCATTCAGGCCATGACCTTCAACGCCAAGGGCCGCGTGACAGGCCTGGAAGTCAGCGCGTTGCCAAGCGGCGTGTTGCGCCGCAATGCGTCGCAAGCTGCAGGCCCGCAAGCTCTGCCTTACCAGCAGCCCGGCCGGCCCGGCATCCGTGGCGGCGCAGCGGACTTCGACATTTCTGAGGCCGGCGGCAAGGCGCAGGTCAACATCAGTCAAGGGTATCTTGATTTACCCGGCGTGTTTGAAGACCCTCGCGTGAAATTCGACAAGCTGGCCATGGACACGCAATGGACAGTCAACCAAGGCAAACTGGACATTGCCCTCAAAAACATCAGCTTCAGCGGCGCAGACGCCGAGGGCACAGCGCAGGCCAACTGGCGCTCCGGCGAGAGCAAGCCTGGCTC
>CAMARI010000066.1 GCA_945860515.1 Polaromonas sp. YR568
AACACAAGCCAGGCTATCAAGGCGGTAAGCCACCCACGCCTCAACCCGGTCTGTGGCGAACACGAGGCCAAGGTGCAAACGATCTTTCTTTTCATCACGTCGGTCTCCTTTTATAACTGCACTTGCTGCGGTGTACCCGTCTGAAGCCCTGTGAATTCATCAACAAATTATTATTTTTTTGATATTTATTCCAGATTTGGAACACAGCAGAGGGCGGTCATTGCCACGCGATCCGCAGCATTCGCGATGCCAGAGTTGAAAATTTGCCTTTTTCCAATGATCATCGTGGCGCACCTCGCCCGGTCTTTGCAGCGCAAGGTTCTCTATGAGATGATGCTCCCTGGAGAAGCCATCTCGGCCACAGAAGGCCACAGGCTTGGCTTCGTCAATCGGCTTGCGGAAACCCGCGAGGAACTGGAGATGATCATCACTGAATTTGGGCGGCGCTTTCAGTTGACCAGCCCCGGGGCGATCGCACTGGGACGCAGGGCATTCGTCTTGCTGTCTGACATGCCTGCAGCCCAAGCCCTTGATGCTGCCCAGTTTTTGAATCTTTCTTTTTTCCTGGGCTCTGATTTTCAGGAGGGCACCTCTGCGTTCATCGAACATCGAGCGCCATCCTGGGCGCGGCAACAAAATGTGGAGTCATACAGACTGTGATGAGTTCCAATATAAGTATCCGGGCGCATGTACTTACGCCCAATTTTTTCCGTGAGGTATAGATGCCGTTATCTGCACCCGATGTCCGTCGCGAGATCCATCACCGCCTTATCGACATGCGAGCCTTTGCCAGGGAAGACGGTTTATAAGACGTCGAAGGTCACTTGCGGGATAGCAAACCTTTTGACTTCGAGCGTCCCCTGTCTGCATATCCAACCCCTGCAGGTGAGCCCATGCATGACCTCTGGATTCGCATGTCAGTAGACAGCGGGTATGTGGTGCGCAAGATTGAGGCGTCATCAGACGTGACGCCTTTTGGCGTTTGCAAGGGGGCGGAATCTACCCTGTCGGTACTTTTGGGCGAGAGAATTGCCCGTGGCTGGTCCTCTTTGGTCAAGGAGCGCCTGAGGGGTACGGCCAGCTGCACGCATTTGATGGAAATGCTGATACCGATGGGTACCACAGCGCTGCAGGGTGTCAGGGCGTTGAACTTAGGGAAGTACCATGCAGAAGTTGATCGGGACGGGCTGCCGTTGAAGATAGACAGCTGTTATGCATTTGGACGGGGACGTGAAGTGGTGATGAAGATGTACCCGCAGCATTACAGACCCTCGAATCCATGAATCATTGCCACAACGCCACACGCCAGGCGGGCCCGCCGGCGGGGAACGCGACCACCAAGCGTACCGGTTTGTCCGCGCTCAAAGGAACTTCATCGCTTAAAGCCAAGTCCCGTGCGAACTTAATTTAAAAGACATCAAACAAACCAGAGGCGCACGCAGCGCATCTGTTTGATACACAGTGATACTGCGTTGGACAAGAAAAAACCCGCT
The DNA here is from genome assembly GCA_945860515.1 of Polaromonas sp. YR568. GTDB lineage: Bacteria > Pseudomonadota > Gammaproteobacteria > Burkholderiales > Burkholderiaceae_C > Polaromonas. The sequence goes on from CAMARI010000066.1 coordinate 1,494, forward strand.
CTCCAGTGAAGAAGGCGGGTTTTGAAGGGGCTTGGTGCTGTGTGAAACAGTGAAGTGGTGCCGATTATCGGAATCGAACTGATGACCTACCGCTTACAAGGCGGTTGCTCTACCAACTGAGCTAAATCGGCACGGGTATGATTTTACTTGAAGCTTTGAGCGTATCTGGTGGTCATCCACGCATTTACTTCACACGCTTGAGCGCCGGACGTGGACTTGAAGGCGGTTTTGGTGGCTCCTGATCGTCACCTGGCACCAGTTGAACCACTTTACCCTCAGGAGGTGCGGCCGGTGACGCAGACACAGCCGATAAGGCTCCTTGCGAGCTGGCAGACGGCCCTTCCTGTTGCGTTTTCGTGCCCATCGGAAAGGCCATGCCCTGACCATTTTCACGCGCATAGATCGCACTCACACGATCAATGGGCACCATGATGTCACGCGAACTGCCCGCAAAGCGTGCCTTGAACTCAATGAAATCATTGCCCAGCTTGAGGGACGAGGTGGCATCGAAACTGATGTTCAGCACAATCTCGTTGTCTTTGACATATTCGCGCGGCACCTGAACGGAATCATCTACCGAAACGGCCACATAAGGCGTCAAACCATTGTCGACGCACCACTCGTAAAGCGCCCTTATCAGATACGGACGAGTAGAAGTGGCGTCGAGCGCGTTCATGAAATCAGCCAAACCAGGTCCAGCTCGGCACCCCGACGCCGTCTTCACAAGCAGAAGCCGCGACATCGACTTGCGCAAACAGCAGGCTCAAAGCACAGTCTGGCGCAAGTGCAGATCGCGAAGTGACAAGCGTGGCGGACATTTATTTGCGCATCACTTTTTCTGAAGGCGTCAGGGCTTCAATGTAGGCAGGACGCGAGAAAATTCGCTCTGCATATTTCAGCAGAGGCGCGGCGTTTTTCGACAGGTCGATACCGTAGTAGTCCAGACGCCACAGCAGCGGCGCGATGGCGACGTCGAGCATCGAGAAGTTGTCACCCAGCATGAACTTGTTTTTCAGGAAAATCGGTGCGAGCTGCGTCAGGCGATCCTTGATGTGCGCGCGGGCTTTTTCAAGCATCTTGTCGTTGCCTTTGGAGGCGCGCGATTCGAGCGTGCTGACATGCACGAAGAGCTCTTTTTCAAAGTTCAGCAAAAACAGGCGAACGCGGGCGCGGTCTACCGGGTCGCCGGGCATGAGCTGCGGGTGCGGAAAACGCTCGTCGATGTACTCGTTGATGATGTTGGACTCATACAAAATCAGATCGCGTTCGACCAAAATTGGCACCTGACCGTAAGGGTTCATCACATTGATGTCTTCCGGCTTGTTGTACAGGTCAACATCGCGGATCTCGAAGTCCATGCCTTTTTCAAACAGCACAAAGCGGCAACGGTGTGAGTAGGGGCAGGTTGTGCCTGAATAAAGAACCATCATGGCTGGGAACTCCTAAATGCAAAGGAGTGGACACGCATTGAGCGTCCACTCCAGAAGGTGCCGGAAACACGTCCCGGCGAGAAAATTACTTGACGTCTTTCCAGAAGGCAACATTCAGACGCCAGGCCGCAAAAGTCAGGAGCAATAAAAACAGTAAGACCCACACACCAATCTGAACCCGAGTGTTTTGTACTGGCTCACTCATCCACTGTAGAAAACCAACAAGATCGCCCACCGATTGATCGTACTGAAGTGGCGTCATGCTGCCAGGAGTGACCTGCTGCCAACCTTTCAGGACTGCCACCTTTTTGCCATGTTCAGTAGCTTCTTCATAAATTGGCTTTCTTTCGCCTTGCCATTCCCACATCACGTGTGGCATTGCCGAATTTGGATAAGCCAGATTGTTCCAACCCGTTGGTTTTGTATCGTCCCGGTAGTAAGTCCGCAGATACGTGTACAGATAGTCTGACCCAGTACCCTTACCAAAATCAGAGCGAGAACGCGCCACCAGTGTCAAGTCTGGGGGTACAACACCAAACCAGTCTTTAGCGTTCTTTACATCCATCGACACCTTCATGGTTTCGCCGATTTTGTCAGTGCTGAACAGCAGGTTTTCCTTGATCTGCTGATCCGTCAGGCCAAGGTCCTTGAGCTTGTTGAATCGCATGTAGCCAGCTGCGTGGCAATTTTGACAGTAGTTGACGAAAATTTTCGCGCCGTTTTGCAGGGCAACCATGTCGGTGGTTTTAGCTGGTGCCTTGTCCCACGCGATGCCGCCTCCGGCGGCCAGGGCGCTAGTAACTGCAGCAGTGGCCAGCAACAAACTGATAAATATTTTTTTCATAAATGATCTGTCGCCTCAATGACCTGCGAAAACTATACGGTCGGGTACCTGTTTGAACTCACCAAGGCGGCTCCACCACGGCATCAACAAAAAGAAACCGAAGTACCCAAGGGTAAACAATTGCGAAACACGCTCTGCGATGTCTTGACCAAGCACTGTGCCCCACACACCCGGAGGCTGGATCCCGAGATAACCCAGCACAAAGAACATGAAAATAAAGGCACCGTACAAATATTTGTTCCATGACGGACGGTAGCGTATGGATTTCACTTCACTGTGGTCAAGCCACGGGAGTACAAACAATATCAGTACCGCAGCGCCCATCACCACAACGCCCCAGAACTTCGCATCAAAAAACCACATGGCCGCCGTCACGGCGATAGCCCCGCCAACAATCACGATCTTGAACACGTTGGCCATCTTGACTCGCGCCACGATCAAGCCAGCGCCCGCAAGCGTGCTGGCCATCATCACGTACATCATTTCGCTTGTGATGGCACGAAGCATTGAATAGTACGGCGTAAAGTACCAAACGGGTGCAATATGCGCCGGGGTTTTCAGCGGGTCAGCAGGTATGAAATTGTTGTACTCAAGGAAGTAGCCTCCCAATTCAGGGGCCAGAAACACGATGCCAGTAAACACCAGCAAGAACACACTGACTGCAAAAATATCGTGCACCGTGTAGTAAGGGTGAAAAGGGATGCCGTCCAGAGGGTGACCCTTGGCGTCCTTCGGGGCGCCAGCCGCCTTAATCTCAACACCATCAGGATTGTTGGAACCGACTTCATGCAACGCAATGATGTGTGCGGCGACCAAGCCGAGTAACACCAAAGGCACTGCGATCACGTGAAACGCAAAGAAACGGTTCAGCGTGGCATCGCCCACCACATAGTCGCCGCGGATCAGCAAAGCAAGGTCTGGACCGATAAACGGAATCGCTGCAAACAGATTCACAATCACCTGAGCCCCCCAGTAGCTCATTTGGCCCCATGGCAGCAGGTAACCCATGAACGCTTCGGCCATCAGGCACAAGAAAATCGCGCAGCCAAAAACCCATATCAGCTCACGCGGCTTGCGGTAGCTGCCGTAAATCAATCCGCGAAACATGTGCAAGTACACCACCACAAAGAATGCTGACGCACCTGTGGAATGCATATAACGAATCAACCAACCCCAAGACACATCCCGCATGATGTACTCGACAGACGCAAATGCCAGAGCGGCATCGGGTTTGTAGTGCATCGTTAAAAAGATGCCTGTGACGATTTGAATCACCAACACCAGCATTGCCAAAGCGCCGAACACGTACCAGATATTGAAGTTTTTGGGTGCGTAGTACTCACCCAGGTGTTCGTTGTAAAGCTTACTTGCCGGAAAACGGTTATCTAACCAGTTGAGCGCTTTCGCACCAAGTGGCGCGTCAGGGGATATCTCTTTGAATTGGGCTGCCATGATTCGTCCTGTCGAAAAATATTTTTTAGCTTTTGCGTGAATCAGGTCTGATATTTACGCGAACAACAGCGTTCGGAAGATCAGCAAGGCTTCATGCACGGTCGGCGGGGTCTTTTGAAAACGGGCGATAGTGAACCGGTTTCAGGCCTTTTTATCTTCACCAATCAGCAGCCGGGTGTCTGAAAGGTACATGTGCGGTGGCACTTCGAGGTTATCAGGTGCTGGTTTGTTTTTGTAAACCCTGCCAGCAACGTCAAAGGTGGAGCCGTGGCAAGCACACAAAAAGCCTCCCGCCCAATCGTCAGGCAAGGATGGTTGCGGGCCCGCGGCCAACTTGTCTGACGGCGAACAGCCCAGATGTGAACAAATGCCCACAACGACCAGCGTCTCGGCCTTGATGGATCGATTGCCGTTGCGAGCGTATACCGGGGTAAGTTCGCCGGGCTTGCGCAAAGATTTAGGGTCAGCTAACAGGGCGTCGTTCTTGGGAAGAGCGGCTACTTGCTCGGGCGAACGCTTTAAAATCCAAACTGGCTTGCCGCGCCATTCGACGGTCATCTTCTCGCCCGGCTTGAGGGCGGAGATATCAACTTCTACGGATGCACCAGCCGCTTTGGCGCGCTCGGATGGGCTAAAGGTGCTGACAAACGGCACAGCTACACATGCTACGCCTACACCGCCAACAGCAGCGGTGCCGATGATCCAGTTTCTTTTGTCTTTGTCCATCGGTGCGCTAGGTGGCGCTGTGTTTGCACTTGCTTGGGTCATGAGAATCCTTCAAGAACTTGCTTGAAATAGGCTTTAAAGAGTGGTTAGTGGGGCAAACCCGTATTGTAGCGGAGGCAGACTGACAGCTTCAGGGGCACCTGCTGATTCCCGAGTAGCGCTCTGGATTGAATGCCAGTACAAGGGACTTTTTAAACAAAAGTGGGACTTTACATTTTCCCAGCAGTCAAGCTTGATATTGCGTCCAACTGGAGATCGCCATGAGCATGATCAAGGAATTTGTAGTCAAGAGCAAGGCGATGGATCTGGTCGTCGGCGTCATTTTTAAGGCTGCTGCGCCACATTCAGGATAGCCTGAAGACATCGTGTTTAGGCGGACAGCCGCCGCGCCATGCGAATCGCGGCGAGCAAGCTAGCCGGGTCTGCTTTGCCAGTCCCGGCAATGTCAAACGCCGTGCCGTGGTCGGGGCTGGTGCGCACCAATGGCAGGCCCAGCGTCACGTTCACGCCCTGCTCCACCCCCAGATATTTGACGGGGATCAGGCCCTGGTCGTGGTGCATCGCCACCACCACGTCAAACTCGCCAGACTGCCCGTTTTTGGCTCTGGCTCGCATGAACACGGTGTCTGGTGCGAAAGGGCCGCTCACATTGAGCCCCTCGGCTTTCGCAGCGGCGATGGCTGGCGCAATGATGGTTTGCTCCTCGTGCCCGAACAAACCGCCCTCACCGGCATGCGGGTTCAAGCCCGCCACACCGATGTGGGGTGCGCGCCCCAAGCTTTTGCTCAAGGCTGTGTGGGTGATGCGCAGGGTTTGCAGAACGTTGTCGAAGGTCACCGCCTCAATAGCGTGCTTCAACGACATGTGAATGCTGACCAGCACGGTTTTCAGCTCATCATTGGCCAGCATCATGCGGACCGGCAGCTTTGCTACTTCTTGGCCCAAAAACTTCGCTGCTTCAAACTGCAGCATTTCGGTATGGCCGGGGAACTGCGCCGCCCAGCCGCCAGCTGCGGCCAAGGCTTCTTTGTGAATCGGCGCTGTCACCATGGCGGCCGCTTGACCGCTTAAAACCGACTGCGCCGCCCAAACAATGCAATCAGCCGCGGCCTGACCTGCCAAAGCGCTCACCGAACCGATGGATATATGGGTTAGAAGCTCGCATTTTTGTAGCACAGGGATGCAATGAGGCGGCGCCACATCATTCAAGGAATCCAGCTGCGCCACTGGCAAAGCCACAGGTGCCGCCACCACGGCAGCGGCGCGGCGCATCGTCGCCACGTCACCCACCACCACGCAACCGACCAGCTCGGCCGCATGGTGCTGATACGCCTTGGCGATGATTTCAGGCCCAATGCCTGCCGCATCGCCCATGGTGATGAGGATGGGGAGTTGGCCTGACGTCGTCATGCCGGATTGTCTATGTCAATGAACGCATGCGCCAAGCCAAGCTGCGCAGCAACGTGGGCCGCTACAGCAGGCGCGCCGTAACGCTCAGACGCATGGTGGCCGCAGGCGATAAAACTGACATTCATCTCACGCGCGTAGTGGGCCTGAGGCTCAGATATCTCGCCGGTAATGAAGGCATCGGCCCCGGCAGCAATCGCCGCCTCAAAATAGCCCTGCGCACCGCCGCTGCACCACGCTATTTTTTTAGGATCATCTAGCCCAGATAAAACATGAGCTACAGGCCGATTCAATACCTTTTTGACGTGTTCTGACAGCGCCAAAGCGTCCTCGAAGCTGCTGCCATCGGTTTTGGTGCCCAAAAAGCCCAGGTTTTGGTCACCAAAGCGCGACGTCGCCGTTAACCCGAGTTGCAAGCCCAGCTGCGCGTTGTTACCCAGCTCGGGGTGCGCGTCCAGCGGCAGGTGGTAAGCGTACAGATTGATGTCGTGCTTTAAGAGAAGCGCCAGACGCTGCTTCATCCAGCCCGTCACCGTGCCCGCTTGGCCGCGCCAGAAGAGGCCGTGGTGAACGAAGATCGCATCGGCATCGGCTGCGACAGCCGCCTCAATCAAGGCCAGACTGGCCGTCACGCCCGAGATGATTTTTCGAACGTCGGCCTTGCCTTCGACCTGTAAGCCATTGGGGCCGTAGTCTTTGAAACGCTCGGGTTGCAGCAGCGTGTCAAAAGCCGCAAGAAGCTCTGCCCTGTTCAAGGAAGGAACCCCTCGACAGACAAGTAACGCTCCCCGGTGTCGTAGTTAAAGCCCAACACCGTGCTGCCAGCTGGAATCTCCGGCAGCTTCTGCGCAATCGCCGCCAGCGTGGCACCGGACGAAATACCCACCAGCAGGCCTTCCTGAGTCGCGCTGCGGCGGGCAAAATCTTTGGCCGCATCGCCGTCGACCTGAATCACGCCGTCGAGCAAATCAACATGCAAATTGGCCGGAATAAACCCTGCGCCAATGCCCTGAATCGGGTGCGGCGACGACTTGCCTCCGCTGATGACGGGCGAGGCCGCAGGCTCGACCGCAAAGACTTTGGTGTTCGGAAATTTGGCTTTCAGCACCTGCGCCACGCCGGTCAAGTGGCCGCCGGTACCCACGCCGGTGATGTAGTAGTCCACCCCGTTCGGGAAGTCGGCCAAAATCTCCAGCGCCGTGGTGCGCGCATGAATGTCAATGTTGGCTGGATTGTCAAATTGCGCGGGCATCCACGCGCCGGGCGTTTGCGCCAGCAGCTCTTTGGCCCGGGCAATCGCGCCGTTCATGCCCTTTTCACGCGGCGTCAGGTCAAAACTGGCGCCATAAGCCAGCATCAGGCGGCGGCGCTCGATGCTCATGCTTTCCGGCATCACCAACACCAGTTTGTAGCCCTTCACAGCCGCCACCACCGCCAGGCCCACACCGGTATTGCCAGAGGTCGGCTCAATGATGGTGGCGCCTGGCTTGAGGACTCCCGACTGTTCAGCTGCCTCCACCATGGCCAGAGCAATGCGGTCTTTGATCGAACCGCCGGGGTTGCTGCGCTCGGACTTGATATAGATGTGGTGCGTTTGGCAGGCTGCACCAAACAGGCGGTTGACGCGAATGTGCGGTGTGTTGCCAATGGTGGCCAGGACGCTTTGGGCTTTCATTCGGATCTCCATGGGACGTGACGGACAAGGGGCTTTTGATTATCGCTTTTTGGGGTTTTGCGCGTCATGAGACAAAATATGTTGCTATTTGATTGAGTAGGATGCGCCCCCATATCAACACTTGATCCATTCCACACCCGGCACACCATGCGCAAATTCTGGCTTTTGTTTTCTCAAACCGTTACCGTTTTGGTGGCAGCGTTTTTTGTAATTGCCACACTCAAGCCGCAATGGATTGAGCGCCGCCCCTTTTCGGGTTCGGTCGGCTCGGTGGCCGTGCTGGAAGCCCCCGCAGTGCAGCGCGGCACTGGCCCGGCCGGCAGCTTCAGCGCGGCAGCCAAACTAGCCTCGGCAGCTGTCGTCAGCATCAACACCAGCAAAGCCGCGACCAAAAACCCGCATGCGGCTGACCCTTGGTTCAAGTTTTTTTACGGTGACCAGGGCCGGAACGAGCCGCAAGGCGGCCTGGGCAGCGGCGTCATCATCAGCGCCAGCGGCTATATCTTGACCAACAACCATGTGGTTGAAGGCGCGGACGAGATCGAGGTGGTGCTGCTTGACAACCGTAAGGCCAAAGCCAAAGTGATCGGCACCGACCCCGACACCGACTTGGCGATTTTAAAAATCGAGCTCGACAAGCTGCCCGTGATTGTGCTGGGCAACTCGGAAACCTTGCTGGTTGGCGACCCGGTGCTGGCCATTGGCAACCCGTTTGGCGTGGGCCAGACGGTCACCGGCGGCATAGTCAGCGCACTTGGCCGCAACCGGCTGGGCATCAACACCTTTGAAAACTTCATCCAGACCGACGCAGCGATCAACCCCGGCAACTCGGGCGGCGCACTGGTCGACACCACCGGCGCACTGATGGGCATCAACACCGCGATTTATTCCCGTTCCGGCGGATCCATGGGCATTGGTTTTGCTATCCCGGTGTCTACCGCCAAACAGGTGCTGGACAGCATTGTGAAAGAAGGCCAGGTCACGCGTGGCTGGATCGGTGTGGAGCCGCAAGAGCTGAACGCTGAGCTGATGGAAACCTTCAACGTCAAAACCAAAGATGGCGTCATCATCACCGGCGTGCTGCAAAACGGCCCTGCCGGACAGGCTGGCGTCAGACCCGGCGATGTGATCACTGCCGTCAACGGCAAAGCGGTGGGCAATGTGTCAGAACTGCTGAGCGCAGTGGCAGCCCTCAAGCCAGGCGTAGCCGCCCCCTTGAGCGTTCAGCGGGCTGGCAAGACCAGCGATATCTCGGTGACGCCAGCCAAACGCCAGCGCCCCAAAACACCGAATTGACTGCCAGGCGAGCGCGGCGGCAGTGACCTTTGACCGCCCCCGATTTAGGCTCCTGGCGGACAAGCATCCCACAGCCATTTGACGCTTCAGCCTACAGCTTGCAGCCGCCCCGCTTTGGGTGACATCTATCGCCTACCAGCCCTGAAATAATTGTCGATGAACACCATCGTTGACATCTTCGACCTGATCGTCGTCATCGGCTTTACCCTGCCGTTTTTCGGCTTGTGCTGAACGCTATTTCAGGCCCATGCAATTGGCATAGTAGGTCACCGTTGCAGGCCAGTCTGAAAAGATGCCCATGATGCCCACATCTTTGGCCAGCACATCCAGCACCTGCAGGGTGTCGCCTTCACGTTTGATGGCTGAGTTGACCGTCTGGTAGTACCAGCCAGGGTTACCGTTGCCCAGCAAACCTGATCTTTCAAGGCTCCAGGTGATGATGCCCAACCCGGCAAGTTTGGTGTTTTTGGCATAGCTTGAGGCGACCAGCTTGCCGTCTTGCGCGTCCAGCAAAGCAAACAGGGGCGGGGCAACGATTTGAATCCCCTCTTTTTTGTAGCTTTGCAGCTGCGCCAGGCTGGGCAGGTCAGCGGGCTTTTCAGCACTGTCCAAAAATACCGCCTGTTTGCCAAAGGCGGGTTCGTTTTTGACCCAATACAGAATATCGTTTTTGTTGAAAGACTGCGCAAACACGCTTGATGCAGGCACCTTGGCTACCTTGTACTCGTCAATCATTTTTTGGGCGTAGTTTTCCTGGCTGAAGCCCTCAAACGGCATGCTCACGCTGGCCGACTTCAACTCGGGCGTCATCTTCACGCCCAGGCGTGTGAACAGGGCAATGCTTTCGGCGTGGGTCATCAGCGTGCCGCTGGTTGGGCCGCTGTACAGGTCAGTGCGCCAGCTTGCGGTACCCGCCATATATTCGGCCACGGTTTTAGCTTTGGTGTTGGCTGCGTCCATCTTGCCGCGCAGAGTTTTGAACTCGGCCAGCGTGATGTCGCTGGTGCGGCATTCAGCCGTGGCGGGGGTGTTGGTTGCCGGGTCGTGCGGCGTAAAGCCTTTGGTGCATTTGGAGGCCAGCGGTGTGGCCAGAATGTTGGTGGTGGTGTGAAGGTCGTTTTGCGCATGGCGGCAGACCAGTGCCTTGTCTTTGGTGAAAGTCACGTCGCATTCGACGATGCCAGCCCCCATGCGTGCGGCGGCTTCATAGGACTCCCTGGTGTGCTCGGGAAACATCAGCGCTGCGCCCCGGTGGCCAATAGAGAAGTCGGTTTTGGAAAACGGGCCGTTGGCGCAGCTTTGCAGCTTGTCCTTCAATGGGCTGGGAGCCATGTCAGTGACCAAAAAGTAAGGCCGTTGCCCGACCTGAATGTTGCTGATGGGCAGCTCGCCTTGAGCCCCAACGCTGGCGGCAAACATCAAAAAAACGGCTCCTGAGAGCAGGCGGGCAGCAAAGTCCAGCATGTTGTTGATCCTTGGGTTTTGGCTTGAAGATTAATCAGACGTTAAGGAATCTGAATCTAGTTTCACTCAATGACACCGTGATGACCTTTGTTAACAGTTGCAAGCACAGCTTGCAGCAGGTATCGGGCCTGTCAACTATTGATGCCAACAAAGACCGCATTCACGACCGCACTGAACCGGCCCTGAACCGGCCCCGAATTGCCGTGGCGTGACTGGGCCGCCAACCGAGCGCTTGCGATAATCAACGCATGCCTTCAAAGATCACCGCTTGACTTATCGCGTCTCCGTCAGGGCTCTGTGCGAGTTCACCGCCAAGCATGGCGACCTGGACTTGCGTTTCACCCCAGCCCCGTCTGCGCAGGACGGCATCGCCGGTCATGCGCTGGTGGCGTCGCGCCGTGACGCCAGCTACCAGAGCGAAGTCACGCTGGAAGGCAACTACAAAAGCCTGACGGTTCGCAGCCGCGCCGATGGGTATGACCCCGACAGCAACCAGCTGGAAGAAGTCAAAACCTACCGCGGCGACCTGCACAACATGGCCGACAACAAACGTGGGCTGCACTGGGCACAGGTCAAAATTTACGGCTGGCTGCTGTGCCAGGCCAAGGGCCTGAAAAGCATCAACCTGGCTCTGGTGTACTTCGACATTGCCAGTGCCCAAGAAACGCCGTTGATTGAACATTTCACAGCCAGCGCGCTGAAAGACTACTTTGAAAACCAGTGCGAGCTGTTTTTAGCCTGGGCCGAGCGTGAACTGGCACACCGCGTCGCGCGGGACGCTGCGTTAACCAGCCTGGCCTTTGTGCATGCCAGCTTCAGGCCTGGCCAGCGCGAACTGGCGGAGGCGGTTTATAAAACCGCCAGCAACGGCAAGTGCCTGATGGCTCAGGCCACCACCGGTATTGGCAAAACCATCGGCACGGTGTACCCGCTGCTCAAAGCCATGCCGGCCCAGCGGCTGGACAAACTGTTCTTTCTGGCCGCCAAAACGCCGGGCCGCAAACTGGCCCTTGACGCCTTGGAGCTGATTGAAAAAAGCACCCCAGGCCTGCCGCTGCGGGTGCTTGAACTCGTCGCCAGAGACAAATCATGCGAACACCCCGACAAAGCCTGCCACGGTGATTCATGCCCGCTGGCCAAGGGTTTTTATGACCGGCTTCCCGCGGCGCGTGACGCTGCTGTGCAAGGCAGCGAAGCCGGCGCGCTTGACCGGGCCGCCACCCGGCATGTGGCGCTGGCACACCGCGTTTGCCCCTACTACCTGGCGCAAGAAATGGCCAACTGGGCCGATGTGGTGGTGGGCGACTACAACTACTACTTTGACACCAGCGCGCTGCTGCACGCGCTGACCGTCAACCACCAGTGGCGTGTCAGTGTGCTGGTCGATGAAGCCCACAACATGGTCGAGCGGGCCCGCAGCATGTACTCTGCCAGCCTCGACCAGCGCCAGTTGCAGGCGCTGCACAGCGCTGCACCCAAAGCGGTTCGCACCGTTCTTGACAAGCTCAACCGCGCGTTTAACGACGTGCATAAAACCCAGGTCGACTCTTACCTGGTGGTGCAAGAGATGCCGGTTGATTTTTTAAAAGCCCTGCAGCAGGCCATCACCACCATCACCGACTTTTTGGTCGCCAACCCGACGCGGGTCGATGCTGATCTGCAGGCGTTTTATTTTGAAGCGCTGCACTTTTCGCGCATGGCCGACAGCTTTGCGGCGCATTCGATGTTTGACATCACGCTCACTGACGATGCAGAGCCAGGCACCGGGCTGCTGCAAGGCGGCCAGGGCTGCGCCAGCCTGAACATCCGCAACATCGTGCCGGCGCCATTTTTGAATCCGCGATTGACGGCCGCCCATTCGGTGGCGCTGTTTTCAGCCACGCTGAGTCCGCCCCAGTTTTACAAAGACACCCTGGGCCTGCCCTTGACGACCGCCTGGATCGACGTGGCCTCGCCGTTTTTGCCCGAGCAGCTGACCGTCAAAGCGGTGCGCAATGTGTCGACCCGCTACAACCATCGCGACCAGTCCCTGGGCCTGATCACGCAAGTGATGGCGCAGCAGTACGAACGCGCGCCCGGCAACTATCTGGCCTTTACCAGCAGCTACGACTACCTTCAAAAGCTGGCGCACTGTTTCACCCAGGGCCACCCGCACATCAACACCTGGGCGCAAACCCGGCAGATGAACGAGTCCGGGCGCGATCAGTTTTTAAGCCGTTTCACACCCACGTCGCAAGGTATTGGCTTTGCGGTGTTGGGCGGTGCGTTTGCTGAAGGCATTGACCTGCCGGGCAGCCGGCTGATTGGTGCCTTCATTGCCACGCTGGGCTTGCCGCAGGTCAATGCCGTGAACGAAGAAATCAAAACCCGGATGGCGACCTACTTTGAGCAGGACGATGCCAGCAG
>CAMARI010000067.1 GCA_945860515.1 Polaromonas sp. YR568
CTGGGTATTGGCCTGCTGCCAGACTTCAGCCTGCCCATCACCGCCAAGACACAGACCCATCTGGTACGCGTGCTGCCAGACTGGCAGGTACAGGGCTTTTTTGGTGACAAAATTTATGCGCTGCGGCCGTGGTCAGCCCAGGTGCCCAAGGCGGTGCAATGCCTGGTGGAGCATCTGCGGGCCAGTTTTGCGCAGGGGTTTGGCTCTGCTGGCGCTAGCACATAATCTCCCCCCATGAGAGCCAGATTCAAACCCAGCGTCACCGTTGCCGCCGTCATTGCCCAAGACTTTGATGGCGTTCAAAAATTCTTGCTGGTCGAGGAAGAAACCCGCGACGGCCTCAAGTTCAACAACCCGGCGGGCCACCTGGATCCGGGTGAAAGCTTGCCGCAAGCCTGCGCACGTGAAACGCTGGAGGAAACTGCTTATCACTTCACACCGACTGATGTGGTCGGCGTGTACATGTCGCGCTTTCAACGTGGCAGTGCAACCGAGCCCAGTGGGCAAGAAGACATCACCTACCTGAGGTTTGCGTTTTGCGGCGAGCTGGGTGCTCATGTCTCGGGACAAGCGCTGGACGAAGGCATTGTGCGGGCTGTGTGGCTGACAGCCGACGAGATTCGGGCCAGTACTGACAAGCATCGCAGCCCCTTGCTGCTTCAGTGCATGGAAGATTATCTGGCTGGGCAACGTTTCCCATTGGCATTGGTGACAACCGATGTCTCTGTGTTCGCGGGCTGATGCTGATGCTCGCCCCATTGACGACTGCCATCATCTGAGTACTGCCATGCCCACCGACACACTGCTGACATACCTGTTCGTGCCCGGTGACCGACCAGAGCGCTTTGCCAAAGCTATGGCCTCGGGCGCCGACCGCGTCATCATTGATCTTGAAGACGCGGTAGCGCCCGCCAGCAAAGCAGCAGCGCGCAGCATCATTGCCGAATGGCTGCAGAGCAACCGCGACCAGGTTGACAAGGTGCTGATTCGCATTAACGATGCAGCAACCGCCTGGCATGCCGGCGACCTGGCTTGGGCACAGGCGGTGCAAGCAAGATGTGTGATGCTGCCCAAATGCGAAGCAGCAGATCAGGTGGCAGCGGTGCTGGCCTGCTTGCCGCCCCGTGCCAGCGTCGTGCCGCTGATAGAAAGTGCGCGCGGCCTGGTGGCGGTGCACGACATCGCCAATGCAACAGGCGTTACACGGCTGGCCTTTGGCTCGCTGGACTATATGGTGGACATGGCTGTCGATTCCGGGAGTCTGGCGCTGGACTATGCGGCCACACAAATCGCGGTGGCATCGCGTGCTGCCGGACTGGCATCGCCGATAGCGGGCGTGACGCCCGACCTGGACCCGGCCCGTGTCACGGCAGACATGCGGCAGGCTAAAAGCCTGGGCTTCGGTGCCAAGATGTGCATTCACCCAACGCAGCTTGCCGCCGTCCTCGCAGCGCTCGCCCCCACGGCGGCTGAAGTCGCTTGGGCAGAACGGGTGATTCAGGCCTGGGCGGCATCTGGCAGCGGTGCCATCCAGCTGGACGGCAAAATGGTTGATCGCCCCGTTGTACTGAAGGCCGAGCGCATCATGCTGCTGGCTTCACGCCCATAACGTCCCAACCGGCAGCGGGGCTGATAGATTGAGCTCAAGGTAGTCTGACACGGCGTTTCGACAGATAAATTCTGTTTTAGTACCGAAATAGGGTCTCAGGTCAATGAATCTGTGCGCGATATTCTATTTAATAGATAGCATAACAATCGCTTATCAAAAACGTGAGGCCCGCGTTGAAGGTCAGTCAGCTTCGCTTGTGGGTTTGGGTGGGTTGCCCTGCTTGTCGCGCTCTTTCGTTCGACGCTGCTCCTGCGCCACGTCGTGCAGTTGCCACCACACAAACCCGGCACCCGCCGCCACCAAAAGAGCTACCTTCACGGCCATCAAGGTGTCGGTAGACGTCATGCGCTGGCCTCAGCGGGTCGAGTCGTTCGGGACAACTGGTTGGACCGGGTGACCATGGGATTTGGCATAGGCCAGGAAATCGGCTTGTGCCTTCGCCTCGGCAAGCGCAGCGTCAGCCCGTGCCATTCGCTCGAACAGCTCTGCCGTCCAGCGGGCGCGCTCGTCAAAGCTGCGGCGGGCCGGCTGGTTTGGCTCGGCCGGGGCATCGCCGGGCGGCAACTTGGCCGACTGCACCAAAAACTGGTTGGCGGGCAGCGCTGCAAAGTGATGTGTCGGGTCGGCCGGTGCCACCAGGGCTGCGCCGCTGGCACGGACCAACAAAGCCAGCTTGCGCTTGCCCGACACCACCGCACGGTGGTTGACCGAGTCCATCCCGATTTTTTCAAGCTCGCGGCCAATTTCTGCGTAAACCAGACGAGCCGCGCGAATGGCGGGGCGGCAGTCGCGCGGCAACTGGCCAATGCCGTGTTCAGAGCGCTGGTAAAGCACGTCAGCGGCTTTGATCAAGCGGTCTATCACGCTGGCAATGCGGTCGTCAAACACCGGGTTTTGCAGCCACGCATCAGGGTCGAGGCCAGCCTCGCGCATCCAGGTCAATGGCAGGTACAGGCGGCCAAAACGGGCATCTTCGCCGACGTCACGCGCAATATTGGTCAGTTGCATCGCCACGCCCAAATCACAGGCGCGTGCCAGCGCCTGCTCGCCGCGTGTGCGCATCACCACGGCCATCATCGCGCCGACGCTGCCGGCCACCCGAGCGCCGTAGGCCTCCAGGTCTTCAATGGTTTCGTAGCGGCGGCCCTCGGCGTCCCACTCAAAGCCTTCCAGCAGGGCCGCAACTAACTCCAGCGGCAAATCAAACTCACGCACCACAGCGGCGAGCGCCCGGTCGGGCTCGTACGCCATCGGGTCATCGGCGTACACGCGGCGCAGGCGTTCATTGAGCGCGGCCAGCGCCGTCACGCGATCCTCGCTGAAGTCGATCGCATCGTCGGCCACACGGCAAAAGGCATACAGCGCAATGGCCGGGCCACGCACGCGGCTGGGCAACAGGCGTGAAGCAGCAAAAAACGTTTTGGAGCCACCACGCATCATTTCCTCACACGCTTCGTAGTCAAAGCCGTGCTTGGCCTGCGACTGCGCCGCAACGCCGGGCTCGGAAGGGATGACGACGGAAGGCTGTGCGTCAGGCATCGGCTCTAAGCAGTTTTTGCGTTTTGAATTTCAGGCACCACCGTTTGCAGGGCCTTGGCTGACATCAGCACGCCGGGCATACCCGCACCGGGGTGCGTGCTGGCACCGACCATGAACAGGTTTTCGATGTCCTCACTGCGGTTGTGTGGCCTGAACCAGGCGCTTTGCAGCAGCAAGGGCTCCAGCCCGAAGGCCGCGCCCTTGTAAGACAACAAGTCATCCTTAAAGTGCTGCGGTGTCATGACATGCGAGGTCGCAATGTGCTGGCTCAGCCCAGGCAGCAGGGTTTCTTCAAGCCGCTTGCACACTGCCTGACGGTACGGCTCAGCTTGCGTCGCCCAGTCGGTGCCACTGTCCAGGTGTGGCACCGGGGCCAGCACGTAAAAGCAGTCGCAACCGGCAGGAGCTACCGATGGGTCAGTGGCTGTCGGGCGGTGCAGGTACAAACTGAAGTCGTCGGTCAACTTGTGGTTTTTAAAAATATCGGTGAGCAGGCCTTCGTAGCGCGGGCCTAACACCATGGTGTGGTGCGGCACGTCAGGGTATTGTTTGTTGGTCCCAAAATACCAGACAAACAGGCTCATCGAATGCTTGCCATTTTCAATTTTCTTGTCTGTCCAATGACGACGGTGTTCAGGCGCAATCAGGTTTTTATAGGTCCATGAGGTGTCTGAGTTGCACACCACAATGTCGGCGGCCAGTGCTTCACCGCTGGCTAGCTCAACCCCTATCGCACGGCCACCTTCAACCATAATTTTGCGCACCTCGGCGTTGTAACGCACGGGTACCTCGCGCTCGGTCAGCAGCTTGACCATGCCCTGAATGATCGCGCCCGTACCACCCATGGCGGAATACACGCCAAAGCGCCGCTCAAGTGCGTTGATCAGGCTGTAAACACCCGTGACGGAGAAAGGATTGCCACCAATCAGCAGGGTTTGCAGACTCATGGCCATGCGCAGTTTGGGGTGCTTGAGGTAACTCGACACCAGGCCAAACATGGTGCGCCAAGCCTTCATTTTCATCATGGCCGGCAGGGCCGCCACCAGATCGCCGATGCTGTCAAAGGCCTTGCAGCCCAGTTTTTCAAAGCCCAGTTGGTAGCACTTGTCTGCCTCTTTGACAAAGCGGTCAAAGCCTGGACCGTCTTCCGGGCTGATGCGCATCACTTCGGCCCGCATGCGATCAGGGTCGCCGTTGTAGTCAAAGTGGGTGCCGTCGTGAAAACGGACCCGGTAAAACGGGTCCATCAGGCGCAACTCAACGTCGTCGGCAAAGGTTTTGCCACACAGTGCCCACAACTCTTCAAACAAAAACGGCACCGTGACAATGGTTGGCCCACCGTCAAAAGTAAAACCGTCCTGCCTGCGAACATAACCGCGGCCGCCGGGGCCATCGAGCTTTTCCAGAACGGTGACTTTGTAGCCCATCGCGCTGAGCCGAATCGCAGCAGCCAGGCCACCGAAGCCAGACCCCACCACAATCGCTGTTTGCTCCCCCGCCGGCCCCGAGCCCGAGCCTTGAGACACAAAACCTGCTGAGGGAACCGCTGTCACTAAGTTAAGCGGTGAAAAAGGTGAACCAGTCGTAGACATCAACGTCCCATCAATCTGCTGCCCCAGAGGCGACGAGTGGCGTGCGGTTACGCATAGCCCAGCGCCACAAGGCCGTTGAAGGCAAGGGCAGTACCAGGAGAAAATGCTCCAAAATCGCCATGGCCAGCAGACTGCCAACCAGTAACAAACCAGCTGTTTCGGCCGCATTCGTATCGATATTCATGGCACGCAAGCCCATCGACACGAGCACCAGCGTGGCCAAAATAATGGATACGGGTAAAAACGCATTCATGGGGCGTCGCTTGAAGTAGCTACCCATGTAGACCAGGTGCGCCGGCAAAAACTCTTCCGACAAGTTGCGCACACCAAAAAACAGGTTCAGTTTTGCGCTGGTGCGCATCACCCACAACACGAGGAAGGTCCACAGACCGATCTGATTGGCGGTATTCCAGGTGATGGCGGCAATGATCGCGCCGCCCACCAGAATGCCCAGCTCGTGCCACAAAATAGCGGCGACTGCCTGAGTAAAGCGCGGCCAGCCGCTTGGGGCAGTGCAAGCCGTCTGGCGTGGCCCCGTCAGCCAGCCGGTTAAAAAGGTCAGCTCATGCCAACCCCATACCAGCAGGGCGCAGGTGAAAGCGCAGTAGGCGTTCACCACACTCAAAGTTTCGGCTGTGTGCGACAAACCATAAAGCGCCGTCAAAGCCAGGAGGGTAGAGATCGACACGCTCCACCGAAAGGTACTACGCGACATGCCGTTGAGCAGCAACACAATGCCGGTGGAAAACCACCAGATAAAGATGGCAAACAGAACAGGAAAAATGAGATTCAGCACATCCAGCTCAGATACGAGAAGTTTGTGATGGTGTTAGCAGGCGCGCCACGCCGTTTTTACCAGACAGGCTGCATGCGGATTTGCGCCGGCAGTTCATGATGCTTCATCGGAAGCAGGTAGAGGCGGACAAAGGTCAGTGCACCGACTGCTCCCCAGTAGCCCTGCTTGAGCCAGCCCAACGGCCCGCCTTGCACTTTGGCCGCGTTGATGCCGGTTTGCGCTTGAAACAGACGAAGCATGCCTGCGCGGAAGGCAGGGTGGTCAATGTCCAGCGACACCGGAAACACCTGTTTGGTGATCTCGTTGGTGATGCGAAACACTTCGTAGTCATAGGCTGTTGGGTCCAGACCCATGGCCGCCTTGAGCTCCGGCCGGGTGTGGTCACGCACATACATGGTGCCGTAGACCGCCAACAGAAAAAACCGGATCCACAGCACATTCAAACCCTTGAGCAAATGCGGCTGGGCTCGCATGATCAGCGCAAACGATTCCCCGTGGCGAAACTCGTCATTGCACCAGCGCTCAAACCACCTGAAGATCGGGTGAAACCGCTTGTCAGGGTTGCGCTCGAGCTGCCTGAAGATGGTGATGTAGCGGGCGTAGCCGATTTTTTCGCTCAGGTAGGTTGCGTAAAAAATATATTTGGGTTTGAAGTAGGTGTAGGCCTTGGTGCGCTTCAAGTCGCCCAAGTCAAGCCCCAGACCAAAATCCTTCAGGGACTGGTTGATGAAACCCGCATGGCGAGACTCGTCACGTGCCATGTAGCGCATGAGCGCCTTGATATCGGGGTTGGTGACGTTCTTTTGAATCTCGTTGTACAAAATGCAACCCGAGAATTCAGAGGTCAGTGAGCTGATTAAAAACTCGACAAATTCCTGCCGCAATTCAGGCGAAACTTTTGAAAAATGCTCAGCCACTTCAACCGCAAACTCAGGCGTACGCTGAAAGTGGTCGTGGTTGTTATCGCCCTCGTACTCAGCCAGCATGGTGTCCCATTCTGCCCGCAGGGAGGACACGTCAATGCGGTCCATCGCTTCAAAATCAGTCGTGTAAAAGCGGGGGCTGAGCAGCGTGTCCTGCTTAGCCTGAAGCGCAGCGTCCGCGGAGCTGATGGCTACAGTTGAGTTGGTGGCGGATGCTTGCATGATGCTGTCCTGAATTGACAATTAAATGAGCGCTTAACGATTGGCCTGCGGCTGCATGGTCAGAAACGGCACGAACACCGCAGCGTTGGCAGGGCCGAACGATTCTAAGTCGACCCGCTGACCAGACACAGGGTCGAACAGGGTTAACCGACCGTCCGTGCGGGAAATTAGCTTGAAAGGCTGCTCCGAGCCGATTTTGCGTGCCGTGCGGTCACGGGCCAGCGCACGCAGCGCACCGCGAAAAAACCCCTGCTCCCCTGTGACGGTGGTCAGCAACTGGCCTGTTTCGCCGTCAATCACCGCCACCCCTCCACCCGGCCTGTCTTCAAAGCGAAGCAGCCTTTCGGTGATGGTGGCTGCGGCCAGTTGATCAGGGCCATTGCCTGTGATACGAACCAGCGCCACGGCTCCAAGGGTGAACACGAGCAAGCCAGCGACAGACCAGAGTACCCAGCGCGGAAAGGTGTCAGTGGTGCGTGTCGGCATGGGATTAGAAAGGGCTTTGCTGGACATGTTCATCAAATAGTTTTACTGTAAAGCGTTAGTTTGGCGATAAGCAGCGTTGGCACTGCCCGACACGCGCGGCGTCTGCACCAGCACACTGGTTTTACCGTTCGCTTCGGTCCAGGCTTTCTGCAGCATGGTTGCCAGGGTCTGCGCGTCTGGAATGCAACGAAGCATCGGTTCCGGCTTGGCCAGTCGCCAAGGCCGTGCGTGAGGCCACAAATTCAGCCAGCCAATCCGGTCACCACCGCTCAAGGCCAAAGGAATATCGCCAAACCCTTTGCCAGTCAGCAAAAGGCCAGCAGTTTCAATCCGCTTGAGGGGTAAATTAAAGGTAAGCGTTAGCACAATGCCGATGCGCATCACGATACGCTGATCGGTCAATGTGTAGGCCGTGGTGCGTGCAGTCAGCCAGGCCAAGATGCCCAGCGCGGCCATGGCCGTCAAGCCCAGTGCTGCAACCAGCAATATGCCGGCCAAGACGGTCAAGGCCGGCTCATCTAAGGAATACAGATAAGAACCCCTGACGAACATCAGCACCACAAAATACACAGCTGCTTTTTTCAGGTGAAAAACCCGTACCGCCAGGTCAGAAAAATCTGGCGCGCCTTGCCACAAAATGCTTTCGCCTTTGGGCAAGGGCTCGGGCAGGCCGTAAGCCGCTTCAAACTCGTGCTCGTGACCATTGCTCTGGACGTTATTCACTTTTTGAACGCTCACAGCAACGGCTCCGCACGCGTTGGGTCAGCGTACATCGTTCCAGCCCCGTAATAGGCACTGATTTTTTCTTCTTCCAGCATCGTGACCTGATCTGCATTTCGCAGTTTGGGCACATTGGCAAACTGCGCCGCATAAATACTGTGCGCTTTGACACTGTCCTTTTTGATGCGTGCAAAAGGTACCGGCAGCAACACATGCTGACCGCTGGTATCCAATTTGATTTCAACGAAGCGGAACATCATCTCGCAGGTGTCCACCCACATGTCAACAACCTTGCCCGCAACCTTGTTGTCCGTGCCAAGCACCGGCAGTCCACGCGGGTCAGTGTCGTTTTTGGACACATCAAACCCATCCAGCACGCGCAGCGGCCGAATGATGGGGTGACCATGCAAGTCCATGTCGGGCACGTCAGCACGCATGGCATAAGCGCCAGCCCCGACGCCAGAGGTCATCAGGTCGCCGGTTGGAATGTACGGGTTACCAAACGACATGCCGTCGCGCCGGGTAGCAAGGGGTGGCTCTGGGCGGTTTAACTCTGGCACTGTCACTTCTTTGCCACTGGCCAGCTTGAATGTTTTGGGTGAAGGAATCGGCCAGCCTGTGATGGCGGCTGAGCCCGGACGCTCTTCAGACTCCATGGGATAACCTTCGCGGTGCCCTTCAAGCACCAGATAAAAAATGATGCCTGCAAAAAATAACCAAAACATGTACAAAATGATTTGGGCTAAATCGACATATCCGGTGATGGCGCCTATTTGCATGATGGAACTCCTAAAAATACGATAGCGGTTGCGAAGAAACAATAAAACGGTGGGTAACTTGCTGAAATTTTCTCAGCCCGGCAAGTCGGCCAGGCCAAAACGTTCACTTTTTGCGGGCTCGCTGGCTGACGCCAAATTAGCGCGTCGAACCAGGGGGCCAATGGCTGCCAAAGTGATAAACAGCAGACAAATTTCGGTGTAGTACACAAAGCTGTAACCCGTCACGGGGACCGACAAGGCCGGGCCGAGCGATCCTTGAAGCGCGAGCGTGGACACAGCGTCTCGGGCCGCGCCACCCAAGGCAATCGACAGGCCCGCAGCGGTGGCCTGAACAGCGCCCCAGGCGCCTAGCGCCAGACCCACGAACTCTTTTCGCTCCATGGTCATCGCCGCAGCCAAGGTGCTGACTGAAAAAAGTCCGGCACCAAACCCGATGCAAAAAACGCCACCATAAAAGAGCCAGGTGGCATCGAGCGGGGCAGCAAAAATAACGGCTGAAAAGCCAGGTAATCCGCAAACCACGCCGTAAGCAGCCAGCCGGCAGGGGTCAATGCCATTGGACAGTTTGCGCGATGCCACTGCAAACGCCACCAGTGAGCCGCTGGCGAGCAGCGCCGTCAGCAAGGTTGTGGCGCTGACCGTTAGCTTGAGAATCTCGCCGCCATAGGGCTCCAACACAATATCCTGCATGTTGAAGGCAGCGGTACCCAGGGCGACCATGACAAGAAACCGGCGAGCCTTACCGTTGCTGATAAACCGCTGCCATGCATCTTTGAACACAGGTACCGGCTCCAGCTTGAGTGCGGCGGCCCGGGCAGGGTCACGTGCCTCTTGCTTCCAAAGCGCAACCGCGTTCAGCACCAGCGTCAAAACAGCGTGCCCTTGTATGACCTGGATCATCTTTTTCGGCGTGAAGTCTTGCAACATCAGGCTAAAGACAAAACTGCTGCCGACCATGCCGAGCAGCAGCATGACGTACATCAGCGCCACGACGCGCGGGCGGGTGGGCTCATCGGCCAGATCGGTGGCCAGCGCCAAGCCGGCCGTTTGCGATGTTTGTAGGCCTATCCCCACACATAAAAATGAAAATCCCGCAATCGCCTGGTTGAACCAGTCGGGTGTCTTGATGTCACCCTGCCCCGTCAACACCAGCAAGGCAAACGGCATGAAGCTCAGGCCCATGAACTGCAGCATGGTGCCCGTCCAGATGAAGGGCACACGCCGCCAGCCGAAGGCCGA
The DNA here is from genome assembly GCA_945860515.1 of Polaromonas sp. YR568. Lineage (GTDB taxonomy): Bacteria > Pseudomonadota > Gammaproteobacteria > Burkholderiales > Burkholderiaceae_C > Polaromonas. Next base: position 9,906 of record CAMARI010000067.1, read on the forward strand.
GCGGTGGGTGTCGGAACGAAAACCGGTGACAGCCCGAAACGGCGCGACCAGCAAGGGAATCGCCACCATCAGCGCCACCAGCCATGCCGCAACGCCCAACTCAACAATCATCACCCGGTTCAGGGTGCCAACCATCAATGCAACCGACATGCCGACTGTTACCTGAAACAGGGATAGCCGAAGCAGTCGACCCAGGGGCAAGCCTGCACTTGCCGCATCTGCAAATGGCAGATACCGCAAGGGAACACGGCGAATACCGTTTTTAAAGCTCGGGATTTTCACAAGCGCTTCCACTCCATCGCTTGTGACTTGTAAAACCCGCTCGATACACGTTGATCCTGACTGTGTTGCCAGCCTGCCAAAACGGCATCTGCGCCCATCAGTTGAAGTAATTTTTCTTTGGCCATCGGCTCCAGCCAGGGTGCACGGTCTTTTCTGGGGAAGAATCGGCCCACCGTGATCAAAGTGGCTAGCAAGGGTGTACGCGGAGCGAAGGTAAAGGCAATCGATGTCGAGCATCGAGCAGCCAGGCGCGAAAGAGCCGTCACCGCATCTTTGGTCTCGTAGTGAATGATGGAGTCCATCGCCACGACATGGTCAAAATGGCCCAGCTTGTCGTCCAACATGTCACCACTGCGAAAGTCAAGCGAGCCACCGTTCGGGAAAGATTGGGGCGCCCGCTGCCTGGCCAATTCCACTAATTTTGGCGACAGGTCAATGGCGACCACATCCGCACCACGCCGCGCTGCTTCAACCGCCAAGGCGCCTGTGCCGCAGCCGGCATCCAAAACCCGGCGGCCATACAAGTCTTCAGGCATCCAAGACAACAACGTGGCTCGCATTTTGTCGCGTCCGGCGCGCACTGTGGTGCGAATTCGGCCGACAGGCGCATCTGAAGTCAGTTGTTCCCAGGCTTTCACAGCCGTGCGGTCGAAGTAATCTTCGATCTGGCCGCGGCGGTCGGTATAACTTGCGCTGTTCAAAGTCATGTCGCCGGCTCTTTAATCAAAACCCAGCAAATCAAAAATATCACGGTCTTTCATGGGCACAGCATTCAAGGGCTCAGTACCCAGCCACAAGGATGCAGCCAGACGCATGTATTCTTTCTGGACGGCCTCCAGTTCGGGCGAATATTCCATTTCAAACAGCGTTGATTTTTTCAGCCTGCTGCGGCGAATCACATCCAGGTCCGGAAAGTGTGCCGCCAGCTTCAAGCCAATTTTGTTGTTGTACTTGTCAATCTGATCGGTGTCCTTGCTGCGATTGGCAATCACACCGCCGAGGCGAACGTTGTAGTTTTTGGCCTTGGCACCAATCGCCTGTACGATGCGGTTCATGGCGAAAATCGAGTCAAAGTCATTGGCAGTGACGATCAGTGCGCGGTCGGCATGCTGCAGTGGGGCAGCAAAGCCGCCACAGACCACATCACCCAGCACATCAAAAATCACCACGTCGGTATCTTCCAGCAAGTGATGCTCTTTGAGCAGTTTGACGGTTTGACCCACCACGTAGCCACCACAACCCGTACCTGCGGGTGGTCCACCAGCTTCAACGCACATGACACCGTTGTAACCCGGAAACACAAAATCCTCTACCCGCAATTCCTCTGCGTGAAAGTCTACCGACTCGAGCACGTCAATCACGGTGGGCAGCATTTTTTTGGTCAGCGTGAATGTCGAGTCGTGTTTTGGATCGCAGCCAATTTGAAGCACCCGTTTTCCCATTTTTGAAAACGCCGCCGACAAATTTGAAGACGTGGTGCTTTTGCCAATGCCGCCTTTGCCATAAATCGCAAACACCTTGGCGTTTCCGATTTTCAGGTTCGGGTCAAGCTGGACTTGTAGACTTCCTTCGCCGTCAAGCTGGATTTTGGTGCGCTCGCCCCGGCTTTTGATGCTGGGAAACGGGACGGTTGTTGTAGTCATACGGTAGCTCCTTCAGTTGTATCGGTGTAGACGCCTTCCAGGCGATCCTCGAGTTCGTCGCTGGCTTGGCGCAATGCCGCCAATGTTTCGGCGTCGGGTTGCCAGTAATTGCGATCAGAAGCTTCAATCAAGCGGTTGGCCACACGCATGGATGCGGTGGGGTTGAGCTTGGCCAAACGGTCACGCATGACGGGGTCCAGCAAAAATGTTTCGGACAGTTCTTTGTAGACCCAAGGCTGTACCTGGCCCGTCGTGGCCGACCAGCCCATGGTGTTGGTGACATGCACTTCAATTTGGCGTACACCTTCGTAGCCATGCTCCAGCATGCCCTCATACCATTTTGGGTTCAACATGCGGGTACGGGTTTCAAGCGCCACTTGCTCCTTGAGCGAGCGGACTGCGCCATCGCCCTTGGTCTGGTCGCCAATGTAGACCGGTGGCGTGTTGCCGCCTTTGGCTACTTTGACTGCCTGCGTGATGCCGCCCAGCGTGTCAAAGTAGTTGTCAACTGTGGTGACACCCAGCTCGACCGAATCAAGATTCTGGTAGGTCAATTGAACGTCAGCCAGCGCACTTTTCAGCAAGGCGGTTTGCTGTACCGCGCGGCCAGTTCGGCCGTAGGCAAAGCCCTTGCGGCGGGTGTAAGTTTCAGCCAGTTCACCTTCATCCGTCCAGCGGCTGCTTTCAACCAGATTGTTGACGTTGGAGCCATAAGCGCCTTCTGCGTTGCCGTAAACACGCAGCGAAGCAATTTCCAAAGTGCAGCCATGCTCTTGCTGGTAGGCCAGCGCGTGTTTGCGAATCCAGTTCATCTCCAGCGGCTCATCAGCTGACGCGGCCAAAAAGGCGGCTTCGGCCAGCAGCTTGATTTGCAGCGGCATCAGATCACGGAAGATGCCCGACAGCGTGATGACAACGTCAACCCGAGGCCGGCCCAATTCAGCCAGCGGTATCAAGGTTGCGCCAGCAATGCGGCCGTAACTGTCAAATCGTGGCAGCGTGCCCATCAGCGCCAACGCCTGCGCAATCGGTGCACCTTCGTTTTTGAGGTTGTCGCTGCCCCACAAAACCATCGCGATCGATTCTGGCAAAGCATGGCCATCGGCCATGTGACGGTCCAGCAGCAGTTGCGCTTGCTTGGCACCGTCTTTGACGGCAAAACTGCTGGGAATGCGGAAAGGGTCAAAGCCGTGCATGTTGCGGCCAGTGGGCAGCACCGCCGGCGTGCGCAAAATATCGCCGCCTGGCGCGGGGCGAATGTAGCGTCCGTCAAGTGCGCGCAGCATGGCATCGACTTCGGTGTCTTTGGCCAGCATGGCATTGGCGGCTTGAAGCTCACCCATCAGCGACACAGACGCATCATCACGACCCATGGCGCCCGCTTTGAGGGCCTGTTCAACGCTGCGGTGAGCCACCAGCGCCTCTACTGAGGCGCGTGGCAATTGCTTACCGTGCGAGGCATCAGCCATCGCCAGCAGCATGTCCACACGCTCTTCAGCGCTAGGCGCGCGGCCCGCCACATGCAAACCATGCGGAATCAGGGTGTATTCCAGCTCTAGCATTTGTTCGGCCAGCAAGGCCACACGCGCATCGGCATCGCCGTGGCTTGCGACATTCCACAAAGGCTGGGCATCGGCCAGGTTGAGTTCTGCCGCCTGCGCTTGCAGCAGCACCGCGAACTCGCCGCGATCTGCTGCGTTCGGCTCCATGGTGCGCCAGCGATCAATCGATGCCTTGAGGTCGTTCAGACCCTTGTACAAGCCAGCTTGCGCAACTGGCGGCGTCAGGTAGCTGATCAGCGTCGCGCC
>CAMARI010000068.1 GCA_945860515.1 Polaromonas sp. YR568
AAGTTGAACAAGACGAACCCGATTTAATTGTTAAGAAAAGTATAAATAAATGCCTGGTTAGGACTTTCGCCTAGTCGTCGAATGGAAGTTCGATGAGGAGCTTTTTCGGTGACTCAAACTGGCGCGTGGGCATGAATATTTGCGTTACAGTTTACGGATGATGATTGCGAACCCAACCGATGCGCCCACACCTCGCAGGCGCGGACGTCCTGCCAAACGTGAAGTCGATGCCACCGTGGACATTCGCCAGGCGGCCCTGAAGGCGTTTGGCCGTGCGGGATTTCAGGGCGCTAGCATTGCCGAAATTGCCAAATTGGCGGGTGTCGCCAAACCGCTGGTGCATTACCATTTCACCTCCAAAGACCTCCTTTGGGAAGCTGCTGTGAAGGGCGCTTTGGCTGATTTGATGGCGGAGATGGCCAGTTTCCAAAAAGACTTGAGCGCATTGCCTTTGCAGGATTTGCTTCGAAGGGCGTCTAAGCAGTTGGTGGTTTTTGCATCACGGCATCCTGCATTGGTCAACATTGTGGTTGATGAAACGGCAAAAGGCGGACCACGAGCGCAATGGTTGCAAGATCATTTTTTGCTGCCCAGCTATGAAGTGGCGAAAAACCTGCTCAACGGCATTGCCATGATGCGGAACCTGACTCAGGCTTCCTTGCCAGTAGAGCACATCGTGCCCATCGTTCTGGGCGTGATGAACTTCGCCTTTCTGGAAGCAGATGTCATACGCAGAGCCTATGGCTTCGATGTCTACGCAGACGACTACATCGAACGCCACGGGGACTTGCTTTATCAAATCATGAACGCACTTCTCGTTAAGAATGAGGGAAAGTACTAGGCCGTTTTTATTATGCTGATTGACATAATAAAGTTCCATATCAGGAACGCCTATGCCTTTGCATCCAACCAAGTCATTGCACTTGGGCTTTTTCCCTAATCAGCAGACCAGCAGCACTGACGCAGGCATTTTCAAATCCGATGTAGTGCAAGCGCTCCTGCCACGCTTGTTTGAGAATCACGATGCATGACGTCGCCATTGTTGGATATGGCCCGGTAGGAGCGACCCTTGCTGGATTGCTAGGCAAAGTTGGGGTTGATGTTTTGGTTTTTGACAAGAACCATGAAATTTATCCTAAGCCACGGGCAGTTGGATTCGATCATGATGCGATGCGAATTTTCCAGCGCATAGGCATAAGCGAGGCGATCAGCCCGTTCATTGAACCTTTTCGTGAGGAAATTTACTTAGGTGCCGATGGGCAGGTGCTTCAGCACTTCAAGCACATGCCAAAGCCCTATCCGCTAACCTGGGATCCGCATTTCACGTGCGATCAACCGGGGATCGAACGCGAACTTCGCAATCAGATAGCTGGCATGCCCAGTGTTCAAGTCAATTTAGGCTACGAATTGCAATTCTTTGAGCAGCACCCCGGATCGGTAACTCTTCACGTTCAAGACAAAAACCAGCAGTCTGAAAAGTACCAAGCCAAATATCTCGTTGGATGCGATGGTGCTTCGAGCTACATCAGAAATCAACTGAATATTGACCTGGAAAGTTTGGACTATGACGAGCCTTGGTTGGTCGTCGATATGAAGGTAAAGGACAGTTGTCTTGCGAAATTACCCGTAACCAATGTTCAATATTGCAATCCTGCAAGGCCCAGCACACTCATTTGTTGTCCTGGTAACCACCGCAGATGGGAATTCATGACACTGCCCGGTGACTCGCCAGATGCAGTGATCAAAGAAGATCAACTTTGGGAGCTCATGTCACCCTGGATCAAACCAGGCGAAGCAGACATATGGCGTGCAGCTTCCTACCGTTTTCATGCGCTCGTTGCCCGAAAATGGCAAAAAGGGTCTGTATTCCTTGCTGGCGATAGCGCGCACCAAACCCCCCCTTTTCTTGGACAAGGCATGTGCCAAGGTATTCGGGACGCTGGTAACTTGGCATGGAAACTAGAGCAAGTGGTTTCTGGCAGAGCTCCAGAAAGTCTGCTGGCTACGTATGAAGATGAACGCCGTCCTAACGTTGTTGCCACTACGCAATTGGCAAAGGAGTGCGGATTGATGATTTCAGAGCGCGACTTTGAAAAGGCCAACATCAGAGACGCAGAGATTGCTGTCGCCACAGCAGGCCTTGGGCACACCATCATTCGCCAAGACTTGATTCCGCCTTTTGAGGTCGGCTTCATCGAATCCGACGCACGATTGTCGGGCCGGATTTTTCCTCAGCCTCTCGTCATGGCATCTGGCCCTGAAGAAGTATTGATGGACGACCTGTTGTCACCCCGCTTCCACTTGGTCGTTTTGGCTAACTTGATTGATGCACATGAATTGGCAGAACTGAGCACTGCAGCTTCTAAATTGGATGTACAGATGGTCGTGGTGTACGAAGATCGCTTGCCAGAAAAAAGTGGACACAGCCAAATCCTGAAGATAAAAGAAACGACTTCCTTGATCAAAGACTATCTGACGGCAAGTTCTTGCATAGGTGCAATTGTCCGTCCGGATCATTACGTCTATTGCGGCATTGAAAACGTCAAAAATGGATTGATTGCGCTCACTCTTCTGGCCGCCAAGTTGCGTATCGCTGACTGACGAGCTTTGTTCGTTTAAACAACATTAAAGCCCCATGATTGATATCTGAATGAAACTCATCAGCGACTTAAAAAATAGTTTGTCAGCCAGGGGTGTTTTTCATCATTCTCAAGTCATTCCCTCGAGTCTTTTAGACATGGCGCCTTTGCCTGCGCACATGCATGCGGCATGGGCAGATGGTCGCAGTGATCTGAACCACCTCGCAGGCATCCTGCCAGACCTCTACTCAACCTTCGGCCCAAGACAAAAGGCCTAAGGAAATTCAAATGCAAAAAACGACTGTTTACGGCACCTCCTTCCGCCGAGGTGACGCTGGATTTGAAAAAGCCGTACTCGGTACCAGTTTCACGACGCGCGACCCTGGGCGCCGTCCTGAGATGGTCATGCAGGCCAACAACGTCGACGAGGTCGTTTCAGCAGTGAGGCAGGCAGCATTGGGCGACATGCGTATCGGCATGTGTTCCGGCGGACACAGTTGGGCGCAAAACCACATCCGTGAGGGCGGTTTGATGCTGGACCTGTCTCGGCTCAAGTCGATTGAAGTCAATACCACCAAGATGACTGCCATCATTGGCCCGGGAGTTCTTGCGGGGGAGCTGAACTTGGCTTTGGTGCCACACAAGTTGTTCTTCCCCACGGCACATGCATGGACTGTGGGCCTGGGTGGTTTTTTACTGCAAGGCGGTTTCGGGTGGAACAGCCGCAACGTGGGCGTGGGCTGCCAAAACGTCATTGGCATCGATGTGGTGCTGGCCGACGGCACGCTGGTGCATGCCAACCAGTCCGAAAACGCTGACCTCTTTTGGGCCGCGCGCGGCGCGGGGCCGGGATTTTTTGGCGTGGTGGTTCGTTTTCATCTGAAGCTGCACAAACGAGCCCGATTCATAGGCATGAAGTTGCAGGTGTTTCGCATCAAGCATCTGGAAGAGGTATTGGACTGGGCCGATCGCGTGGGGCCATCGGTGTCGCCCAACGTGGAATTCCAGATCGTCATGAACCCCAAGGCCAGCCTCATCAATGCCCACGGCATGGAAATTTTGGCACCCGTGATGGCCGACAGCTGGAAAGAAGCGCGCGACATGGTGGCGTTCATGGCAAACAGCCCGGTGCGTTCCATGGCAAGCTTTACGCTGCCTCTGCTGCCCATGTCGCTAAATTTCATGATGAAGGCAGGCGAAAAAAGCTTGTTCTTATCCAACACCCGCTGGAGCGCCGACAACATGTGGATGGACACGCCCATTACCCCGCTGTTGCCCGCCCTGCGCCGCATAGCTGATACCCAGCCCCCGCATCCCAGCCATGTGCTTTGGCTCAATTGGAACGGCCCTGTGCAGCGCCCGGACATGGCCTTCTCGCAGGAGCACCGAACCTACCTCGCCTTGTATTGCGGCTTGGGGAAAGGCGTCGATGAATCCAAACACGTCAATTGGGCAACAGGGCACATGAAGGAACTGGAGCCCTTCAGTCGCGGCATTCAACTGGCCGACGAAAACCTGGCGCGAAGACCTGCCAAATTTGTGTCGGACGTCAACATGGTCCGGCTCGATCAAGCCAGAGCCAAATACGATCCGCAGGGACGCTTTCATCCGTGGATGGGACGCTTGTCAATTCCCAGTGTTTGAGGTACGGGGTGCAAGTCGAATTCAGTGGCATTTAAAGAGAGAAAAAAGAGCATGAACAACACCCTTGACCCAAAGCACTCCTACATTTTGTGGGGGACACCGCACTCGCTCTACACCGGCAAAGCACGCTCCTGCTTGATCAAAAAAGGGCTGGCATTCGTCGAGCGCTGCCCATCCCACCCGGACTACAAAGCCCGCGTTCGAACGGCGGTCGGTATGGTGACATTTCCGGTTCTGGAGACGCCGCAGGGCGAGTTCATCCAAGACTCCACCGATATTGTCAGCTACCTTGAGTCGATGGACGAACCGGCTTCTGCGACATCGGTGACACCGCTTTCGCCTGTTCAACGGGTGGTGGCAAGACTGATTGACGGTTTTGGCTTGGAAGGCATGCTGCAGGTCGCCATGCACTACCGCTGGAGCTACCGGGACACGCAGGAGCTGTTTTTGCAGACCGAGTTTGGACGTGGACTGTATGCCGGTGCAGACCGCGAAGCCCGCAGGGCCGCTGGCAGGCGTGTCATGGATTTCTTCAGTTCAAGCTTGCCAATACTGGGAATCAATCCAGAGACTTCTCCAGCCATAGAGTGTGCTTACGAAGAACTTTTGGAGGCTCTTGACGTTCACTTTCAAGGCTACCCCTATTTGATGGGCTGGCGCGTCAGCATTGCCGACCTGGGACTCATCGCACCGATGTATGCGCACCTCGGGCGCGACCCCTACCCTACTGCATTGATGAAAAAACGTGCACCCAACGTCGCGCGTTGGGTGGAGCGCATGCAACGACCCAACACACCGGACGGTGAATATGCGCCTCACGTTGCCGATTGGCTTTCCGATGATGAGATCCCCGTCACACTGGAGCCCGTGTTGACCTTGCTGTTCAAGGACTGGGGGCCACAGCTGCTTGCCGATGTCGCCAGCTATCAGCATTGGCTCGATGCACACCCTGGAATTGAATCAGGCCAACTGATCAACTTCAATGACAGCCGCCTGGTGCACCCCACACTTGGCAAAGTGAGCTACGCATGGCGAGGCATCCAGGTGCAACGCGCAAGTGCCGTCCATGGCTTGTGGTTGTTTCAACTGGCACAGGATGCGGCTCAGGCGATGTCTGCTGCCGACAAGGAAAAACTGTCTGCTCTTTATCAGCGCACGGGAGGGCAGGACGTGATGGCCTTGCATCTGCCGCGTCCAATGGAGCGAGTCAATAACGTGCTGGTTCTTAAGTAACACAAGGCAAGTCATCTTTAAAGAAGCTTCCTACAACCCAGCTTCAAGGTCAACAACATTTCAATGAATGGGAATCAAATGAGCGACACAGTGCAGGTAAGCATCGATGAAGGCGTCATGACGGTAACGATCAATCGCCCTGAAGCCAAAAATGCTGTTAACCGAGAAGTGGCAGAGGCCATCTCTGCAGCCATGAAGGAATTGGATAGCAACCCAACGATTCGCTTGGGGATTCTGACAGGGGCGGGCGGCATGTTCTGCTCGGGGATGGATCTGAAAGCGTATCTCCGTGGTGAGTCGCCCTTCATTGATGGCCGAGGCTTTGGCGGGCTTTGCAGTGCGCCTCCTGAAAAACCCTTGATTGCGGCGGTTGAAGGCTTTGCGTTGGCGGGTGGGTTCGAACTGGCCATTGCTTGTGACCTCATCGTGGCGGGCGATAGCGCTCGCTTTGGCATGCCTGAAGTCAAGGTTGGATTGATTGCAGGCGCTGGCGGATTGTTGCGAACACCGCGCCTGATTCCGCAACGCGTTGCCATGGAAATGGCATTGACGGGAGAGATGATCAGCGCCACGCGCGCGTACGACCTGGGGCTGGTCAATAGGGTGGTTGCTTCAGGTGGCGCTCTGAACGCTGCACTGACACTGGGACGGGTGATTGCTGCCAACGGGCCTCTTGCCATCGCCTTGAGTAAGAAAGTGATCAGCGAGTCACAAGATTGGTTGTCCAATCAAATGTTTACCCGTCAGGAGCCGTTGCTCCAAGCGATCGCCAAAAGCAAAGACGCCATGGAAGGTGCAACCGCTTTCGCTGAAAAGCGTCGCCCGACATGGCAGGGTTGCTGATCGGCTGACAAGCCATCAAGCTTTTTTTAATCACAATTTCATTTGGGACTGACATGAATACCCTGGTTCGTTACGATTTGAACAATGATGTGGCCACGCTTCGCATGGACGACGGAAAAGCCAACGTCATGAATATCGCCATGCTGACAGCCCTGAATGAAGCTCTGGATCGAGCAGAAAAGGAAGCCAAGGTGGTGGTCTTGTATGGTCGTGAAGGATCCTTTTCTGGTGGTTTTGATTTGAGTGTTTTCAAGCGAGGCGGCCCAGACGTGCAGACAATGCTGGAGATGGGGGCTCGCCTTTGCGCTCGCTTGGTCCACTTTCCGCTGCCCGTGATTGCCGCCTGTACGGGTCATGCTGTTGCGCTGGGTGCCATCTTGCTGCTTTCATGCGACCTGCGTATCGGTATTGATGCGGGCGCCCGATTCCACACCAATGAGGTTCGTATCGGCATGGTTTTGCCGCGACTTGCAGTCGAAGTGTGTCGCAGAAAGTTGGCGTCAGCGCCATTTCACGCCGCGACGACGCTGGGTATTCCATTGACACCCGCATCCGCATTGCTGGCTGGCTTTGTCGATGAACTGGTACCTGCTTACGCGATGAAGGACGCCGTGCAGAGGCATTGCATGGATCTTGTCCAATTGAACTCGGCGTCTTTCGCTGCGAACAAGCGCCGCGTCAACGCTCAATGGATAGAACCCATGGCCATCGCCTTAGAAGCCGACATTGCCGAATTTAAGTCATTCGGCATTGCTATTGAGGAAAATTAAAATGCATACTTATCACACATGCTGGCCCTGCAACGGCTTTACCACTGGGAGGCCACGTAACCTTATCTTTTGAAAGTAGCGGCAAATCTGCGCCAGAGAATCGGCTGATGTAGCAGCGTCTAACCCGAGTGACACCAAGCTGACTTCGGGATGCTGCTTGAGCATTCGCTTGGCCTTATCCCTGACCTCTTCAACACCAAAGTTGGTATCGGGGTCGCCTGCACTGTTCTTCACAAGAATGTCGTGAGGCCGCCCACTTGCCACCAACGACAAACGCGCAGGCCATGCCCAGGGGTACGCCTTGTCAAGGGTGGCACAAGCCTCAACACGCACTTTGTCTGCAAAGTCGTGAAGCGCTCGATCGCTGGGGAAAACATGGCGCGATACGTCGTCCAGCAACTCTGGCCGCAAAGCTGCCAGCGCCAGCTACCAGCGCACGCTTACCATGCTGGCCAGTCGGCTGGCCGACGCAGGCTCTCGATCAATCATTGGCGCATAGGGTGGCGGCACGCTAACGGTCATCGATTCAATACTTGCTGGATCCAGCCCCTGCGCAATGAGTGCCATCAGGCCATGCACGGCGCACAGCGTTTGGTTGGCAAAGCAGGGCTATGATGTGGATGCGTTTGACATATCAGAGATGGGCATCGCCAAAGCCAAGCGGCTGTCTGCTGTTGCTCGGCTACACGCCCAAGCAACTCGAGTACGGCACCGGTGGGCCCTCGGTGCTGTCGCATCTGTATACGCCGCAATTGCTGCAAGACGCGATTGGCTCTCTGGCCATTCAAAGTCTTGAAGATTACGAAACGGAACTGGCCGAGGGTAACGGCCACAAAGGGAGATCTGCGGTGATTGGGCTTGTCGCAAGCCGCAGCTCAAGCAAGCAACAGCCCCAGAGTTTTAAATGAAAAATATAGCGCTACATGCGGACTTCTCAGAGCGGTGTGTCGTCGACAGCCTGTCGCTGCCCTGGCAGCCATCGCCCTCACCGAAGGTTCACCGCAGACTGCTGGAACGTGATGGCGGCGAAATCGCACGGGCCACTTCCATCGTTCGCTACGATGCCGGCGCGAGGTTTGACGCCCATTTGCACGAACTTGGAGAAGAAATTCTGGTGCTTGATGGGACCTTGGGTGACGACTTTGGCAGTTACGGGCCTGGCACTTACTTGAAGAACCCGCCGGGCTCCCGCCATGCGCCATTTTCGGAGGAAGGGTGTACCTTGTTCGTCAAGCTGCGGCATCTTGATCCTGCGGACACCGATAGGATTGTGGTTAATACCGCACTGGCACAGTGGCACCGCGGAATGGTCGAAGGCCTGATGGTCATGCCTTTGTCTGAATTTCAAACGAAACACACCGCGATGGTGCGGTGGGCGCCAGGTACCTATTTCAACCCCCACCGACATTTCGGCGGCGAGGAAATATTCGTCGTCGAAGGTGTCTTTTCCGATGAGCATGGAAGCTACCGTCAAGGAAGCTGGATTCGCAGTCCCCACCTGAGCCAGCACCAGCCCTTCAGTGTCGAGGGGTGTTTAATCCTGGTCAAAACGGGACACTTGTTGGCAACGGGTCACTAATTGAGTGAAATGTTGGCTGCTTTGATCACTGGCGACCACAGGTTAATTTCGGACTGTATAAAGTCCAAAAACCGATCGGAACCCATGGGCGTTAAGGTCATGCCAAGTGCAGGTTCTGACAGCCTATTGCGCATCTCAGGGCTTTGCAAAATCGCCAGTATTTCTTTTTCTAGAAGCAGGGTGATGGCGGCAGGCGTTTGCGCTGGAGCCGATATGCCAACCCATGAAACAGCTTGAACCTTAGGGGCAATTTCGGACAATGCTGGCACATCAGGGAAAGCCGGGAGTCGCTTCTCACTTGTCACGGCTAAAACACGCACATTGCCCGATGAAACCAGTGCAGCGGCACTGGATGAGAACACCATATCCAAGCGGCCACCGAGTAAATCAGCAAGAGCAGGTGCTGGTCCTTTGTACGGCACGTGAACCATGTCCAAATTCAGGGCTTGTTTGAGCATTTCAGCGGCTAAAAAACCTGAGGTGCCCACACCGGCCGAAGAGTAGTTCACAGCCCCCGGCTTAGCCCGAACCATCGCGATGAAGTCTTGCACGGTTTTGGCCGGATGATCGGCTCGCACCAGCATGAACTGAGGGAATACGCCAATCAAAGCAATGTGTTTGAAATCCTTGACGGGGTCATAGCCAAGCTTGTTGTAAAGCAGGGCGCCAGGCGCGATCGAGCTGTTGTAGGAGGCAAGCAAGGTGTAGCCATTTGGCGTGGACCTCGCCGCTTGATCGGTCCCCAAAGTTGACCCTGCGCCGGGTCGGTTGTCCAAGACGATGGGCTGCTTGAGCGATTGACTGAGTCGGTCCAACACCAAGCGAACGGCATTCTCGGAGGCCGTGCCAGGCAAGAACGGCATGATCAATTTGATCGGTTGGCTTGGGTAGGGTTGACTCCAGGCACTAATTTGTACCAAAAAAATTCCGACGAAAAAGAATAAATTTTTAAACAGTTTCACAGTCAATCCTTTTTAAACTTCGTTGAAGCAACGATGAAGATACGCCCAGTTTTAGCTGGAAGCCATTTGTTGAGCCAGATGGGTGTGCACCCAATGCGCGGCCAACAGCGTTCGGGCATCATCGTCGATGCGGCCAACCACTTGCATGGCAAGCGGCAAGCCGTTCGGCCCCAACCCGGCTGTCACCGACACACAAGGGCCGTGCATCAGCGTCCAGACTTGGTTCATGGATGTGTCGCCAGAATACGCTTGGCCCAAGGGCGCCTCGCCTGTTGCAGCGGGAACAAACAAAACATCGCAAGCACCCAAAACATCGTCAAAAGACTGCCTGCATTGGCGCGCAAGCCCTTGAGCGGCTTGATACTCCTCTCCCGTCACCTCTAAGCCCGCCAAACTGCGCTCAAGTAATTCAGGCCGCATCCGTTGTGCGTGACGCGCCAGGATGTCGGCAAAGCCGCGGCTCATCTCAAAATGCACGACCGTGGTGTGCGCTTTGAGCATTTGGGAAAAAGGCACTGGAAGATTGATCTCAATCACCTTGGCGCCAGCGTTTCGCAGGACTTGTGCGCTGCGAGCAAACGCATTTTGAATATGCGAATCAGTTCGGTCCCATTCAAAAGTCTTGCAAAACCCAATGGTGAGTTGATGGTCCATGGCAATGGCTTCATCGCTGATCAATAGCGCTGGATAACGCGCAATTTCCGCTGCGAAAAAAGCAACGTCACGCACATCCCGGGCCACCAAGCCAATCGTGTCGCATGAATCCGCATTGGGCCACACGCCACGCTTCGGTATCAAGTTATAGCTGGGTTTGTAGCCTGTCACGCCGCAATAGCCGCAGGGCCGAATGGTCGAACCCATGGTTTGTGTACCGGTGGCGAAACTCACCATGCGAGAAGCTACCGCAGCAGCCGAACCAGATGAAGATCCGCCTGGCGTGTGGTTCAGATTGAGAGGATTTCGCGTCCCGTTGGTCGGAAAGGTTGCCAGCTCGGTCGTGATTGTTTTGCCAAGCATGACGCCGCCAGCGCGTCGCAATGTGGCGATGCAGGCAGCGTCCTGGACGGGCTGATACCCCTCAAATACCCGTGACCCGCCTTGGGTTGGCATGTCGTAGGTCTCGAAGACATCTTTGATCCCGACAGTCAAGCCATGCATACCCCCCTGGATGGCCTGACTGTCTAGCCATTTGGCACGGTCCAGTGCAGCGTCGCGTGCAACATGAGCGAAGGCGTGTACTTCTGGTTCTCGATCGTCGATCCGCTCCAAACAAGCCGCCACATAATTTTTAGCCGTCAAAGTGCGATTTTGTAGTGCTTTAGCGACTTCAAATGCAGTTTTTTCAACCCAGGAGGGTGTCGTCATTGGGCCTGAGCCTTTCTTTGAACATGAATCTCAATTTATTCTAGTACGCAGTGTTAATGATCATGAATTTTTCAGATAACTCACTTTGTATTGATTCATCGTTGGTTACCCCAGTCTCCCGTTGGATGGTCAACACACTCTAGAGCACAGGTCTTTGAAACAATCGCTGCACCAGCGCCCTCATCCACTGGTGGGCGCTGTCGTTATCAGTGCTGCTGTGCCAGACCATGCGCACCTCGTAGCTTGGGGCATCTGGAATTTTCCAGACTCTGAAGTCATAGCGCTGGCGCAAGTTGTTGGCGTACATCGCAGGAACGATGGACAGCAAGTCCGAGCCCATGGCGAGTTCTGGCAGGCCACCAAAATGTCGCGCTCGCAGCACGATGCGGTCCTGTAGTTTCATGCGGGTCAGCATTTGCTCTACGCTGCCGTGAAAGGTAGCGGTTGGCGATGCAACCACAAAAGCGGCTTCGGCCAGTTGCTGGGCCGTCAGGGTGGGGCCACTGCGTCCTTTGTTAGGTCGCCAGGTCGGAGAGGCCACCGCGACATACTGCTCACGAAACAGCAGCTCGGTGCGTATGCCCCGGTGTTTGGGCAGCAAAATGCCGACGGCCAGGTCAATCTCGCGTGCTTCCAGCGCAGGAGCCACCTGGGCTGCAGCCACTGAAATATTGGCCAGCCTCGCATCAGGAGCCTGCTTGCGCAGCTCGCCCGCCAGTTCTGGCAAAAACAGCATTTCTCCCAAGTCTGACAGCGACAGCTGCCAGTGCATCTTGCTGCCTGCGGGATCAAACTCCTCATGCCCGGTGACCAGACTTTCCATGCTTGACAGCTGCGCCATGACAGCGGGTGCCAGCTGCTCGCACAGGCGTGTGGGTTTGAGGCCGGCTGGCGCGCGCACAAACAGCTCGTCTTCAAAAAAATCCCGCAGCCGCGCCAGGGCATTGCTGGTCGCGGGTTGCGACAGGGCCAGTGCCTTGCCTGCCAGCGTGACGGAGCCAGTGCGGTGGATGGCCACCAGCACCCTGAGCAAGTTCAAATCAAGCTGGCGAAAGTTCATGTCGTATATATAAAAAAAGCATTAGGGTTGCTGCTAATTATTCACCAAACCAATACGGTGCATCCAATCTTTCCATTAGACGCAGGCAGACAGTCTGAGTAAATTGCTCAAATGGCTGAAAGATCATTTACCAAAGAAGTCCAAACCCTGCGGCTGGGGGATGGCGACGAGTTTCGGGGTGAGGGCATCCTGGCTGTCACCAAAGCACTTTTGCAGTCGGGCGTGTCGTACGTGGCGGGCTACCAGGGCGCGCCTATCTCGCACCTGATGGATGTGCTCACCGATGCCAACGACATCCTGCAAGAACTTGGCGTGCATTTTGAGCACAGCGCGTCTGAGGCCACTGCTGCTGCCACGCTGGCGGCGTCGGTCAACTACCCGCTGCGTGGCGCGGTGACCTTCAAAGCAACAGTGGGCACCAATGTCGCCTCTGATGCATTGGCCAACCTGGCCTCGGGCGGTGTGATCGGCGGCGCGATGCTGATTGTGGGTGAAGACTACGGCGAGGGTTCCAGCATCATGCAGGAGCGCTCGCACGCATTTGCCATGAAGTCGCAGGTCTGGCTGATTGACCCGCGCCCGAACTTAGAGAGTATTGTTGCTGCGGTTGAAATGGGTTTTGAGCTGTCGGAAGCCAGCCGTACACCGGTGATGCTGGAGCTGCGTATTCGCGCCTGCCACGTGCATGGCCGCTTTGCCACCAAGGCCAACAAGCGACCCACGTTCACGCTGAAAGACGCAATCAACAACCCGCAACGCGACACCAATCGCATCGTGCTGCCGCCCGCCAGCTACGCGCAAGAGCAAGAAAAAATCACCGAGCGCTGGCCAGCGGCGGTCAAATTCATTCAGGACCATCAGGTCAACGAGTTTTTTGCCGAGGGCGCGCAAGACTTTGGCATCGTCATGCAAGGCGGGCTGTACAACAGCGTGCTGCGTTCTTTGGAGCTGCTGGGCCTGGCCGATGCTTTTGGCAACTCACGCGTGCCGCTGTATGTGCTGAACATCACCTACCCGCTGATTGACGACGAGTTCACCCGCTTTTGCGCGGGCAAGCGCGGCATCTTGCTGGTAGAAGAAGGCCAGCCCGACTTTATCGAGCAAAACGTCAACACGATTTTGCGCCGTGCCGATGTGCAAACCCGCATTCATGGCAAAGACCTGCTGCCGATGGCAGGGGAATACACCGGCGGGGTGGTGCTCAAAGGCGTGGCGCGGTTCATTGAAAAGTACGCACCTGCTCTGCTGCAAGGGCGTGACTTGCCCAAAGGCGCTCAGCCTGCATCGACCGGTCTGGCTACCCTCGAAGGCAATCCAAAAGCTTT
>CAMARI010000069.1 GCA_945860515.1 Polaromonas sp. YR568
AAAATCAGGCCTGATCTGGTGGTGGCGACTAATTCACCGCGCGCTGAAAGAGCGGCCATCGTCGCGGCAGGCCAGCTTGGCATACCTTCGGTTTGTGTGGTGGATTTGTTTGCGATTGACGAGGTCAAGTGGATTGGTGACGTCAGCTATGCCGACCAAGTGTGTGTGCTCAACGAGTCGGTAAGGCAGTTTCTCATCGGCTCGGGCCGTCACGAAGCGCAGGTTGTGGTGACAGGCAACCCGGCATTTGATGCGCTCAACGATGCAGCGGCGATTGCCCAAGGTCAGCAACTGCGGCACGCACGGGGTTGGGCCGACAAGCGGGTTGTGCTCTGGCCCAACCAGGTCGAGCCTTCGGTACATCCGTTTGATGGCCGTAGCGGCAACCCCTGCCTTCCCGCTCAGGCGCTAGGCTTGCTGATGGATTGGGCACTGTCACGCCATGACGTTGTACTGTGTATCCGCGCCAGAGCAGGCGAACACCCCCCGGTCATTCCGGTTGACCCACGCATCGTTCTCACCGGGCAAGATTGGCCGCTCGCACCCCTGCTGCATGCGGCAGACATGGTGGTCACGCTGAGTTCTACTGTTGGTCTGGAAGGCCATTTGGCAGGTTGTCGACTGTTGCAGGTGCTGGGCTCTGTGTTTGACGCCGCCATGCCGCTGGCTCGCTACGGGATTGCGGATGCGGCTGTGCGGCTTGGCCCTGCCTCGCCTTTCTTGCAGGCTTTGAACCATTGGGTCGTGGCGCCGCGTCGCGCTGCGCAGCACGTCTTGCCCGCAACAGCACAAGTGTTGGCTGTTATTGGCGGGCTTCTATAATCCAGCTTGACTCTGCGCCCTTGGCGCGCACGGCTTTCACCCTCTTTTTTCTGTCATTTCCGGCTCCTATGTCACTCATTCCCAATCCTTCTGCTGTTGATCTTTCGGCCTTTGAAGCCAGTGATGATGAAGCCCGTGTGATGTACGGTTTGCCGCGTTATGTGCATTTCTGCAAAAAGTGCGTGATCTCCAACCAGCGGCCCAACTCAGCGGTCGAGTACCAGCACACCAAAGCCAGCAAAAAAGCGACGATTGCGTTTGACGATGCCGGTGTGTGCGATGCCTGCCGCTTTGCCGAACAAAAGCACGGTGCCGGCACCACGGGCGTCGGCCAAAAAAGCAGCGCTATTGACTGGAAAGAACGCGAGGACCAGCTGGCCGTGCTGTGCGATAAATTTCGCAGCACATCGGGTTACGACTGTCTGCTGCCGGGCTCTGGCGGCAAAGACAGTTTTTACGCCTCGCATGTGCTCAAGACCCGTTTCAACATGCATCCGCTCACGGTGACCTGGGCACCCCACATCCACACCGATTGGGGTTTTAAAAATTTTCAGTCCTGGCTGCATGCGGGCTTTGACAATTACCTGATGACGCCCAATGGACGAGTGCACAGGCTGCTCACGCGGCTGGCAGTGGACAACCTGTTTCATCCATTTCAGGCCTTTATGTTCGGGCAAAAATCACTGGCTCCGCGCATGGCTTTGTTGCACGATATTCCGTTTGTGGTCTACGGAGAAAACGAAGCTGAATACGGCAATCCGATTGGCGACACCAGCAGTGCCCAGCGCGACTGGTCTTATTTCACGGCTGCCAATAAATCTGAAATCTACCTCGGCGGCACATCCGTCAAAAGTCTTTACGATGACTATGGTCTTGAAGAGCAGGACCTGCTGCCCTACCTGCCCGCCGACCCGGAGCAAATCCAGCGCAAAAACGTTGAGGTGCATTACCTTGGTTACTACCTCAAGTGGCATCCGCAAAGCTGCTACTACTACGCGGTGGAGCACGGCGGCTTTGAGGCCTCACCCGAACGTACGCCAGGCACTTACAGCAAGTACAACAGCATAGATGACCGCATCGATGACTTCCACTACTACACCACCATCACCAAGTTCGGCATTGGCCGTGCTACTTACGATGCAGCGCAGGAAATTCGCTCTGGCGACATCACACGCGACGAGGGCGTGGCGCTGGTACGTCGCTACGATGGCGAGTTCCCTGAGCGCTTTGCAGAGGAAATCTTTCGCTACCTGAGCATTCCGGCCAAAGAGTTTCCCAAGGCCAGTCAGATGTTTGAAAGTCCTGTGATGGACCGCGCCTACTTTATGCGCCTGGCTGACAACTTTCGCTCGCCGCACCTATGGAAGCGAGAAGCAGACCAGTGGAAGCTGCGCCACACCGTTTTCGGCGGCTGAATCGCCCACATGGCAGGTTTGCGCATCATTCCCCGGCTCGATATCAAGGGGCCCAATCTGATCAAGGGCATTCGGCTGGAGGGCTTGCGTGTGGTGGGCGACCCGCATGCGTTTGCGCTGCGTTACTACGAAGCCGGTGCGGACGAGCTGGTGTTCATGGACATTGTGGCCAGCCTGTACCAGCGCAATTCGCTGTCCGAGATCATTGCGCGCGCAGCCAACCAGATCTACATCCCCATCACGGTTGGCGGTGGTATTCGCACCTTGAGCGACGTGCACACTATGCTGCGCTCGGGGGCTGACAAGGTTGCCATCAACACCGCAGCGATTGCCCGGCCTGAGTTGGTCTCCGAGGTCGCACAGCGCTTCGGCGCACAGTGCATGGTTTTGTCGGTCGAGGCCAAGCGTACCGGCCCCAGGCGCTGGGAGGCTTACACCGACAATGGCCGTGAACACAGCGGGCGCGATGTGCTCGAATGGATTGACGAAGCCGTGGGTCGCGGCGCAGGTGAAGTCTTGCTCACGGCAGTAGACCAGGAGGGCACCCGCAAGGGGCTCGATATTGAGCTGCTTGAGGCGGTGAACCGAAGGGTCAATGTGCCGGTGATCATCAGCGGTGGTTTTGGTGATGCGCTTGACCTCAAACGTGCCAGTGATGTGGGTGCTTCAGGTATTGCCATTGCCGATGCCCTGCATTGGCAGCGCACCACCTTGCCGCAGATCAAACAGCAGGCGTCTGCACAGGGCCTGGAGGTTCGGCTGTGACATCGCCTAATGCGCTGCAGGTGACTGTCCTTGACTACGGTATCGGCAACCTGCTCAACGTGGCGCGCGCGCTTGAGCATTCTGGGGCGACGGTTCGCGTGGCGGCGCAGGCCAGTGAGGTTGTCGAGTTGCCTGACCGCATGGTGCTGCCTGGCGTCGGCGCATTTGGCGACGCAATGCATGAGATGCGGCTGCGTGGCTTCGATGATCTGGTGAAACGCTTTGCGGCTACCGAACGACCTTTTATGGGTATTTGTGTTGGCGCTCAACTGCTGTTTGACGTGGGCGAAGAGCACAGCGACGGCCATGCGGGCCACCCTGGGCTGGGTTTGATCCCTGGCCGCGTGCAGCCTGTGCCGGCCTTGGCACCAGATGGCAAGTGCCTTCGGATTCCGCATATTGGTTGGAGCGGGCTTCAACTTGGTCAATCCCGCGTTTCATGGGAAGGCACGCCACTTTCTGGCCTGGCTCGGGGCGAGCCGGTGTACTTCGTGCATTCTTTTGCACCCGTGCCGACGCATGAAAAGCACAGGCTGGCAGACACCAGTTACCACGGTGTCCGCATTTGCGCCGTGGTGGCGCGTGACAACCTTTATGGCTGCCAGTTTCACCCCGAAAGAAGTGCGACGGCTGGGCTGGGCATATTGCGGCAATTTCTCGCCCTATGACGCCCGGCTTGACCGACGCCAACACCAAAGGCCAGACCATCGCCACTATTTGTGCCCGCGGTGGTAGCAAAGGTTTACCCGGCAAAAATACCCGCCTGTTTGCGGGCAAGCCCTTGATCGTCCACTCTATTGAGCAGGCCCGGGCTTGCCCGGCCATTGATGCCATCGTGGTGTCCACTGATGATGTCGTCATTGCGGACATAGCCCGCGCTGCCGGTGCCCTGGTGCCCTATTTGCGGCCCGCCGAGTTGGCCAGTGACACGGCTGCCAAGCTACCCGTGATTGAGCATCTGGTGCGGCATCTGGAGTCGGACGGCCAATCCATCGCCCGCATCGTCGATTTGCAGCCCACCTCGCCGCTGCGCGTGGCGCAGGACATCTCTCAAGCCCTTAACGCGTGCCCGGACATGCCGCTGACCGTCAGCGTGCGCGAAGCGCAAGACAACCCTTACTTCAACATGCTGGAGCGCGATTCAGATGGCCGGCTGTCGCTGTGCAAGGGGCAGGGCAGTACCAGGCGGCAGGATTCGCCTGAGGTGTATGCGCTGAACGGCTCCATTTACGTTTGGCAGCGTGCGGCTTTGGCGCAAGCGGCGATTGAAGGCTTATGGAGCGTTGCGCTGGGCATCTACCTGATGCCGCACTGGAAATCGGTCGACATTGATGACCTGGATGATTTCGAATATGCCGAGTGGCTGTACCACCGGTACAAGCTGAACAAGGGCTCCGGAACATGACTTCAACAGCACTGCCCGTTTTCGTCATCGCCGAGGCCGGTGTGAACCACAACGGTGATGTGGCTAGGGCTTTGCAGTTGTGCGATGCCGCTAAAAAAGCCGGCGCCGATGCGGTCAAGTTCCAGACTTTTCGGGCGGAGGATCTGGTGGTGCGCGGCGCGCCTACCGCCGAATACCAGGCGCGTCAGACGGGCGACCAAGATCAGTATGCCATGCTGGAGCGGCTCGAACTGTCTGAAGACCATCACCAGAAAATCAAGGTGCATTGTGATGTGATTGGCATTGAGTTTTTTTCTACACCGTTTTCAATCAGTGCGGTGGACATGCTGGTCAAGCTGGGCGTCAAGCGTCTGAAACTGTCATCGGGTGAGTTGACGCACCGCGCACTGGTGGAACATGCAGCAGCGACGCAATTGCCTTTGCTCATGTCTACCGGCATGGGGACGATGAATGAAATTATTGAAGCCGTGGCGTGGGTCAGTGCCGCGCGCGGCCATCTGCGTGATGTTGTGGTGCTGCATTGCACGTCGGCTTACCCAGCACCCGATGAAACACTGAACCTGCTGGCGATGCAGAGCATGGCACGGGAATTAAAGATGGCTATCGGCTACTCCGACCACAGCTTAGGCATTGAAGCGCCACTGGCCGCCGTTGCACTGGGTGCCGTTGTGATTGAAAAGCATTTGACCTTAGACCGGCACCTGCCCGGCCCTGACCACAGCGCATCACTGGAGCCCGACGAATTTTTGCGCATGGTGCAGGGTATTCGGCGCGTCAGCGCCATGCTGGGCGACGGCGTCAAAGTGCCTTTGCCAGAAGAGCGAGACACAGCGCGCGTTGCCAGGCGCAGCGTTGTGGCTGCGATTGATATTGCTGCAGGTGAGGTCATCACTGCGCGCATGCTGATTTGCCGTCGGCCAGCAACCGGTATCGCGCCGCGCGATATGCAGCGTGTAATGGGCCAATCGGCACGTGTGAGTATTGCCGCAGGTTCGGTGTTGCAATGGGACCAACTGATTGAGCGACCGGCTCTATGAGTGCCTCTAACATCCAACTCCGAAAAATCATTTATCTCAGCGGTACCCGTGCCGACTTTGGCTTGATGAAGTCCACGCTTGAGTGGCTTGGCCCGATATCTGACCTCAGTGTTGCCGTGACTGGCATGCACCTGGAGCCTAGCTTTGGCCATACTGTTGACGATATTCGTTCTGCTGGCTTGCGCATCTGCGGTGAGGTCGCTGTTGACGTTAAAACCCGCACACCGCAGAGCATGTCAACTGCGGTCGGCGAGTGCCTGATAGGGATGACGGACTTATTGCAACGCGAGCGACCCGACATCTTGCTGTTGCTGGGTGATCGCGGTGAAATGCTGGCTGGGGCGATTGCGGCTTTGCATCTGGGTATTGTGTGTGTGCATATTCACGGAGGCGAACGTTCCGGCACAGTCGACGAGCCTGTCAGGCACGCCATCAGCAAGCTCAGTCATTACCATTTGGTGGCAACAAACGAGTCAAGGGATCGCCTGATCCGGATGGGGGAACGTCCCGAGCTTGTACACGTCACTGGTGCGCCTGGCCTCGATGGCCTTGTTGCGTCTGCCAGCCTGTCTTTGGCTGACTGCCAGAGGGCATTGAACCTGCCGCAGGCGCAGGCTTTTTTGCTGGTGGTTTTTCATCCGGTGGTCCAGCAAGCGATGGATGCGTATTCGCAAACGCTTCAAATTCTAGGAGCGCTAAAAAATACCGGTTTGCCCGTCGTCTGGCTTGAGCCCAATTCTGATGCCGGCTCAGGCGATATTCTTCGTGCATTGACTGAGCTAGGGCTACCCCCAGGCTCACAGCGCCTCGCGCATATGGACAGAGCCTTGTTCAGCGCCGCCATGAGGCACTGCGCAGCGATGATCGGCAACTCATCGGCAGGTATTATTGAAGCAGCTTGTTTTGGAACACCGGTTGTCAATCTGGGCGCCAGGCAGCATCTGCGCGAGAGAAACGCTAACGTGAAGGACGTGACCACAGATGTTGCTTCGATTGAAAAGGCGATTGCCCATGCGCTGTCGGCTGGAAAAGTACCGTGTGACAATAGGTATGGTGATGGCCGCACTGCGCCGCGTATTGCCAGCTACCTGACCACTTTGTCACTGGATCGATCCGTCCTTGACAAGTGCAATACCTACTGAATTCAAACCTGCTTTTTTTGAGATCATGCCTCCATCCCAGCCACTGCGTAGCCCGGCACCGCTGATCGTCTTCGGTGCGGGCGGTCACGGCCGTGTGGTTGCTGAAGCCGCGATGCTCACCCATCGTTGGGACAGCATCCATGCGTCGGACCGCATGCCTTCTGCGCAAAGCGAGCTATTACCCGGGATCCGTTTGCTTGATGCCGATACCGCAATGGCTCTGGACCCGGAGATCCACATCGCCATCGGCGACAACCAGGCACGGGAAAAAGAAGCCAGCGCCTGGGGGCATGAACGTCTGGTGTCTGTGATTCATCCCGTAGCCAGCGTTTCTCAATTTAGCAGCATTGCAGCGGGGTGCTTTGTGGCTGCCAGTGCAGTCGTGGGGCCAATGGCGGTCGTAGGCATGGGCGTCATCGTCAACCACGGCGCAGTGGTTGACCATGATGTTGAAGTTGGCGCGTTCTCGCACATCGCGCCAAACACCAGTCTGGGGGGGTACGCCAAGATCGGTCAGCGCGTCCTGATTGGCAGTGGCGCAGTCGTGCTCCCCTATATCGTCATTGGTGATGATGTGACAGTCGGCGCTGGTGCTGTGGTCAATACCCATCTTTTAGAGTCTGGTACGTATGCCGGGGTTCCGGCTAGGAAAATCTTATGAGTCCGAAAGAGCTAGAACTGCTGTGTGTCCAGCCAGAAATGTGTTTGCGCGATGCACTTTTACGCATGGATTTAGCAGGGCGCGGCATTTTGCTGATGATAGATAAAGACGGTACCCTGGTTCGGACCCTGACAGATGGCGATTTGCGCAGAGCGATTTTGAAGGGTTTTGTCGACGCGTCTCTCCTGGGTGCGTTACCGGTATCGCGCCCCATCACTGTTAACGAGGCTGCTGATGCTGCCGACGTGCTGCGCGTCATGGACGCGCATCAAATTGACCACTTGCCTGTGCTTGACACCGACGTCAAGCCTGTTGATGTGATTTTCCGGCGCGAGTTATCCCAGCGCATCTGGCTGTCCTCACCGCATTTGGGCGATGAAGAAACGGCTTTTGTCGACGAGGCTTTCAAAAGCAACTGGATAGCACCCATGGGTCCCCACGTCAATGCGTTTGAGACTGAGTTGGCAAGCCATGTTGGCGTCGGCCATGCTGCAGCCGTCAGTTCAGGAACAGCGGCCATCCATTTAGGGTTGCTACTTTTGGGCGTCAAATCCGGCGATACGGTTTTTTGCTCCTCTCTGACTTTCGTTGGCAGTTGCAACCCGATTTTGTATTGTGGTGCCCGGCCTGTTTTCATTGATTCAGAGCCAAGCACCTGGAACATGTCTCCTGCCGCTCTTGAGCAAGCGCTTGAGTGGGCCAAACGTGACAACCGACTACCTGCTTGCGTGATTTTGGTAAATCTTTACGGCCAAAGCGCTGATATGGACGCACTGCTACCGATTTGTGAGCGCTATGGCGTACCCGTTCTTGAGGACGCCGCCGAGTCATTAGGAGCCACCTACAAAGGCAAATCAAGTGGTACGTTTGGCCGTATTGCTGTGTATTCTTTCAATGGCAACAAGATCATCACCACATCCGGCGGCGGCATGCTTGTCTCGGATGACCCGGATCTGGTGGTGAGGGCCCGAAAGCTGGCCACGCAAGCGCGTGAGCCCGCTGCGCATTATGAGCATGTTGAAATGGGTTTTAACTACCGCATGAGCAATGTGCTGGCCGGTATTGGCAGGGGCCAGTTGCGCGTGTTAAAGCAGCGTGTTGTGCAGCGCAGGCGCGTGTTTGAACGCTACCAAGAAGCGTTTGCCGACTTGGCGCAAATACATTGGATGCCCGAGCCTGAGGGCTACCATTCAACCCGCTGGTTGACCTGTTTTACTTTGACCGGACCCGATGCCAGCCAGAAATGTCGGCATGTCATGAAAGCGCTGGAGCGCCATCTGATTGAAGCCAGGCCGGTATGGAAGCCGATGCACTTACAGCCCTTATTTCATGGCGCACCCTACTTTGCACATGCGCCGGGCATGGATGTTTCGGCCCATCTTTTTCAGGCGGGTATCTGTTTGCCATCTGGCTCTAACCTGAGCGAGACAGAGCAAGACCGTGTGATGGATCATCTGCGTCACGCCTTGACAATGGGTGAGAAGAGTCATGCGTTTGCGTAAAGAGGTTTTGCTATTTGGGGCCATTGACATCGTGCTGGTGTGCCTGGCCTGGTGGACCGCATTTTGGCTGCGGTTTAACTTCGAAATTCCGGATAATTTTGCCGCCATGGCGCTTGGCAGCACCCGCTGGATGCTGCCTTGCTTTATCGTCGGGCTCGCTATCGCCAAGGTTTATCGGCAGGTGTGGCGCTATATTGGCTTGCCAGAGCTGCGCCAGCTAGGCTGGGGTGTCTTACTTTCGAGTGTGTTGGCAGCGACGGTTATCTTGATGCTGCGCGTGCCTTTTTTTCCGCGCTCTGTGCTGCTCATTCATCCATTGCTGGTGTTGGTCATGCTGGGCGCTGCACGCGCAGGCTGGCGTACCTTGACTGAACACCATAAGCCGAGCGACAGCTCAAAGCCTCTGCTGATCGTGGGTTCACTCAAAGATGCTGCCGATGCGTTGCGCGCGCTCAAAAGATCAGCCCAGTGGCATTGCGTGGGCATTGCATCGCCGCTGGCAGCGGAGCAGGGCACGTATTTGAACCAGATTCCTGTGCTGGGTCTGCCCAGTTCGGTGGTTGAGATGGCGAGATCCACAGGCGCCACCACGGCCCTGATTGCCAGCCCCCCAGGCTCGGATGAGCGCCGCGATGTGCTGTTGCAGTCTACCCAGGCAGGGTTGACGCTGCTGACGATGCCCCGCCCCGACGAATGGCTGCGTAATGACGGCAGCAGCCCGCGCAAAATTGAGCTGGAAGACCTGTTGGGCAGGCAGGCCGTCGAGCTGAATGTTCAGGGTCTGGCCACGCTGTTTTCTGGTCAAACCGTCTTTGTGTCGGGGGCGGGCGGCTCAATTGGCTCCGAGCTGTGCCGCCAGATTGCCCGGCTGGGCGTGGCGCGGCTGGTGTGTGTGGATTCTTCTGAAATTGCCGTCTACAAGCTGGAGCAGGAACTGCGCGAATCGCATTCGCAAATGCAAGGCCTGTACTACACCGCCAATGTTCGTGAACTGGACAGGCTGCAGGCCATTGCCCTGCAGTACAAACCGTCGGTTTTCCTTCACGCGGCGGCCTACAAGCATGTGCCGTTGATGGAGTCGCACAATGCGATTGAAGCGATTCGCACCAACATTTTGGGCACGCTGCATGCCGCGCGCATTGCGGGTGAATGCGGTGCGCAAAAGTTTGTACTGATATCCACGGACAAAGCCGTGAACCCAACCAACATCATGGGCGCTACCAAGCGCATGGCCGAGCTGGTGGTGCAAAGTGTCGCGATCGAATTCCCGGCCACCTCTTACGTCTCGGTGCGCTTTGGCAATGTGCTGGGCTCCAGCGGTTCGGTCGTGCCGCTGTTTACTGAGCAAATTGCCAAGGGCGGACCGATAACCGTGACCCACCCTGACATCGTGCGGTATTTCATGACGATTCCTGAAGCCGCGCGTCTGGTGTTGCAGGCCGGCCTGATGGGCTCTACAGGCCAAATTTATGTGCTGGACATGGGCGAGCCGATGAAAATCGCCGACCTGGCACGCATGATGGTTCGCCTGTCGGGCAAGACCGAGCAGGACATTCCCTTGTCGTACACAGGCCTGCGCCCCGGCGAAAAGTTGTTTGAAGAGCTGCTGGCTGATGACGAAACGACCGAACCAACCCAGCACCCCAAGCTGCGCGTGGCTAAAACATCAGGCCAGCAAGCGGTGGCGATTGACGGCGTGCTTCAGTGGATTGAGTCGGCAGGACCGGCGCCTTCCAGCCACGATGTGCGGGCCTGGTTATCCAGCCATTTACCGGAATACAAAGCCCAGAACTAAGGCCGGTTTAAAGTGCGATGCCGGTCCGTTCCAGAATATCGCTCACCAGTTCCAGCCGCACCAGCGGATTGTCAAGTTCCATGAGACGCTGTTTGAGTTCCAGCGGCAGCGGTAGCAGCTCGCACCAGCGGTTGGCCACCCAGCCGCAATCGTCCAGCTGGTAGGGTGGCGTCAAAGGCATCTGGTCTTCCGGAATGCTGCGCTGCTGCAGGCTTTTGATCAGCTTGCCCAGCGCATTGGCGCAGGCCTTCAGATCGTCTGGCACCGTCACGTCCATGTCGTTATCGACGCGTTCCACATCGGCAATCCACAAGCCATGCTTGAGTTTTTCGCGGTTGCTGATCCTAAAGCGCTGAGCTCCCACACACCGGATCACCATCAGCCCTGGCTGCGGTGCTGAAAACTCGGTAATCGTGGCTAGCGTGCCGGTCGCGCAAAACTCTTCTACCGCAAACCCGTCTCCCGTGGGTTGACCGGTGGGTTTGTCAGACTGGGCTTTGCGCACTTCAGAGCCTGCCGTCAGCGACACCACACCAAACGGCGCGCCGTTTTTGTGGCACTTGCCAATCATGTCCAGGTAGCGAACCTCAAAAATCCGCAGCGGCAGCAAACCACCAGGGTAGAGCACGCTGCCCAGGGGAAAGAGTGGAAGGCTAGACAGCTTGAGCGTGTCAGACATGGGAAATGCCTCGAAAAGTGCTTGCAGCGGGTTTGAAAAAGGGTTGGAAGAAAATAAAGTCCAAAAGTGCCTGAAAACACTAAAAATCGCCTGTCTTAGATGTTTTTAGTCCTCTAGGCTAATGGCTATGGCCGCGAAAAGCTATTAAAAAATAGCGGTCAATGTCGGTTAATCCACCGCATCGGCAGGCTGCTTTTGCAGCATGGCCAGCGTTGATGCGATGGTTTTGCGCAGCTCGCGGCGGTCGCAGATAAAGTCAATCGCGCCCTTGGTCTGCAAAAACTCGGCGCGCTGAAAGCCTTCAGGCAAAGTCACCCGCACCGTCGATTCAATCACTCGAGGCCCTGCAAAGCCAATCAGCGCCTTTGGTTCGGCAATCACCACATCACCCAAAAACGCAAAGCCAGCCGACACGCCGCCCATGGTCGGGTCGGTCAGCACACTGATGTAGGGCAAGCCTTTTTGGGCCAGGCGCGTCAGCGACGCATTGGTTTTGGCCATTTGCATCAGGCTCAGCAAGCCTTCTTGCATGCGTGCGCCACCGGTGGCGGTAAAGCAGATAAACGGTACTTTTTGCTCAATCGCCGTGTGTACGCCGCGCACAAAGCGCTCACCGACCACACTGCCCATGCTGCCGCCCATAAAGTCAAACTCAAAGCAGGCCGCCACCACGCCAATGCTGTGAACTGCCCCGCCCATCACAATCAGTGCGTCTGTCTCGCCTGTGGTCTCCAGCGCATCTTTGAGCCGCTCTGGGTACTTGCGGCTGTCTTTGAACTTCAACGGGTCAACCGGGATGACTTCTTGCCCCAGCTCATAGCGGCCTTCCGGGTCTAAAAACGCATCCAGCCGGGCCCGTGCGCCAATCCGGTGATGATGGCTGCACTGCGGGCAGACATTCTGGTTTTTCTCCAGATCAGTTTTGTACAGCACTGCCTCACAACTCGGGCATTTGATCCACAACCCCTCGGGCACGCTGCGGCGCTCGGTCGGGTCGGTGGGTGTGATTTTTGGGGGGAGAAGTTTTTCTAGCCAAGACATGGGTTTGTCCTTGAATGGATTGCGGTAAAACGTTGATGGGTTCAAGCCTGATGGTAAGTCTCGCCCAACGGTTATCGATTGGTCATTATGACGCTGTGCAGTAGGCCAAAACCAGATGGACTAAAAGTCTAACGGCGACGCTATGTGCCCCTACGTTTGCCTGGTACTTGAAGTCAGATGAATGGCAGATGAAATGATCCTGCCTGTAGTATCATTTACCGATGAATACGGCCGCAAAACTGTTGAATGCAGTGCGGCGCAACCCGCTGGATTGGCATATTGCCCAATTGCAAACAGTGGCGCGCCAGCACGGTGTTGATTGGCGGCATGACAAGAGCAGCCATTGCGTGTTTGTTCGCAGCGATGGACGTACGCTTTCTTTGCCAGCGCATCGGCCCATCAAGCCGATATACGTCCGTAAATTCATCGAGTTAATGGAAGGAACTGCACCATGAAGCAACTGATTGACTATCCATTTGAAATCAAGCCCCTAAGCATCGAGGACGGCGGCGGTTTTTTGATCTCTTATCCAGATTTTGCTGAATGTATTTCAGACGGTGAGACGGTGGCGGAAGCAATTGCCAATGGCGCTGATGCGCTACAGGCCACCATTGCCGCCCTGAAAGCCAACAAGCTGCCCGTGCCCCAGTCTGGCAGCGGCGGAGTGGCTTCGGGCAAGTTTGTGGTGCGTGTGCCCAAAACCGTCCACGCGCAATTGACCATGCGCGCCAAGTCCGAAGGGGTTTCACTCAATGCCTTGGTATTGACATTCATCGCACAGGGTTTGGGGGCGTCACGGCGGTCTGTTTCATCATGAGTATCTCGGAGACAAAGACTGGCATTGAGCTTGCGTGCGAACGCGACGTCACCAGCATCAACCAGTTTGTAGCCATGGCGGCTGCTGAAAAGCTGGCCGCGCTGGATGCAGAAGATTACTTTCGCAGCCGCGTTGCGCGAGCTGACCTGGCTGCGTTTGACCGCATCATGTCCCGTGCAGGCGGTGAGCCGCCGCGTGAGGGGGATGAGCGT
>CAMARI010000070.1 GCA_945860515.1 Polaromonas sp. YR568
GGCATTTACTTCACCTCAAATCGGGCAACATTGTCTTTGGCAACTGCATTCAAATCAAACGCCTTGCCGCGAATCTGTACCTGCGTCTCATTGACACTGCCTATCACCACCTTCAAAGGCAAAACACCCGACGCGCCGGTAGTTTCACCGGCATTGAGCACCCGACGCAGCACAACCTGCCCCGTGGCATCAGTTGCTTCCACCCATGACTGGCCTTTGGCTGTGAACACAATCACGTCGGTATCTGTTGGGGGCTTGGGCGTGACAACAAATGTGGGCGATTCCATACCCGCTGTCAGCGCCTTAAAAGGAGAGGACGTGCCAGATCCTGTTTGTGCGGGGGTGGCCACATCGGCGGAAGCCGTCGGTGACATGGGAGCCGCAGGAACGGCAATCGGCAGGGATGAAGTCGCAGTTTTTCCAGCACCCGTGTAGGCTGTGCTGCCGGCTGTCACTGGAGGAGTCGCGCGGGGATCTGTGGCCTGTGATTTGACTTCGTTCAAATTCGTTTTGATGAAGGGCAGAAAGATAAGCACCAAGGCAGCCAGCAACAACACCAAACCAGCAAGCACCGCTGGTCTCGACACCTGGGCCCAAAAGCTGGGGCCGGGCCCGTCACCCGGCGAGCGAAATGGTGTGTTGATGCCCGAACCCTGGTATGTCAGCTTTGTCGCATCGATTCGCGGCAACCGTGCCAGGACAGGGGAAGCGTCAATTTTGAGCGTGCGGCACACACTTGACGCCAAAGCACGAATAAAAACAGCATCCGGCAGCAAGTCCATGCGGTCGGCTTCAAGTGCTTCGAGTTTTTTCACGGGTACTTTGAGAAGCACCGCCAAAGCAGCAATATGAAGGCCAGCGGCCTCACGGGCCTGCTTTAAAAGCTCGCCCGCACCTTGCTGCAATGCTGATTCAGGGTGTTCAGCCCGACGACCTTGCTCATCGGCTGAAGGGTTTTGAAGCTCACTCATTAAAAGCTCCCCGATCAAATGCAGCAGCCTCTTTGGATTGTCCAAAACGCTTTTTCAACTGACCGGCCAACTGCTGCACTGCATCGGAATTATTCAACCGCTGTTCGATCTTGACCCCAAGCCATAGAGTTTCGGCATTGGCGAGTTCGCTGTTGTTCAGGCGGCTTGTGTAAAACTGAGACCGCACAAGCTCGCCACGCTCGAACAGGAGACGAGCAAGGTTATAGCCGGTAAGCGGGTTGCCTGCATCCAGTTCATAGGATCGGGTCAGACTTTGCTCTGCTTCCGGAAGCCGACCAGCACGCACCTGGCATAAGCCTTGTGTCATCAGGCTCTTGGATTGCTCCCGGTATGTCGGGTTTGAAATGGCGCGACCAAACCACTGCGTGGATTCAGCGTACCGCCCCTGCTGGCACAAAAACCAGCCGTAGTTATGGGCCGCACCAGCATCGCGTGGAACCAAGGTCAGCGCACGCTTGAAGCTGTCTTCTGCCAGAGTCAGGTCGTTTAAACGCATGTACACCAGACCGCGCAAATTGTACGCATCCGCGTACGTGGGGTCGGCCACCAGCGCCTGCTTGAGCTCGTCGAGCGCCACATTGGTCTGGCCCTGATCGAAATATCCACTGGCCAACTCCAGCCGCAAACGTGCGCGCCGACGATTGTCAGGCTCATCTGACTCCGTCACGATATCCGCCTGGTAGGTGGCTTGGTTGGCGGCGTATTGACTGGTGGCACATCCGGCC
This sequence comes from Polaromonas sp. YR568, assembly GCA_945860515.1. Lineage (GTDB taxonomy): Bacteria > Pseudomonadota > Gammaproteobacteria > Burkholderiales > Burkholderiaceae_C > Polaromonas. The sequence goes on from CAMARI010000070.1 coordinate 1,718, forward strand.
AGGACAACAGACATCCAGCACATTGAAGCCCACAAAACAATACCGGAAAATCTCATAAGCCCATTCCTTCGGCGACCACGACCTTGATGCCGCTGAGCATACCTTGTCGCTGTGACGCCATGCGCTTCTTGGCACCCGTGCGATCCTGGATGTCGCCGGCCAACTGCCCGCAGGCCGCGTCAATGTCGTCCCCGCGCGTTTTTCGCACAGTGGTCACCACGCCAGAATCCAGTAAAACTTTGGCAAACGCAGTGACCGCAGCCATGCCAGAGCGCTTCAAACCCGAGGCAGGAAATGGATTGAAAGGAATCAGGTTGAACTTGCAGGACAGGCCATTGGGCGCGTGTTTTTGCATCAGGGCAATCAGTTGCCGGGCATGCTCTGGTGTGTCGTTGACACCCTCCAGCATGCAATATTCAAAAGTGATGAAGTCACGAGGTGCTGCCAGCTGGTAGCGGGCACAGGCTTGCAACAGCTCATCAATGGGGTATTTTTTGTTCAAGGGTACCAAGTCGTCGCGCAATGCGTCAGAAGGCGCATGCAGGGACACGGCCAGGGCGACGGCACAGTCTTGTGCCAGTCGATCCATCATCGGCACAACACCAGACGTGGATACCGTCACGCGTCGGCGCGACAAACCGTAACCGTGGTCATCGAGCATCGTACGTAGCGCTGGCAGCAATTGCGAATAGTTTTGCAGCGGCTCACCCATGCCCATCATCACCACGTTGGAGATGATGCGCTCATCGCGCTTGAACTCGCGCCGCAAGGTGTGCTCTGCAAACCACAACTGCGCCACAATCTCGGCTGTTGTCAGGTTGCGGCTGAAGCCTTGATGACCGGTAGAGCAAAACCTGCAGCCTACCGCACAGCCTGCCTGAGACGAAATGCAAAGCGTTGCGCGATCAGATTCAGGAATGAAAACCGTCTCAATGACGTCCCCTGCTCCCACATCAAACAGCCATTTGATCGTGCCGTCAGCTGAATCGTGGCGGGACACCACCTTGGACGCCTCAATACAGGCAGATGAGGGAAGCTTGTCACGCAGCGACTTCGCCAGATCGGTCATCTGGTCAAAGTCGGTCGCGCCTTTTTGGTGAATCCAGCGAAAAAGCTGGGTGGCCCGATAGCGTTTTTCGCCCAGGCTCTCACAAAACACAGCCAAACCATCCAAATCAAGATCAAGGAGGTTGACTGTCATTTTTGTGGCCGTGGTCTACGGTAGTAGACGATCATCGCAAGCATCCAAGCCATTTTCCGGCGGGCCGCCCCTGGGAAAATTAGCCCCCTCGGGGGGCAGCGCGGTACGCAAGGCGACAAGCGTGGGGGTCATTCAGCGTGAATAGATATTCATGCCAGGGAAAAAGAAAGCGATTTCTTCCTTGGCCGTTTCTGCAGCATCCGAACCGTGAACAGCATTGGCGTCGATGCTTTCGGCAAAGTCAGCACGAATGGTGCCCGCAGCAGCTTTCTTGGGGTCAGTTGCGCCCATCAGATCGCGATTTTTCAAAATGGCGTTTTCGCCTTCCAGCGCCTGAATCATGACGGGGCCAGAGATCATGAAGCTGACCAGGTCTTTGAAGAAAGGGCGCTCTTTGTGGACGCCATAAAAAGCTTCGGCTTCGCCGCGTGACAGGTGCGCCAGTTTGGCAGCCACCACTTTCAGGCCTGCAGCCTCAAAGCGTGCGTAGATTTGACCGATGACGTTTTTTGCCACAGCGTCTGGTTTGATGATGGAGAGAGTACGTTCGATTGCCATGTGCTTTCCTTAGCCTTGAGATTTTTTGAGATATTCGAAATGAATACAACCCTCGATTTTAACCTGCGGACGCATGCAATGACCGCATTTGCCCTGACACCGTCAGGTCATTACAAGCTGCTGCTGGGGCTTACCGGTTACCGCCACGGTTGCCACCACTGCGGTTTGAGTTGCGATTGCCACCTGTACTACCGCCGCCGTTACCACGGCGCGGCCCTTGTGCCTGGCGTTGCCGGGTGAAGGTATCCGCACCAATGTAGCCAAACGAAGTTTTCATCGGGTCGGGCTGCACCGAGTCACTTTGACGGTCAACGCCTGGGCCACGATCTTCGCGCCGGTTCTGATTTCTGCCCCCAGCATTGGGGCTTTTTGGTGCCCCTGAGCCTGAATTTGTTCTTAAGCCAGGGGAGCCACTGAAACTGCCACCGCGCGCGCCACGCCCCTTGCCGCTACCGGCATTACGGCCGCCCCGGTTGGCGTTGTTGCCAGGCGCCGAGCCGGTCGCACCGCGAATGTAGTCCGGCGGCTGGAACTCGTGCGGTCCCGCACTTTCGGCCTGATCATCATGCTCATGAAGCTGGGAATTATCTGACGGACGCACACCGCTTCCGGGGGCAGCGCCCTGAAAAGGTTGCTGACCGCCGCGAGACCTCGGGCCTCGGCGCGGGCCTCGGCTTGGGCGAGTCTGGGTTTGACTTATGGCCGCATCCTGACCATCGGCTGGCACGCGCGGATCAGTGCGGCGCTCAGAACGATCAGCCGCACTGGTCAAGGCCCAAATATCTTGCTCGTCCAGTTCAACAAAGGCGCCTCTCTTGAGACCCCGCGGTAACACCATGGCTCCATAACGAATGCGTATGAGCCGGCTGACCGCATGACCAACCGCCTCGAACATGCGCCGAACCTCACGGTTACGACCTTCAGACAGGGTAACCTTGTACCAGCAATTGGCACCCTCGCCACCGCCCGCCTCGAGCGAAGAGAACTGGGCCAATCCATCGCCCAGCGTGACACCTTCGAGCAGGCGCTTTTTTTCTTCGTTGCTCAAAGCACCCAGCACACGGACCGCATATTCGCGTTCAAGGCCAAAGCGGGGGTGCATCAGACGATTGGCCAGCTCGCCTGAGCTGGTCAGTAAAAGCAGGCCCTCGGTGTTCAAGTCCAGTCGTCCCACAGACTGCCACTTACCCTGAAACAGTTTGGGCAAGCGCCTGAACACGGTCGGCCGATTTTGCGGGTCGTCATGCGTCACCACCTCACCTGCAGGCTTATGGTAGGCAATCACGCGTGGAGGCGGTGGATCAATCCGAACCCGAATCGGTTTTCCATTGACCTTGATGCTGTCACCAAACTGGATCCGTTGACCGATGTGGGCAGGCTCCGCATTGACAGAAATGCGCCCCTCCAGAATCAATTGCTCCATCTCCAGCCGCGAACCTAGGCCCGCCTGCGCCAGCACCTTGTGCAGTTTGGGGGATTCCGGTTGTGGGGACAGCACCCGTTTGGGCAAATCAACTAAAGGATCGACAACATCAGCGTCAAACTGGCCAGTTACAACGTCTTCAAAACGGGTTACTGTTGCAAAGCTTTGAGGCTCTTCATGCAGCAGTGGCAACGAAGGGGCAGCGCTGTCCAAAAGATCGGATGGATTCATGGGGCTACATTCATGCGTTGTGAGTTAGGGGCGGTATCGGGTTAGTCGAAGCAAACTCTGGCAGCTGGCCCATGACATCAGGCAAGGCGTCAGCCAAGGCCATGCCATCCGTAGTCGCCAAATCCGATTCCAGTTCGGGCACCGGCGCCGTCATCCCAAACTCAATTTGTTCCAGCACGGCTACCTGGCCTGCCGTGCTGTCCATCGCGGGCAATTCGTCCAGGGAGCGAACACCCAGGTCATCCAAAAACTGTTTGGTGGTGGCATAAAGCGCCGGCCTGCCCACCGTTTCGCGGTGCCCGATAACATCTACCCAGCCCCGGTCTTCAAGTTGTTTGAGGATCAAGCTGTTGATCGTCACACCGCGAATGTCTTCCATATCGCCCCGTGTGACTGGCTGACGGTAGGCAATGATGGCCAATGTCTCGAGCGTTGCCCGGCTGTAGCGTGGTGGTTTTTCAGGATGCAGACGATCCAGATATTCGCGCATCTGTGGACGGCTTTGAAAACGCCAGCCAGTTGCCACCTGCACCAGTTCTACACCACGACCGGTCCAGTCGTTTTGCAAGTCGGCAAGTGCCAGCTTGATGCTGTCTGAATTAAGTGCCCCGTTGAACAAAACGCCCATTTCGCGCAGAGGCAGGGGCTGCTGCGCACAAATAAGTGCTGTTTCGAGGACGCGCTTTGCATCCACCGTATTCATGATTTCCAGGTGTTTTGAAAGATTCGGGACATTATCTGAAACAAGCACAAGCGCATTGGGTCATATGGACGCTGGTCTTAAACGAAGCTGAAAGCACGTGGAAAGCTGGTTTTGCAGTAACCACCGCGTTGTATGCCGGTCTAAGTGAGTTCGTTTGGATTGTATCTCAGGCCCAAATCAGTGATGGCGCTTTGCATATCAGGTGGCAATGCCGACTGAAACACCAAGGGCGCATGCGTTACAGGGTGCTCAAATGCCAGCCGCCAGGCGTGCAAAGCCTGGCGCTGCAGGCCACCCGCCGAGGCGCCGCCGTATGAGGCATCAGACACCAGAGGATGACCAAGTGCCGACATATGGACCCGAATCTGGTGTGTGCGGCCTGTGTGCAATTTGCATTGCACCAGGCAGAAGGCCGCCCCAGTTTCCAGCAGGGTCACGTCCGTTACTGCTGCTTTTCCTGCGTGTTTGGTCAGGTCCACCACAGCCATGCGCAGGCGGTTTCGAACATCGCGCCCAATGGGCAACTCCACATGACGCTTTTTTGCCCCTTGCCAGGCGCCATGGGCCAACGCAATATATTGCCGACTCACGGTGCGCGCTGCAATCATGCTGACCAGTTGGTCCATGGTCTGGCGTGTTCGTGCCACCACCATCAGGCCACTGGTGTCTTTGTCCAGGCGGTGCACGATGCCTGCGCGCGGCAGGTTTGAGGCCTGAACATCCCTAGCCAGCAAGCCATTGAGCAAGGTGCCGCTCCAGTTACCAGGTGCGGGGTGCACCACCAGGCCAGCAGGCTTGTTGACGATACGCAAGAAGTCGTCTTCAAACAGCACGTCGAGCGCCATCGCTTCGGGCTTGAAGGCCTGGCTTTGCGGCGTGGGTTTGAGCTCAATGCTCAAGGTGTCACCGGCCTTGACACGGGTAGATGATTTGGTTTGCGCCAAGCCGTTGTGCAAAACCGCGTTGGACGCGATCAGTTGCTGAAGGTAACTGCGTGAGAACTCTGGCACCACCAGCGCCAAGGTCCGGTCCAGCCGTTCGCCATGGCTACTGATGGGAACACTCGCCTGACGGCTTTCAAACTCGGCAAAGTCGGTTGCACCGTCCGTGTCATCCAGACTGTCCTGACCGTCTGGCATCGCAGCAAGCGCTGCGGCTGTGCTCGATATAATGGGAGCGCTTTGTTTCAAGTCAGCCAATCGTAGAGGTAAGTCGCATGTTTACAAACAAATTATCGGTTGTTCCACTGACGCTTGCCTTAGCATCACTGTCATTCGTGCTGGTCGGTTGCTCAAGCAAACCTGTTGACCCTACCAGCAACTGGAGCCCGAACAAGCTTTACGCTGAAGCCAAGGACGAAGCACGCTCGGGTGCATACGACAAGGCCATACCGATGTTCGAAAAGCTGGAAGGTCGTGCCGCTGGCACCCCGCTGGCACAGCAAGCCCAGCTTGAAAAAGCCTACGCACAATACAAGGGCGGCGAGCAGGCGCAAGCCATTGCCACACTTGACCGATTTATCAAACTGCATCCCGCCAGTCCCGCGCTTGACTATGCCCTTTATCTGAAAGGATTGGTCAACTTCAATGAAAATCTGGGACTGCTCGGCAGCATTGCGCGTCAAGATTTATCTGAACGCGACCAAAAGGCGGCAAAAGAGTCATTTGAGTCGTTCAAAGAACTGGCGAACCGTTTTCCAGAATCGCGCTACGCGCCCGATGCCAAAGCGCGCATGGGTTATACCGTCAACTCGCTGGCCCAGTCTGAAGTGCATGTGGCGCGCTACTACTATTCGCGAGGTGCCTATGTGGCTGCCATCAACCGGGCGCAAACCGCCATTGCTGACTATCGTGACGTTCCCGCCCTTGAGGAAGCCGCTTATATCGTCTACAAATCGTACGATGCGCTGGGCATGACGCAGTTGCGGGACGACACCAGAAGAATCATAGAAAAAACTTACCCGCAAAGCGAATTTCTAAGCAAGGGCTTCAGGGCTGCAGACAACCCTTGGTACAAGTTTTGGTGATCACGGCCGGCTGATCGCGTCCAGCTTGGCCAGCAGTTCAACCTCCGATACTAGCCGCGGCATGGGCGGTAAAGCCCGCAACAGGCGCTTGCCATAACCCATCGTCGCCAATCGGGTGTCACAGACAACCAGCACACCCTGATCGGTTTCCCTTCGTATCAATCGGCCCGCGCCCTGCTTCAGGGCAACTGCCGCTTCAGGCACAAAGTAGTCGTTGAAGGCGCTTCTACCCTCGGCCTCAAGCGCTTTGGACCGGGCCTCGGCCATGGGGTCGTTGGGTGGCGGGAACGGCAGCTTGTCAATGATGACGAGCTCCAGCACATTGCCGGGCAAGTCGATGCCCTCCCAAAAAGAACTGGAAGCCACCAAAACGCAGCCCTTTTGACCTTCTGAATTGCCCTGCATAAAGCGTTCAATCAAAAGCCTTTTGGGCATGCTGCCCTGTACCAGCACCTCAAGTTGGCCTCCTGCATCAAAAGAAGTTGCCAGCGCATCGCCAATCTGTCTGAGCGCTCTGAGAGTTGTCGTGAGCACCATCGTGCGCCCTCCGAGCCGGGTCGCCCAAAGTGCCGCCGACTGGGCCACCCGCATGGGATGCGCAGGATCCGCCGGTTTGGGGAAATCATTCGGCACATACAGCGCCGCCTGCCGGGCGTAATCAAAGGGACTGCCTATTTTGAGCAGCCTTGCCCCCTCAAGGCCACAGGGCTCGGTGAACCAGCTGAGCGCCTCATCGTCGCCCAGCGTGGCCGAGGTAAAAATCCATGACTTGGTGGACTCTGCCGCTGCTCCCAGCAGTCTGGTTTTAACCGCTTTCGCAATCGTCAGGGGTGATTCAGTCAGGCGCAATTGCGTGCCCACATCGACCCAGCGAACAGCTCCCGATGCGCAAGGGTTGATAAAGTGCGCAGTGCGCTCTGACAGCACTGCCGCGCGCTCTTTCAGACGCACAAAATCTGGCGCTATCTCGCTGACGGTGTCAAGCGCATCAACAGCCCGGTTCAATGAAGCCGCCAGCCCGTCAAGCGCTGCTGTCCAGCTGTCGCCGTCCAGTGTTTCAGGGCTCGCTTGTGTCCACCTCAGCTTGGCACCCGGGTAACTTTGCCCCGCGCTCAACCGCAAGTTCCTGGCCGCATGTTCACAGTCACCGACGGTTTGCTGCCAATCCACCAGGCCGCGCGCAAATTGCAGGCCTGCACCCAACATATCGCGACAAAAATCAAGCAACTGACCCGTGCTCAGGTGCTGCCCCAAAAACTGGACGCCTGTTTCATTGAGCTGATGCGCCTCGTCAAAAATGACGATCCGCACGGTTGGCAACAGTTCTGCCATGCCTGATTCACGAACCGCCAGGTCGGCAAAAAACAGATGGTGATTGATGACCACCACATCGGCCGCCAGCGCCTCGCGCCTGGCCAGACTCACGTGACACTGACGAAACTGTGGGCATTGGGAGCCCAGACAATTTTCACGTGTTGAAGTGATCAGGGGTATCAGGGGTGAGCGCTCGTCAAGACCGGGCATTTCAGCCAAGTCACCGGCGCGAGTGGTTTGCGCCCACTGCTCGATTTTGGCCAGAGCACGCAACATCGAGCGGTCTGATACCTTGCTGTCCTGCCGGGCCAGTCCAACCCGATGAAGACACACATAGCTGCCGCGCCCCTTGAGCAATGCCGTACGAACCGGCAAGCCCAGAGCTGCCACCAGGCGCGGCAAATCGCGGCCAAACAACTGGTCTTGCAGGGCTTTTGTGGCCGTAGACACCATGACACGCTCGCCACTGAGCAGCGCCGGCACCAGATAGGAGAAGGTTTTGCCGACTCCAGTGCTGGCCTCCACCACCAGCGCTTCGGCGTTTTCAATGGCCTGCGCCACCGCCAGTGCCATCTCGGTTTGACCAATGCGGGCCACAAAATGACTGGTCGCGCGTGACAACAACCCATCAGCAGCAAAAGCTACCTGAACGTCAGTGCTCAGCGTCATCAGGCGGGTTGGGGAGGGTCAAGTGACTGCACGAGCTGCGAGATCTGGTCGCGAAGGTGCAAACGGCGCTTTTTGAGCCGCCTGAGCATCAGTTCGTCCACGGGGACAGCATGGGCCGCCATGTCGACCAGCGCGTTCATGTCAGCGTGCTCAATCTTGAGCTCGATCAGCCGTCTTTCGGGGGAATGTAGGTTTAAGTCCAAGGGATTTTTCAATGCGCGCTGCTTGCTCTGATAATAGAGGCGTTTTCCGTATAAATCAGACTTCAAGAATCACAAGCGCTGCAAGATGTCAAAAGGTTATCGCATCACAGCATCCACCGGCCTGCACAAGGGTGACCGGGACTACCAGCAAGACCAGGTCAACCTGATCAGTCACCACCGGGCGTCTGGCTGTTTGCTGGGTATTGTGGCCGACGGGATGGGTGGGCGCAGTGGTGGACGCAAGGCCTCCGATCAGGTCATGATGACTGCCAAGCAATTGTTTGAGCGCTATGACCCTGGCACTGACGATGCTGCGGCGATGCTCAAACAGGTAGTTGAAGAGGCCCATATCGTCATCAAATTGACGGCAGTTTCCTCCGAGGAGGAACCGCACAGCACGCTGGCTGCGTTTTTGATCAATCCTGCGGGCGACTGTTACTGGGTACACACGGGTGACTCGCGGATCTACCATTTTCATGGCAGCAAACTGGTACGCCGCACCACCGACCATTCTTATGTTCAGACGCTGGTCGACAAGGGGGAAATCACGGATGAGGAAGCCAATGTCCATCCGCAGGCTAATATTTTGGTAGGTTGTCTGGGCACAGAAGAGGCTCCGCCGATAGGGGAACACTTCATCGAGCAGTTGCAACCACAAGACGTGTTGATTGCCTGCAGCGATGGCGTGTGGCATCACTTCAACCCCAGCGAAATGGGCTCGGCCTTGTCCATGCTGTCGCCTCGTGAAGCCACTGAGTTTTTGATTCAGAAAGCACGGTCACGGGCCCATGGCAGCGGCGACAATTTGTCGCTGGTGATTGTCAAACTGGAACCGCTGGCTTGACCACACTGGTTTATGGCGGTGCAGGCAAGGGGCTCGCAGAGGGGCTGGACTGACTGGCCCTGTTTTTGGCAGTCCGCGCCTGGCGTTCTTTGGCTTTCTCAAGACGTTCGTTGTATTTTCTAACTTCTTCAGCAGCAGCCGCCTGCTTGGCCGTTCTGCCCGCTTGTTTGTTTTGAGCGTCTTTGGCCTTGGCGGCAGCCGTTTCCAGACTGGATTTTTCGTTGGACTCCAGTTTGACGCGATCCGCGTTTTTTTGTCGCTCGCGTTCCATCCGGGCGTCAGAATCCCGCATGGCTTGCGCCCTTCTGTCAGCTTCTGCCTGATGTTTTTCAAGCGACGCCTTGTCTTCGGTCTTTTGAAGCTGCTCGGCACCCTTGGCCTTGCGCTCCTGATCGTCGATGGAAATCTCCTGGCGACGAAGATCAGTTAAGGCCTCCTGCCGCCTGATTTTCACCTCATCAAGGCAGTTGTTGACCATAAACTTTTGATAGCAGGCGGCGTCCTCGCGGTGAAAGCCTGCTTCAAGCACGGCGCGTTCCTTGCTGATGCGCAGACGCTCGGCGTCATTGGATGTTTGAGCAAACACAACTCCGCCAAACAGCGACAGGCTTGACATCAGAATCAGCAACAGTTGTTTTTTCATGTCAGAGTGGTGTCCACGTCCCTGCGCTCAAGTGCGAGGAATTCGGCTGACTGCATTTCGTTTAATCTGGAGATAGTGCGGGGGAATTCATGTGCGAGCGGGCCTTCGGTATACAAGGCCTCAGGGGCGGCCTCTGCCGAGATGATGAGTTTGACACGCCTGTCGTAAAGCACATCCACCAGCCAGGTAAAGCGCCGCGCCTCCGAGGCCATACGGGGCGGCATGACCGGCACACCGCTGAGCAATACCGTGTGGAACTGTGTCGCTATTTCGAGGTAATCGTTTTGCGATCGCGGTCCGCCACACAGGCTTTTGAAGTCAAACCAGACCAGCCCGCCGGCCTTGCGTCGTGCATGAATCTGGCGCGACTCGATATTAAGTACTGGGCTGTCGTCCTGTGATTCGGCCAGACGGTTAAAGGCGTCTGTCATTGCCAGATCAGCGTTGGTGCCTAAAGGCGTGTGGTACAGACCGACCTGCTCGAGCGTGCGGCCGCGGTAGTCCGTTCCGTTGTCAACACTGAGCACTTGCAGATGGTCATTGAGCAGTGCAATAGCGGGCAAAATGCGGTCGCGGTGCATGCCGCCGGGGTAAAGGTCGTCCGGCTTGAAGTTCGAGGTGGTGACAAAGCCTACACCGTTGTCAAACAGCGCAGACAGAAGGCGGTGCAAGATGAGCGCATCGGTGATCTCGGCCACGTGAAATTCGTCAAAGCAAATCAGCTTGTAGCGCTTGGCCATGCGCTTGCCCAGCTCGTCCAGCGGGTTGACGGTACCTGCCAGGTCACGCAGCTCGCGGTGCACCTCACGCATGAACTCGTGAAAATGCAGCCGCGTTTTTCGCTTGATCGGCACTGCGTTGTAAAAGCAATCCATCAAAAAGCTTTTGCCCCGCCCCACCCCGCCGTACATGTACACGCCGCGCGGCGTATCGGGGTGATTGATCAGTTTTTTGAAGGCGTTGGAGCGCTGTATTTTGTAAGCCGCCCAGTCATTGGCGCAGCGCTCCAGTGCGTCAACGGCGCGCAGCTGGGCCGGGTCCGACTGGTAGCCTCTTGCCACCAGCTCGGCTTCATAAGCTTGCTTGACGCTCACAGGGCAGTTTTCAATTTGCTATCTACCAGGAGCTTATTGCGCATGTACTTGATGGCCTAGAGGCCGATTTGACACCCGAAAGGGTGGAAAAATCAAATCTGCCGCCTGACCCATCAGAAGTTCAACGTTCGCTTATCAACAGCCAATGCAGCTTCTTTGGTGGCTTCACTCAGGGACGGGTGGGCATGGCAGATACGTGCAATGTCTTCACTGCTGGCCCGGAACTCCATCGCCACGACGCATTCTGCAATCAGCTCACTGGCCATCGGGCCCACAATGTGCACGCCCAAGATCTCGTCTGTCGCAGCGTCGACCAGCATTTTCACCATGCCGGTGGTGTCGCCCAAGGCGCGCGCACGGCCATTGGCCAAAAACGGAAAGGTTCCCGCCTTGTAAGCCCTGCCAGCAGCTTTGAGCTGCTCTTCGGTCTGACCCACCCATGCGATCTCGGGGCTGGTGTAAATCACCCATGGAATGGTGTTGAAGTTGACATGCCCATGCTGGCCAGCAATGCGCTCGGCTACTGCAACGCCCTCCTCCTCGGCCTTGTGCGCCAACATCGGGCCGCGCACCACATCGCCAATCGCCCACACATTGGGCAGGTTGGTTTTGCAGTCGCCATCGACCACAATCGCGCCACGTTCGTCCA
>CAMARI010000071.1 GCA_945860515.1 Polaromonas sp. YR568
GCCAAAGCCTGTGCTAAATCCTGGCCATGTATCGCGTTAACGCCGATCAGCTCAAAGCGGCTGTCCAGTGCTTTGACATCGGCCAGCCGCAGTTTGAGCACATCCAGCGCCAGTTGCCCGCGCGCCTGCGCGCCCAGGCCAGCGTAAGAGATTTGCCCTTCGCCGATAAAGCCGTCGCGGTGGCCCACCGTCACCTTCAGCCGGTCGGGTCGTTGCCTGCCTGTGGCGCCACCCACCTGCACCCGGTCTGGGCCGACTTGGGTCAGCGTGACGTTTGAAAAGTCGGCCACCACATCTGGCTGCAGGTAGGCGGCGGGGTTTTCAATTTCATACAGCAGTTGCGACGCGCAGGTTTGCACCGTGACGCAGCCGCCAGAACCAGCCACTTTGGTGATAACCGCGCTGCCGTCGCTGGCGACTTCTGCCAGCGGAAAGCCCAGCCTGGCCAAATCAGGCACATCGCGCCAGCCGGGGTCGGCAAAATAGCCGCCGGTGACCTGGCCCGAGCATTCCAGCAAATGTCCGATCAGCACGCCTTTGCCCAGCGTGTCCCAGTCATCCATCGCCCAGCCAAATTCATGGATCAGCGGGGCTAAAAACAGGGCAGGGTCTGCCACGCGCCCGGTGATGACCACATCGGCACCCAGGGCCAGCGCATTCACAATTTCGCCAGCGCCAAGGTAAGCGTTGGCTGAGATGCTGGTCGTGCCGAGCGAGGCGAAGGTCTGGTTGCTGTCCATCAGCGGTAAATCTTGGCTGTCGGGCTGGCCGCCGGTTTGACGATGCATGGTTGCCAGAACATCGTCGCCGAGCACCACCGCGACGGTCAGCTTTTCAATGCCCAGCTCGCGTGCCACCCGAATCACTTCTTGGCCAGCGGCCAGCGGATTGGCTGCACCCATGTTGCTGATGATTTTCACGCCTTGGGCCACGCAGGCTGGCAGCACGGCCCGCATGCGCGCGGCCAGCATCGCGTCAAAGCCCAGATGGGCGTGTTGGCTGCGCTGCAGTTGCGCCAGCGCTATCGTGCGCTCGGCCAGGCACTCGAACACCAGGTAGTCCAGCTCGCCTTTTTCGGCCAGCTCAATGGCGGGGGGAATCCGGTCACCGGCGTAACCTGCACCCGCGCCTATGCGCAAAATTTGCCGGGAGGGTTTTATGCGCTTCATGGTGTTTGCTATGTTTTCAGGAGCTGCTAGTCTAGGTATTATTTGGGCTGAAGCCTTAAAAGAGCGTTAAAAAAATAGCCAAGGGCAAGGAATGCTGCATTAATGCCGCCCCTTTCAGCTAGCGCAGTGCGCAATCGTCCAGCAGGGGCGCGCGCAAGCTTGGCAGCGCTTGAACAGCATCGATTTTGGCCATCAGTTCGTCGCGGCGCAGCTTGCACCCGTCCTGCTGTTGCGTGCCGACGTCAGGGGTGTTCATCGACGGCAAACGTCACATCTTGGACTGAAAAACCAGCCCTGCGTGTTCACGCAAAGCATGAAACCTGATTTTTGGCCATTGCTGCTCCACCGCCCGCAGCGTGGCGCTGTGGTCTACCAGCAGCGTGGGGGCATCCACCGCGTCGAGCGCCACGCGGTGCGCGTTAGCGTCCATGAATTTTTTCAGCTCGTTGGGGTCTTCACTCGTTACCCAGCGGGCCAGGTTGAAGTTGCTGGGCATGATTCGCGCCCTGACACCGTATTCATGCTCCAGCCGGTGCGCTACCACCTCAAACTGCAACTGCCCCACAGCACCGAGCAGCAGCAGCGAGCCAGCAATCGGCCTGAACACCTGAATCGCGCCTTCTTCGCCCAACTGCGTCAAGCCGGCGCGCAATTGCTTGGTCCGCAGTGGATCAGCCACCTCTACGGCGCGGAACATTTCGGGTGCAAAAAACGGCAGGCCGGTAAATTGCAACGCTTCGCCTTCGGTCAGCGTGTCGCCCAGCTGCAGCACGCCGTGGTTGGGGATGCCGATGATGTCGCCTGCAAAAGCGGTGTCGAGTAACTCGCGACGCTGGCTCATGAAGCTCACCACCGTGTTGGGGCGCAGCTCTTTGCCGCTGCGCACCACCTTCAGCCGCATGCCGCGCGTGAACTCGCCACTGGCAACGCGTAAAAATGCAATGCGGTCGCGGTGGGCTGGGTCCATATTGGCCTGGATCTTGAAGACCACGCCTGAGAATTTTTTCTCTTCTGGATGAACCACCCGCTGCATCGCGGTGCGGTCTGCCGGTGCCGGAGCCAGATCGACCAGTGCATCGAGCACTTCTTGTACGCCAAAGTTGTTGATCGCCGAGCCGAAGAACATCGGCGTTTGCTTGCCTGCTAAAAACAGGTCGCGGTCAAACTCGGGCGTGGCACCGGCCACCAGTTCTATCTCGTCTTGCGCCTGCTTGTATTCGGCGCCAAAGCGTTTGGCCGCTTCGGCATTGTGTAAGCCGGACAAGATTTCATCGTCACCGCCGGCTTTGTCGTCACCGGGGCTAAAAACGCGCATCCGGTCTTCCCGGCGGTCATACACACCGTGGAAAAGTTTGCCCATGCCCACAGGCCATGTGAACGGTACAACGGCCATACCGAGCTCGCGTTCGATCTCGTCCATCACCGTCATCGGGTCTTGCACCTCACGGTCCATCTTGTTGACGAAGGTCAAAATCGGCGTACCGCGTGCCCGGCAGACTTGCAGCAGTCGGCGGGTTTGCGGCTCGACGCCGTTGGCTGCGTCAATCACCATCAATGCCGCATCAACCGCGGTTAAAACGCGGTAGGTGTCTTCTGAAAAGTCCTGGTGGCCTGGCGTGTCCAGCAAATTGATCACGCAATCGCGGTACTCCATCTGCATCACCGATGACGCCACTGAAATGCCGCGCTGCTTTTCAATTTCCATCCAGTCCGACGTCGCATGGCGCGCGGCCTTGCGAGCTTTGACGCTGCCTGCAATTTGAATTGCACCCGAGAACAGCAACAGTTTTTCAGTCAGCGTGGTTTTACCCGCGTCGGGGTGGGAGATGATGGCAAACGTGCGGCGGCGCTTGACTTGTTTTTCTATTTCAGTGAATTCGTGAGGTGAGGACATAGCCCATGATTATCGGTGACGCAGCATGGCCCCCACGCTTGTCGCTTCGCGGTCTGCGCTGCCCCCCGAGGGGGCCGCCGCGCCTGCAGCCCGGCAAAGCCGGTTCTGCGGCCCCGGTTGGTAGGGCAAAAGTCTTTAATGGGCTTCATCAGTTCGCCGGATGGGTTGAAGTTGGAAGCGCGGCTGCCGCACACCGTCAATCACCACGTCTTCGTTGAACATCGCCGCAGGCCGCACCCATAGGCCGTGCTCCCCATACAAGGCGCGGTACAGCGTCATCGGGCTTAAATCTTCACTGTGGCGCACCGTGCCGATTACTTCATACAGCATGCCTTTGTAATGTTTGTAGACACCCGGCGGTGTGGTGATCAAAGGTGGGAGTTGTTCTGACATAGAGCATGAATGGGACAATAGAGGTTATGCATCCTAAAGCCCTTCTCGACAGTTGCTCCGATTTACTCAAGCACGTTCTTAAATTTGACCAGCCCGCCGACATGATGTTGTCGAAGTATTTCCGCGAGTTCCGGCTCGGCCCGCGTGAGCGTGCCACGCTGGCTGAAACCGTTTACGCGGTGCTGCGCAAGAAAAACCTCTTTACCTACCTGGCTCAGCATGGCCACGGTGCGCCGGAGCGGCGACTGGCGATTCTTGGCTTTGCTGCCGACCGCGAGTTTTTGATGGCGGCCCTGACGGATCAGGAAATCGACTGGCTCAAACGCTGCGATCAGGTCAAAACCGAAGACCTGATGGAGCTGCACCGCCACAACCTGCCCAACTGGCTGGTCGAACCGCTCAAAACGCAACTCGGTCACGACTTTTGGCCGCTGGTAGAAAGCCTGAATGCGCCAGCCGGGCTGGACCTGCGTGTTAACACTCTAAAGGACAAGCGCGCTGACATTCAAAAAGAACTCAGCAAGGCTGGGCTGAAGACAGAGGCCACGCCCTATTCGCCCTGGGGTTTGCGGCTGGCGGATAAATCTCAACTTGGCAAACTCGACGCTTTTACGCGAGGCGCGATCGAGGTGCAAGACGAGGGCTCGCAATTGCTGGCTTTGTTGGTCGAGGCCAAGCGCGGCGAGATGGTGGTGGACTTTTGCGCCGGCGCAGGCGGTAAAACACTGGCAATCGGCGCGACCATGCGCAGCACCGGGCGCTTGTATGCGTTTGACACATCGGGCCATCGGCTGGCGGCTCTCAAGCCGAGGCTGGCACGCAGCGGCTTGTCGAATGTGCACCCCGTGGCCATTGCCCATGAGCGCGACGACCGCATCAAGCGCCTGGCAGGCAAGATTGACCGGGTTCTGGTCGATTCACCTTGCTCTGGCCTGGGCACTTTGCGCCGCAACCCCGATTTGAAGTGGCGCCAAACCCCCAAGGCCATTGAAGAACTGGTGGCCAAGCAAACCGCCATCTTGCAGAGTGCTGCGCGGCTTTTAAAGCCGGGTGGTCGGCTGGTTTATGCCACCTGCAGTGTTTTGCGTGAAGAAAACGAGGCGATTGCCGAGGCATTTACAAGCGCTAACAAAGACTTTAACGTCCTTGAAGTCGCCCCTTTGTTGACCCATGCGGGTGTTGAAAATGCAGCAAAACTGTGCAGCGGCCCCTATTTGCGTTTATGGCCTTACCTGCACCAGACAGACGGTTTCTTTGCGGC
This sequence comes from Polaromonas sp. YR568, assembly GCA_945860515.1. Taxonomy (GTDB): domain Bacteria; phylum Pseudomonadota; class Gammaproteobacteria; order Burkholderiales; family Burkholderiaceae_C; genus Polaromonas. The sequence goes on from CAMARI010000071.1 coordinate 4,718, forward strand.
GGTGTGGCAAAGGTCTTGATAGGTTGATAAAACTTAACAGCAAATAGATAAAACTTAACGGTTTTTACGTGAACTTTGGCCTTTTAGCCCCAACTGAAAAGCCACGATAACAAATTAGGTGTTGTGCACTGATCGGCATAGAATAGGTTTATTGATGAACGCTAGTTTGAAGCGGCGCGAATGCGTCTCGATGCCGAGCCTGCTTTGTTTGTATATTGATGGAATGCTTGAAGGATTTTTATGATCTTGTTTGATGCCGCACTGGACTGGTTGGCGCACGGACTGTTGGCTGCGAGCTGGTGGCAAATTGTGTTGTATGCGCTGGTGACGACCCACATCACCATTGCCAGTGTGACCATTTATCTGCACCGCCACCAGGCCCATCGAGCCATGGATTTGCACGCGATTCCGTCGCATTTTTTCCGTCTTTGGCTATGGCTGGGAACAGGCCAGGTCACCAAGGAGTGGGTGTCCATCCACCGCAAGCACCACGCAAAATGCGAAACCGTAGACGACCCGCATAGCCCGCAGGCGCACGGCATCAAGAAAGTCTTCTGGCAAGGCGCCGAACTGTACCGCGCCGAAAGCAAAAACAAGGAAACCATCACGAAGTATGGGCATGCCACACCCAACGACTGGATTGAGCGCAACCTCTACACCCGCTTCAGCTGGCAAGGTGTTGGCCTGATGATGATCATCGACCTGGCGCTGTTTGGCGCCGCTGGTCTGTCGGTCTGGGCGGTTCAAATGGTCTGGATTCCCGTCACAGCAGCTGGCATCATCAATGGCATTGGCCACTACTGGGGTTACCGTAACTTTGAGGCACCTGATGCAAGCACCAACATTTCGCCGTGGGGCATCATGATCGGTGGGGAAGAATTGCACAACAATCACCACACCTACCCGACATCGGCCAAGTTCTCGGTCAAACCCTACGAATTCGACATTGGCTGGGGCTATATCCGGGCGCTTGAAATGATGGGTCTGGCCAAGGTCAAGAAAGTACCACCCAAATTGCAACTTGGCAGCATCCAGCCCGTAGCCGACGAAAAAACACTGGAGGCATTGATTGCCCACCGGTACGAGGTGATGGCTGGTTTTGCCCGCGCGATGCGGGATGCTGGCAGGCTTGAGGTGGCAGCATTGAAATCTAAAAACGCTGATGCATCCGTCCTGCGCGTCGCCAACCGCTGGCTGCACCGCGACGATGACAAAGTGCCAGCGTCTGCCAAACCGCAATTGGCCCAAGCTAGAGCTGAGCACCCGGTGCTGGACAAAATGGTCATCATGCGTGAAGAGCTGCGTCAGATGTGGCTCACAACGTCCGCTTCGCGCGAGCAGCTGACCGTTGACTTGCAGGGCTGGTGCCATCGTGCTGAGCAAAGTGGTATTGCTGCGCTCCACGAGTTTTCCATGAAACTGCGCGCCGCCAGGGCCTGAGGGTTTTTCTTCTGACAAGCCGCCCGGCCATGCGCTGTGGTGGCTTTTTCTTTGGCCAATGTAAACGTCAGCTGAGCCCAGGCGCCATAGACTGGAGACAGGACGTAAAAAAAGCCGCTAAGCATTACTGCCAGCGGCCTTTTTGTTGTGGCTAAATTACTTCAGCTTGATTTCTTTGTATTCCACATGCTTGCGAGCCTTAGGATCAAATTTCATGATCAGCATTTTGTCGGGCGTGGTTTTCTTGTTTTTGGTGGTCGTGTAAAAGTGACCTGTGCCGGCAGTTGATTCCAGCTTGATTTTTTCGCGTGCGCCTTTAGCCATGATTGTTTTCCTTCATCCAGAACTTAGACTTCACCGCGGGCACGAAGATCCACTAGGATCGCATCGATACCTTTTTTGTCGATCAAACGCAGACCCGCGCTGGTGATGCGCAGACGCACCCAACGGTTCTCGGACTCGACCCAGAAGCGGCGGTATTGCAGGTTAGGCATAAACCGGCGCTTGGTTTTGTTGTTGGCATGGGAAACGTTGTTTCCGACCATTGGGCCTTTGCCCGTTACCTGACAGACGCGTGCCATGAGCACTCTCCGTTAAAAATTAAAATAAGATGTGAAAAGAGGCAAATGATGCCAAGTTCCAGCGAAGCCTCAAATTATAGCCTGAAAACCCGACAGGTCCAAATCGGGGTTACGTGCTTTGCTCAAGAAAGCGTTGCGCATCCAGCGCTGCCATGCAGCCCGTGCCTGCGCTGGTGATGGCTTGGCGGTAAATATGGTCCTGTACATCGCCTGCTGCAAATACGCCTGGAACGCTGGTCATGGTAGCAAAACCGTCAAGTCCGGTTTTGGTGATGATGTAGCCACCTTTCATGTCAAGCTGACCTGTAAAAATATCGGTGTTGGGCTGGTGACCGATGGCGATAAAACAGCCTTTCAGCGCGATGTCCTCGGTTGATTCATCGGTGGTGCTTTTGAGGCGCACGCCCGTCACGCCGCCTGCATCGCCCAGCACCTGTTCAAGCGTGTTGAAGGTCTTCAGCACAATCTTGCCCGCGGCCACTTTTTCATGCAGCTTGTCAACCATAATCGCCTCGGCCTTGAACTTGTCACGCCGGTGAACCAGGTAGACCTTGCTCGCGATATTGGACAAATACAGCGCCTCTTCGACCGCCGTATTACCGCCGCCGACCACGCACACGTCCTGTTCGCGATAGAAAAATCCGTCACAGGTGGCGCAGCCGGAAACACCCCGACCCATGAATGCGGTTTCACTTTCAAGACCCAGATACTTGGCCGATGCACCCGTGCAAATGATCAGTGAGTCACAGGTGTAAACACCGCTGTCACCGGTTAGTGTGAACGGGCGTTTTGAAAAATCAACCGTATGAATGTGATCAAAAACAATCTCGGTTTTGAAGCGCTCGGCGTGCTCTAAAAAGCGTTGCATCAGCTCTGGGCCCTGCACACCCAGTGGGTCAGCTGGCCAGTTGTCTACGTCGGTAGTGGTCATAAGCTGGCCGCCTTGGGCTATGCCGGTGATCAACACCGGATTCAGGTTGGCCCGCGCTGCATAGACAGCGGCGGTATAGCCGGCGGGGCCTGAGCCCAAAATGAGAACTTTTGAATGTGTCATGAGTAACAATGTTATAAATTTAGCGGCGGACGTCAGTTAAAGTGAGTACCATGAGTTGTTGAGCCGAAAAGCTGTTTTTAAACCTAGCATCACCTTTCATTGTAGGTATTTGAGTTGGTCCCAATAGCCAAAGGGTTGAGGAGTAATTGATGTCCACTTTGGTGTCCAATCTCGAGCTGATCCGCAGGGTACCGCTGTTTTCTATGCTGACGGCCCGTCAGGCGGAATTGGTGGCTCAGGCGGTTGTCAAGTCCCGGTTTAAACGCGGTGAGGCCATTGTTGAGCAGGGCAAAAAATCCGACTCGCTAGCCATCATTTTGACGGGCAGCGCCCGCGTGATGGCTATTGACAAACGCGGCCGTGAGGCCACTTTGGCCACCATGCGACCTGGTGACTATATTGGCGAAATGAGCCTGATCGACGACGAGCCGCATTCAGCCACGGTCCGCGCCCAAGTAAAAACTGATGTGCTGGTATTGGGCCGGCTTGAGTTTGCCTGCTGCTTGCCAGAGAATTCTTCGGTGGCTTACGCTGTCATGAAGGGGCTGGTGCAGCGCTTGCGCCATGCGAACCGTCAAATTGAATCCCTCGCCTTGATGGACGTGTATGGCCGGGTGGCAAGGGCTTTGCTTGAATTTTCGGTGGTTGATTCGGATGGCAACGCCGTTATTCGCAACAAGGTGTCCCGCCAGGACCTGGCCAAGATGGTCGGCGCTTCACGCGAAATGGTCAGCCGTGTGATGAAAGACCTGCAAGAACGCGGTCTTATTGTGACCAACCCGGACGGTTCGATGATCGTCAAAGATCGGCTGACTTCGCTCGAATAGTGATGCCTGTAGCGCATTGGGCGGATCATCTGCGTTAAGCTCTCAAGCAGCTTATGACCTACTCTTTAGACACTCTCAACACGCAACACAACCAGACCGCCGCAGCGCCGAGCGGCTTGCGGCGCTTTGCCCATGAGCTGGGACTGGTTGCAGGCGCTCTGGGACTGATGTTCTGGCTGCTGGCGCTGGTCAGTTACTCTGCGCAAGATGGCGCATGGTCCACCTCTGGAAATGTCCAAGAATTGGGCGCGGTGCAGGTTGCCGCGCGCAACTGGGGCGGCAAGCTGGGCGCTTATCTGGCGGATGCAAGCTATTTCCTGCTGGGTTTTTCTGCCTGGTGGTTGCTGGCGGCGGGTGTGTCAAGTTGGCTGGCATCGCTGGCGCACTGGTTAAGGTCTGAATCGCCCCAGAACGCTGCTGTTGCCGCGAACAGCCGTCTCAAATTCTGGCTCGGATTGCTGCTGCTGATGATGGCCAGCACGGGGCTTGAATGGTCGCGTTTGTACCGTTTTGAAGCGTATCTGCCAGACCATGCGGGAGGCGCGCTCGGTTATCTGGTGGGTGGGGCGGGTGTCAAGTGGCTGGGCTTTGCGGGCTCTGGGCTCGTGCTGATTGTGGTGGGCGTGATGGCGGCATCACTGGTGTTTGGTTTTTCCTGGGCACACACGGCCCAGCGTCTGGGTGAATGGATCAGCAACCTGATCGAGTCAAGGCGCGAAAAGCGCGAGATGGCCGAAGACCTTGCCGTGGGTAAAAAAGCCGCCATGGAGCGTGAAGCAACCTTGCAGGATGAGCGCATCGATATTGAAGAGCATCATCCGGTGCCATTGCTGATCGAGCCAACTTTTGTTGAAATTCCGAAAAGCGAGCGCGTCATCAAGGAACGGCAAAAGCCCCTGTTCAAGGACATGCCTGATTCCAAGCTGCCGCAGGTGGACCTGCTCGACGGTGCCACGTCAAAGCAGGAAGGCGTGGCCCCAGAAACGCTGGAGATGACCTCGCGCCTGATCGAGAAAAAACTCAAGGACTTTGGCGTCGATGTGCGTGTGGTGGCTGCCGCACCGGGCCCAGTGATTACCCGCTATGAGATTGAGCCCGCCACAGGGGTGAAAGGCTCGCAGGTGGTCGGCTTGGCCAAGGACCTGGCGCGGGCGCTCAGCCTGGTGTCCATCCGCGTGATTGAAACCATTCCGGGTAAAAACCTGATGGCTCTTGAACTGCCAAACGCCAAGCGCCAGTCCATCAAGCTCAGTGAAATTTTGGGCTCGCAGGTTTACAACGAAGCCAAAAGCCTGCTCACCATGGGCCTGGGCAAAGACATTGCAGGCCATGCGGTGGTGGCAGACCTGGCCAAAATGCCGCACTGTCTGGTGGCGGGCACCACTGGCTCGGGCAAATCAGTCGGTATCAACGCCATGATTTTGAGCCTGCTCTACAAGGCCGACGCCCGAGACGTGCGGCTCTTGCTGATCGACCCCAAGATGCTGGAAATGAGTGTCTATGAAGGGATTCCGCATCTGCTATGCCCGGTGGTGACCGACATGCGTCAGGCTGCGCACGGCCTGAACTGGTGCGTCGCCGAGATGGAAAAGCGCTACAAGCTGATGAGCAAGATGGGCGTGCGCAACTTGGCGGGCTACAACGTCAAAATCGACGACGCCAAAGCCAGGGGCGAGATGATTGGCAACCCGTTCAGCCTGACACCTGACCAGCCCGAGCCACTGGAGCGCTTGCCTTACATCGTGGTGGTGATTGACGAGCTGGCCGACCTGATGATGGTGGTAGGCAAAAAAATTGAAGAGCTGATTGCCCGGCTGGCGCAAAAAGCCCGCGCTGCCGGCATTCATTTGATACTGGCCACCCAGCGCCCTAGCGTGGACGTGATCACCGGCCTGATCAAGGCCAACATTCCGACGCGTTTGTCGTTTCAGGTCAGCAGCAAAATTGACAGCCGCACCATACTGGACCAGATGGGTGCAGAAGCCTTGCTGGGCATGGGCGACATGCTGTACATGCCCAGTGGCACCGGTTTCCCGATTCGTGTGCACGGCGCGTTCGTCAGCGACGAAGAGGTCCACCGCGTGGTGGCCTACCTGAAAGAGCAGGGCGAACCCAACTACATTGACGGCGTACTGGAGGGCGGCGTCGCCGATGGTGAAGGCGGCGACTTGGGCGGCGACCTGAGCGAGGCAGGTGGCGACAAAGACCCGATGTACGACCAGGCGGTGGAGGTGGTTTTGAAAAACCGCAAAGCGTCGATTTCTCTCGTTCAGCGGCATTTGAAAATTGGCTACAACCGTTCTGCCCGCATGCTCGAAGAAATGGAAAAAGCCGGGCTCATCAGCGCCATGTCAGGCAGTGGTCAGCGTGAGATTCTGGTGCCCTCGCGGGCTGAATGATGACAAGATGTGATGCAATTGGCCGGGATACTTTGAGGATGCTTCCAAACCTCAATTCTTCTTTCTTAAAGTCTGTTCTGGCTTTGACGATGGTTGTTGTTTCCGTAGCTGCTGGCGCACAGGACCAGGGCGATGCAGGGCTGAAAGACCTCGAAAACTTCGTTAAAAACACAAAAAGTGGCCGCGCGGCCTACACCCAAGTCGTCACCAGCCCGGCCAAAGACGGCCAAACGCCTAAAACCAAAACCTCCAGCGGCACGTTCGAGTTTTTGCGGCCCAACCGGTTCAAGTTTTTGTACAAAAAACCGTTTGAGCAAGCCATCGTTTCAGACGGCCAGACGCTGTGGCTGCACGACATGGACCTGAACCAGGTCACCGCCCGCAAACTGGCGCAAGTGCTCAATGGCACACCGGCAGCCGTGATTGCCGCGGCGGCCGACCTCAAAGGCTTGCAGGCCGATTTCACGCTAACCTCCTTGCCTGAAAAGCCGGGTCTGAAAGATGGTTTGCAGTGGGTGCAAGCCGTGCCAAAAACCAAAGACGGCCAACTGCAAAGCATTGTTGTGGGTCTGAAAACCACTGGCAACGGCATTGAATTGGCTGCGCTGGAGATTCTCGACAGCTTTGGTCAGCGCTCGGTGATGACCTTCAGCCAGTTTGAAGTCAACCCGGCCCTGGCCGCCGCCAGCTTTCAGTTCAAGCCACCTGCTGGTGCTGATGTCAGCCGTCAATAACTGACACGTTGGTTTTTCAGATATGGCTACAGGCGCGGCGAAAAAAATAAACATTCCCCTGGCTGAGCGTCTGCGTCCGCAAACGCTGGGTGACGTCATCGGCCAGCAGCACCTGCTGGGTGAAGGCATGCCGCTGCGGATCGCGTTTGAATCGGGTCAGCCGCACAGCTGCATTTTGTGGGGGCCGCCGGGTGTGGGCAAAACCACCATCGCGCGGCTCATGGCCAGCAGCTTTGATGCCCATTTCATCACCATGTCGGCGGTGCTGGGCGGCGTGAAAGACATTCGTGAAGCAGTGGAGCAGGCCAACGTCTGGCTCGGGCAGGGCGGCGGCATGGGCGATGGGAGCGGCAAACGCACCATCGTGTTTGTTGACGAGGTCCACCGTTTCAACAAAAGCCAGCAAGATGCTTTTTTGCCGCATGTTGAAAGCGGGCTTTTCACCTTTATTGGCGCGACCACTGAAAACCCCTCGTTTGAAGTCAACTCGGCTTTGTTGTCGCGTGCGGCGGTTTACGTGCTGCAACCCTTGTCTGAGCCAGACCTGAAGAAAATAGTGGCTGTCGCCCTTAAAAATCATGCCCTGGCAGCTATTGAAGGCATAGCTGATGACGCAGTTGATCGATTGGTGGCTTATGCCGATGGCGATGCACGGCGGCTGCTGAACACGCTCGAGTCGCTGGCCGTGGCCGCTGGCAATGAAAAGCGTGGGCCCATCACAGACGTGACCGATGCCTGGCTGATGACCGTGCTGGGTGAAAAAATGCGCCGCTACGACAAAGGCGGCGAGCAGTTTTACGACACGATTTCAGCCCTGCACAAATCCGTGCGTGGCTCTGACCCGGACGCAGCCCTGTATTGGTTCATGCGCATGCTCGATGGCGGTGCAGAACCCAAATACCTAGCGCGCCGACTGATCCGCATGGCCAGTGAGGACATTGGCCTGGCCGATCCGCGCGCTTTGACCCTGGCCGTCAGCGCTGCCGATGTGTACGAACGCCTGGGCTCGCCTGAAGGCGAGCTGGCACTGGCCGAATGCGTGATTTACCTGGCAGTGGCACCAAAATCAAACGCGGTTTACAAGGCCTTTAACGAGGCCAAAGCACTGATCAAAAAAGAGGGCACACGCCCGGTGCCCATGCACCTGCGCAATGCACCGACCCAGCTCATGAAAGAGCTCGACTACGGCAAGAACTATCGCTACGCCCACAATGAAGAAGATGCTTTTGCTGCAGGGGAAAACTATTTTCCTGAAGGCATGGCGGCGCCCGGCTTTTACCGGCCGGTTGCGCGCGGGCTGGAAATCAAGATTGCTGAAAAGCTGAACGCTCTGAAGCTTAAAAATAACCTGCAAAGCTGAAAGCTTTACAAGCCAGTCCAAGGTTAGACCCCGCTTCATGCACGGGGATGGCGCGATTCTCGCTTGGTGTGCTTCAA
>CAMARI010000072.1 GCA_945860515.1 Polaromonas sp. YR568
TGGGCGTGGCGGTGTCGGTTGACACTTACAAACCTGAAGTGATGCAAGTGGTGCTGGATTTGGGTGCCGACATCATCAATGACATCTGGGCTTTGCGCCAGGCCGGCGCGTGCCAGGTGGTGGCCGCACACCCAAGTTGCGGCGTGTGCCTGATGCACATGCATCGTGAGCCGCAAACCATGCAGTCAGAGCCCATGCAGGGCGATGTGGTGGCGCAGGTCGCCGCGTTTTTGAACCATCAGGCTATGACGCTCGAGGGCATCGGCGTCAATCGCCATCGCATCATGCTCGACTACGGCATTGGTTTTGGCAAGACGGTTGAACAGAACTTTGCACTGCTTGGTAGGCAAGCTGAGCTGCTCGCTTCAGGCTACCCGCTGCTTGCAGGCTGGTCGCGCAAGTCGTCGCTGGCAGCGGTCAGCAGCACGTCGCTTGAACAGGTTGCGCAACTGGACATGGCGGACCGCCTGGTGCCCAGCGTGACGGCCGCTGTGCTGGCCGTTGAGCGCGGTGCGAGCGTGGTGAGGGTGCATGACGTGCGTCAAACGGTGCAGGCACTCAAAGTGTGGAGTCGCGTTCAGGCGGCTTCTAAAATAAGCCATTAACCAAAAGACAAACAACATGACCAGACAATATTTCGGCACCGACGGCATTCGCGGCACAGTGGGGAAGCCGCCGATTACGCCGGACTTTGTGCTGCGGCTCGCGCATGCTGTGGGCCGGGTGCTCAAGCGCACAGAAGCGCGTCCCACGGTGCTGATTGGCAAAGACACCCGTATATCAGGCTACATGTTGGAGAGCGCGCTCGAGTCTGGTTTTAACTCAGCAGGTGTGGACGTGGTGCTGCTCGGCCCGCTCCCGACCCCCGGTGTGGCCTACCTGACTCGCGCCCAGCGCGCCAGTCTGGGCGTGGTCATCAGCGCCAGCCACAACGCATTTCCTGATAACGGTATCAAGTTTTTCAGCGCCCAGGGGGCCAAGCTGGACGATGCGTGGGAACTGGCGGTTGAAGCTGCGCTTGAAGAGCCGCCGGTCTGGGCCGAATCTGCCGCCCTAGGTAAAACCCGACGGCTTGACGACGCAGCGGGTCGCTACATCGAGTTTTGCAAAAGCACCTTTGCCCACGATTTGACGCTCAAGGGCTTGCGCGTTGTGGTCGATGGCGCGCACGGCGCGGCGTATCACATTGCACCCAAGGTGTTTCATGAACTGGGGGCCGAAGTGGTGGCGATTGGCTGCGCCCCCGACGGCATGAACATCAACGACGGCGTCGGTGCCACGCACCCCCAAGCATTGATTGAAGCCGTGCGCTCACACCGCGCCGACTATGGCATTGCACTCGACGGCGACGCTGACCGTCTGCAACTGGTCGATAGTGGAGGGCGCTTGTTCAATGGCGATGAAGTGCTTTATTTAATGGTCAATGAACGCTTGGCGCGCGGTGAAAAAGTCCCAGGCGTCGTCGGTACGCTCATGACCAACATGGCTGTTGAAGTTGGCTTAAAAGCCAAAGGTGTTGAATTTGTACGCGCCAAGGTGGGCGACCGCTACGTGCTCGAAGAGCTCGAAAAACGCCGCTGGCTGCTCGGTGGTGAGGGCTCTGGCCACCTACTGGCACTGGACAAACACACCACAGGCGACGGCCTCATCAGTGCGCTGCAAGTGCTGCAAGCCTGCGTGCGCAGTGGCAAATCACTGGCCGAGTTGCTTGCTGATGTGACCCTGTTCCCGCAGACCCTGATCAACGTGCGCCTGACGTCCGGTCAGGACTGGAAAACCAACGACCTGCTGAAAACCGAGACCGCTGCCATTGAAAGCGAGCTTGGCCGGACTGGCCGCGTGCTGATACGCGCCAGTGGAACTGAGCCGCTGCTGCGCCTGATGGTCGAGGCGCGTGATGCGGCGCAGGCCGAAGCTTACGCCCAGCGGCTTTTGAAGGCTGTAACTGGGTGAAAACCCGTTTTAGGTGTTAAAAAGTGCCCTCGATCCGTTGCGCTGCCGCGTTTGCGCCACCAGCAGGTCTGCCTCGGCCCCAAAAGCAGACACCAAGCCAATACGCGGCGAGCAGTCCGTCAGGCAATATGGGGCGGTTTTTGCCGCATGTGAGGGTACATGACATAAAACGCACGCTGCCCATAGGAAACACATCCATCCATTGCGCATGGTCAGCTTCCTTTTCGTCGAAAAAATTGTTGATGCTGAACCGATCAGGCGGCGCTCTTGTTACGAAAATGGCTGGGCGACTGCCCCATGGCGGCCTTGAACATGGCTGAAAAAGCGCTGTCACTGGCGTAACCGCTGGCGGCTGCCACAGCGCTGATCGACTGGCCGCGCGTCAGCAGGGGCAGGGCATGGGCGAGGATGGCTTGCTGGCGCCATTGCTGGTAGCTCAGGCCCAGTTCGTCCCTGAAAAGGCGTGCTGCGGTGCGTTCGCTGGCACCGACATCTATCGCCCATTCAGCCAAGGTAGCTCGACCGCTGGGGGCGCGCATCAGGGCTTCGCACAAGGCGCGTAGACGCTTATCGCCAGTTTGCGGGTGTGGCAGCGGCACGCCCAGTGCCTGCGTGTCGGCGTGGGTGATTTCGTCGAGTGTCAAATTTGCCAACCACTGCTCGCGCAGCCTGCTCAAGGTTTTGCGGCCGGGCCGCCCCAAGACAAAACGCGCCCCCTCGTATGGCGGTAAACCGTTGGGGCTGGTGTCCAATGCATGAACAGCCTCCCGCAACAAGGGCGACACGACGATGACCCGGCAACCCGTCCACCCTTTGGGTGTCCGGCTTTTGTGAATATACAGGGTGCGAAACTCTGCCGCCTCCAGCACCGTGATGTGATGCTGCGCGCCTGGCTCTATCCACACCGCTCGCGACGGCGGCACGATGTAGGTCACCATGCTCTGGTTGGCCTGTGCCGTCGTGACCTGCACAATGCCAGATGCGCAGTACGCCAGTTGCGCCCACGGGTGGTCGTGCGGCTCGAAGTGGGTGTCAACCGGCATGCTGCGGGCGCGCACGCGTACCGGACGCTGTTTGCTGGGGGTGTAGCTGTCAACGTCGCCCAGCGGGGTTGGCTTGAGGGGTAGGATTTTGACCATGCGGTATTGATCGAGTCGGCTTTGTCTGAAATTCGCTGAATATTGGCTATTTGTCGCATTTCAACATATCGGCTTCATACTACGATAGCTGCATGAACAATTCAAGCACCTTGGACCTGCCCGCAGCCGTTCCCCTCAGGCAAGATGCCGGCGTGATTGGCCTGGTCGGTTTGGCCCACCTCATCAGCCACTATAGCCAGCTGCTTTTGGCGCCGCTTTTCCCATGGTTGAAGACCGAGTTCAACGTCAGCTATACCGAGCTCGGTTTCGTGATGACCGTATTTTTTGTGGTGTCCTGCGCAGCGCAGGCGGTTTCGGGTTTTGTGGTCGACCGCTTTGGCCCTCGCCCGGTTTTGTTTGCCGGTCTGGCGCTGATAGGCGTGTCAGCCTTTGGCTATGCCCTGAGCACCAGTTACTGGATGCTGGCCGGTGCGGCAGTGATTGGCGGCATCGGCAATGGCGTGTTTCATCCGGTGGACTACACGCTCTTGAACCGCAAAGTCAGTGCGCCGCGCCTGGGTCATGCCTACAGCTTGCATGGAATCACCGGCAGCCTTGGCTGGGCGCTGGCCCCGGCTATGCTGGTGCCGTTGACGCTGGCTTACTCATGGCGGGTGGCCTTGATGGCGGCTGGCACGCTGGCCTTTGTGGTGTTGGCCATACAACTGCTGAACCGCGACAAGCTGGTGCTGGCAGTAGCACCTGTCAGTAAAAGCGCGGCACCGCAAGACCAAGGCCTGGCTTTTTTAAAAATCCCGGCGGTGTGGATGTGCTTCGTATTTTTCTTTTGGTACGCCGGTGTGCTCAGTGTGATCCAAACCTTTGCCCCCGAGGCCGCGCGCCAGTTGCATGACGTGCCCTTGCCGCTGGTGGCCATGTGCCTGACGGTTTATATGCTGAGCAGTGCCTGCGGCATGGTGCTGGGTGGTTTTTTGGCAGCAAATGCGGCGCGCTGCGAGCGCATTGTGGGGACTGCCTTTGGCATTGCCGCTTCGGCGGCATTGCTGCTGGCGCTGGGCGACTACCCGGTCTGGGTGGTGCCGGTGCTGTTTGGCGTCATGGGTTTTGCGTCCGGCATGTCCGGGCCGTCGCGTGACTTGCTGGTCAAGGCCTCCACGCCAGACAATGCCTCGGGCCGCGTCTACGGCGTGGTCTACGGCGGGCTGGACATTGGCCAGGCGGTGACGCCGCTGGTTTTTGGCGTGCTGATGGACCATGGCCAGTACCGCAGCGTATGGCTGGGCCTGGTGGTGTTGCAAGGGGTGCTGGTGGCGTGTGCATTCAATGTCAAAAAAGTCCGGCGTACCGAGCTCGCGCCTGCTTGAGCCAAGCGGTAAGCAGGGGCAGTCATATACTTACGCACAACACTTTCATGGGACATATCGTGCGCACCAAGCTCTATTTTTCAGCTTTTTCATTTCTTGCAGTGTCTGTTTTGATAGCGGGTAGCGTTGCTGCGCAGCCGGCGTCCATTAGTTATCAACTCACGGGCGAGGTGGGTGCCGCGGTGTATGGCACCCAAAGCCTGATTCGCGGTAAGAACAATGAGGCGACTGTGTTGCCCTATTTGTTTGCAGACTACGGCAGATTTTTTGCGCGGGTTGACACCTTCGGCATCAAAACGCTGCCCATCGGTAACGGCTACCTTGAGCTGTTGGGCCGCGTTAGTCAGGAAGGCTGGCGTGCCAATAGTGCCCCACTGGGCGGGCTGACAGACCGTAAAAGACCGGTGCCGATCGGCATCGGCACCTTTCAGCAAACGCCTTACGGTGCGTTCATCGTCAACGCATTCGTCGATGCAGGCAGCTCGGGCGGCAGCCTGTTGGAAGCCACCTACGCGGCAGAAGTCAAGCTTGGCAGCTTGTCCCTTTACCCGCAGCTGGGCGTGGAGCGCCGCAGCGCCAAGTACGCCAATTACTTGTACGGCGTGACGCCCACCGAGTCAGTGGCCAGTGGCTACGCGGTTTACAACGCGGGTGCGTCGATCACGCCTGTGCTGGGCCTGGCGGCTGATTATTCATTGACCGAGAACTGGATCGTCAACCTGCAGTTGCGCCGCAAGTGGCAGGATTCCGCCGTGACAAACAGCCCGCTGGTCGTACGCAAGACCAATGACACCGCTTATATGGGTTTGTCTTACCGGTTTAAATAACTGACTCCATCTTCCCAGACGGCTTTCCTGCCAGTCATTCCTTAAGCATTTGCGCTTGAACCTGGTGGTGCCGACGGCGAAAGCACAACACCCGAATAACGCTTGATAACGACGCATATGACAGCACAAATCGCCGGACATCTATTGGTTGATTGCCTGATCGCCCAGGGCGTGACCCACGCCTTTGGCGTACCGGGTGAAAGTTACCTGGCCGTACTCGATGGCCTGCATGCGCGGCAAGACGCCATTCGTTTCATCACTTGTCGGCAAGAGGGCGGCGCTGCCTACATGGCAGAAGCGCATGGAAAGCTGACAGGCAGGCCTGGCGTGTGCATGGTGACGCGCGGGCCGGGTGCGACCAACGCATCAATCGGTGTGCACACGGCGTTTCAAGACTCGACACCTATGGTGCTGCTGGTCGGCGATGTCGCCAGTGACTGCCGGGATCGCGAGGCGTTTCAGGAAGTCGATTACCAGGCTTTTTTTGGCCCTTCCACCCGGGGCTTTGCCAAGCGGGTCGAGCGCATTGATGATGCCAACCGAATTCCTGAATATGTCGCGCGCGCCTTTGCCACTGCCATGAACGGCAGGCCGGGCCCCGTGGTGCTGGTGCTGCCTGAAGACATGCTGACCCGCATGACCGCTGCCCAGCCACTGGCGCGTGTGGAGGCAGTTCAAGCCTGGAGCGACCCCGGCGCGCTGCGCACGCTGCGGGAAATGCTGCTTGAGTCGGAGCGTCCCTTCGTGATTGCAGGCGGCGGCGGCTGGACACCACAAGCCGCGCAGGCGCTGCAACGCTTTGCTGAAAACTGGCGCTTGCCGGTGGGCAATGCTTTCAGGTTTCAGGACACCTTTGACAACCACCACCCGCTGTATGCGGGAGATGTCGGCATTGGTCTGAACCCCAAGCTGGCCGCGCGCGTCAAAGCGGCCGATCTGATCATCGCCATTGGGCCGCGCCTGGGCGAGATGACGACCAACAACTACACGCTCCTTGAAGCACCTTGCCCAAAGCAAAAGCTGGTGCATATCCATAGCAGCGCAGAAGAGCTGAACCGCGTTTACCAAGCGGACTTGGCCATCAACGCCACCATGAATGCCGCAGCCAGGTCTCTAGAGGTCTTAACGGCCCCCGTCAGCGTAGCGTGGGAGCAGTGGGCACTGAATGCCAATGCCGACTACATTGCCAACCTTCAGCCCAATAAGCTGCCAGGCGACATCGACATGCCCGCCATCGTCGGCGCGCTGCAACAGCATTTGCCTGCTGATGCGGTGTTAACCAACGGCGCAGGTAACTTTGCCAGCTGGGTACACCGTTTTTATAAACACCACGGCTTGGTCAAGGGCCACAAAACGCAACTCGCACCCACGGTCGGTGCGATGGGCTACGGGGTACCCGCGGGTATTGCGGCTGCCATCACAACCGGGCGTGTCGTGCTGACGATGGCCGGCGACGGTGACTTCTTAATGAACGGCCAAGAACTGGCCACCGCCGCGCAGCACGGCGCCAAAACCATCATCGTGCTTTTGAACAACGGCATGTACGGCACCATCCGCATGCACCAGGAGCGCGAATACCCCAACCATTCCAGCGGCTCGTATTTGCAAAACCCAGATTTCGCCGCGCTGGCACGCGCCTATGGCTATGCGGGGGTACGCATTACCAAAACAGCAGAGTTTGAAGGCGAGCTGCTGGCCGCGCTGACGCGCGCTGAAGGCACCCTGATTGAAGTGATGCTGGATGCAGAAGTCATCACGACCCGAACCACGTTGTCGGCCATCACCCAGCAAGCGCTACAACCCAAACCTTAGGGCGACCTTGACAATCGACGCACATTAACAGGAAGACTTTTTGATGATGGATGTTGTTGTCTGGTTCTTCTTGCTGGGAATGCTGGCTAGGTTGGTCAAAAGTGATTTGGCTTTGCCGGGCGTTTTGTACGAGACGCTGTCGATTTACCTGTTGCTGGCGATTGGCTTGAAGGGCGGGGTCGAGCTGTCAAAACAAAGCCTGGATGCCGTCATTCCCCAAATGCTGTTTTGCCTGGCGCTGGGCTTGATGATTCCGTTGCTGCTGTACCCCTTGCTCAGGCGTTTGGTGGGGCTCAATGGATTTGATGCGGCCTCGGTTGCGGCGCATTACGGCTCGGTCAGTGTGGTGACGTTTGCGGTGGCCAGCGCGTACCTCACGCACCGCGACATTGCCTATGAATCGCATGCGGCTCTTTGGGTGGCTTTGCTTGAAGCACCAGGAATCGTGGCCGGTATTGCCTTGGCGCGCTGGACCGAAAAGAAGCCTAGCGGCCAAGTTGTGGAAAAGGGTGCTCGAGCTGGGTTTGCCTGGAGCGAACTGGCGCACGACGTCTTTTTTGGCAAATCAGTGTTTCTGCTTGTGGGCGGTTTGGTGATTGGCACGCTCATGGGTGAGGCCGGCACGGCGCCGATTGCACCGCTTTTTACCGTGCTGTTCAAAGGCGTGTTGGCGCTGTTCCTATTGGAGTTGGGGCTGGTCGCCGGTGGCAGACTGGGCGAGCTCAAGCGTTACGGCGTTAAATTGATTGTTTTCGCCTTACTCGCCCCCATGGGCTTGGCTTTGTTGGGTGCGCTCGGCGGCAAGGCGCTGGGCTTGAGTACCGGCGGCATTGCCATCATGGCAGCGCTGGCCGCCAGCGCCAGCTATATTGCTGCACCGACAGCCATGCGCATTGCGGTTCCGCAAGCCAATGCCGCCTTGTCCATCACCGCAGCCTTGGGCGTTACCTTTCCTTTTAATGTCCTGCTGGGAATCCCGCTGTATTTAAAGCTGGCGCAAGTCCTCAGCTAGTCCACCCTTGCCCTGGAGTCACGAACGATGCTTAAACATCAAAAAAAACTGCTGGTCATCATCACCGAAGCCATTCTTGAAAAGGCGCTGATCGCCGACGCCAAAAGGCTGGGTTCGCAGGGCTACACCGTCTACGACGTGCGTGGCGGCTCCCAAAATGCAACCCATGAAGGCGCTTGGGAAGCTGACCGGATGATAGAGCTGAAGATCATTTGCGACGAGGCGGTCGCTGACGCTATCGCCAGCCACGTCATCGGGCAATACGCCAGCAACTACGGTGTGAGTCTGTTTTTCTCTAATATTGAGGTGATGCGGCCGCAAAAGTTTTAACCGAGGCTACTATGATTTTTGTAGCTGCTTATCAGATAGCTATTGGGCCAGTGCAATGATAAATACCCGACAAGCATAAAAAAAGCCGGTTTTCACCGGCTTTTTAATGTCTACCCGAGGGCAGATTACTTGACGTGCTTACCGATCAGGCCAGCCATCTCGAACATCGATACCTGGGCTTTGCCGAAAACGGCTTTCAGCTTGGTGTCGGCGTTGATCATGCGCCTGTTGACGCTGTCTTGTAGTTTATGGGCCTTGATGTAGACCCACAGCTTGCTGACGATCTCGGTGCGTGGCAGTGGCTTGTCGCCCAACACTGCGGCCAATGCCGGGCTCAGTGTCAATGCCTTCATGAACGCAGCGTTAGGAGTCCGCTTTTTGGCAGGCGCTTTTTTAGCAGCTGGCTTTTTGGCCGGTGCTGCTTTTTTGGCGGCTACTTTCTTGGCGGGTGCTGCTTTTTTAGCGGCGACTTTTTTCGCTGGGGCTGCTTTCTTCGCAGCTACTTTTTTTGCCGGAGCAGCCTTTTTTGCAGGCGCTTTTTTAGCCGGTGCTTTTTTTGCAGTTGCCATGATTGATTTTCCTTCTAGAAGTTGATAAATCACTGTCAAAGATAACTACTCCCCGACAGCACTGAGGATGCTACTGGAGAAAGAGCAGTTTTCATAGGGGAAAAGTACTTTTTTGATGTTTTGTGGCGCTAATTTGCTTATGAAAATCAAAAACAACATCGTTAAGTTGCTTTTCAGAGGAGAAAACGCAATGTCAATGCGTTTTAAAGAACCCCTCATGTGCATTGCAATCACCGTGAAATTTTTGACGCCTGACCTGTGTGATGCGCACAGAAATGATGCGTCAGGCAGCCTCGGGGTTCTGCCGCCTGTGTTCAAAGACTTAGGTGCGTCGGAAAATTTCAGCGGTGGCGTCGTGACTGCGGGGTGTGTGGGTCTGTCCGGGCGATTGGCTTGATGCCGACGAGTACCGCATGGTGGTCATGCCTGCACCGGTGCTGGCTTAAGCAGCTACGCCTTTGTAGAGCATGTATGCGGCCAGCAGATAAAGGACACTGGCAAAAATGCGCTTGAGCTTGCCCACCGGTAGCGCGTGCGCAGCTTTTGCCCCTTGCGGTGCAACCAGAAAGCTGCACACTGCAATCACTCCCAATGCTGGCAGCCAGATGTAGCCAAACGCGCCAGTTGGCAGGTTTTGTACGGTCTGACCGCTGATGATGTAGCCGATCACATTGGCCAGAGCAATCGGAAAACCCAGCGCCGCTGATGTCGCTACAGCATTGCGAATGGCCACATTGCACCAGGTCATGAAGGGCACGCTGATGAAGGCGCCGCCAGCGCCCACCAGGCCGGATAAAAATCCAATCAAGCCGCCAGCCGTCAGCAGCCCGCCTGTGCCCGGCAATTGGCGTGCGGGCTTGGGTTTTTTGTCCAGAAACATCTGCGTGGCTGAAAAACCCACGAACAGACCAAAGAAAATAGCCAAGAACGACCCCTTGAGCATTGCGAAAACACCCAGGCTACCCGCAAGGCTGCCCACCACAATGCCAGGTGCCAGCCGTTTGACGATGTCCCAACGTACCGCACCGCGCTTGTGGTGTGCCCAAACGCTGGAAATCGAGGTAAAAATAATAGTCGCCATGGAAGTAGCGATCGCCATCTTCACCGCCAGATCAGGCGCCACTCCGCGGTTGGACATGATGATGGTGATGAATGGCACCATCAGCATTCCGCCGCCTATGCCCAATAGACCAGCCAGAAAGCCTGTTGCTACTCCGAGCACGGCAAGTTCAACAACGAGGAGGGGTTCAAGCAGCATATTGAAGGGAAAGCGGATGGGGGTTTTTACCCGTAAACGAATGGGTATTTTTATGAACTAGGCAGTTAAACTGAAGTTTGGTTTGCCCCGTACCATTTTTAACTATTACAGGAACCTGACTATGCGCTTGACCTCAATTTTTAAACGCACGACCAAAACAGTAGCCAGTGTAGCTTTAGCTGTGAGCTTTGCAGCGCATGCAGCGCCTTGGCAGCCCACAAAGAATGTTGAGTTTGTCGTGCCTGCAGGAACAGGCGGCGGCGCCGACCAGATGGCTCGATTGATTCAGGGCATCATCACCAAGAACAAATTGATGAAGACTTCAATGGTGGTCGTCAACAAGGGTGGCGGTGCAGGCGCAGAAGGCTTTTTGGAGATCAAAAACGCCAAGGGTGACCCGCACAAAATCGTGATCACGCTGTCGAATATGTTCACCACACCCTTGGCCACGGGGGTGCCTTTCAGCTGGAAAGACATGACGCCCGTCGCCATGCTGTCACTCGATGAGTTCGTGCTCTGGGTGAATGCTGAAACGCCTTACAAAACCACGCAGGAGTACCTGGCGGCCGTCAAGGCGGCGGGTGGCAAGCTCAAAATGGGCGGGACCGGCTCCAAACAGGAGGATCAAATCATCACTGCGTTGATTGAAAAATCAACGGGCAGCAAGTTTATTTATGTCCCTTATAAGGGCGGCGGTGAAGTGGCGGTGCAACTGGTGGGCAAGCATGTTGATTCCACCGTCAACAATCCGATTGAAGCCGTGGCTCAGTGGCGCGGCGGCAAGCTGCGCCCTTTGTGTGTATTCGATGGCAAGCGATTGGCTTACAAAGACAAAATTGCTGACATGGCGTGGTCAGACGTTCCCACCTGCAAAGAGGGCGGACTGGATGTGGAATACCTGATGCTGCGCGGCATCTTTATGGCCCCTGGTGTGACGCCCGAACAGACCGCTTTTTTCGTCGACTTGATGAAAAAAGTGCGAGCGACACCGGAATGGAAAAAGTTCATGGATGAAGGCGCGTTCAACCAAACCTTTATGGAGGGCGCTGAGTTTGCGCGCTGGGTTGCCAATGAAGAAATCCGTCATCGCCTGTTGATGCAGGAAGCCGGATTCGTCGCTAAATAAACAGGAAACGTTCATGCAGCAAGAAGCACCTGAAGCCGAGGAGGCCAGCGCGGCGTCCAAGCGAACGCTTGAAATCGTCACCGCTGTTTTCTTTTTATTGGTCGGCAGTGTGGTGATGTGGGACAGCTCCCGTATCGGCGCGGGTTGGGGCTCAGAGGGGCCACAAAGCGGATACTTTCCGTTTTATATTGGCTTGTTGATGAACGTGGCCAGCGTGGTGAACTTGCTGCTGGCTTTGAAGTCCAGCAAAGCCGAGTCGTTTGTGTCGAAGCCAGCCGTCAAGTTGGTGCTGGCCATCTTTTTGCCCTGCCTTGTGTACGTTGCGGCGATGCAGTGGCTGGGACTGTATGTGGCGTCTTTGATTTTCATCGCTGTCTTCATGCGCTGGCAGGGCAGGTTCAGCGCTTTAAAGTCTGGGCTGACATCTCTCATCGTGGTGGTGGTGCTGTTTGTGATGTTTGAAATCTGGTTCAAGGTGCCCCTGATTAAAGGCCCGCTAGAAGCCGCACTGGGGTACTGACATGGAAGAAATACAAGCTTTGTTTCAGGGCTTTGCCGTGGCCCTGTCACCCGCCAATATCGCACTGATGCTATTGGGTATAGTGCTGGGCATTTTGATCGGTGTGTTGCCGGGCCTGGGCGGAGCCAATGGTGTCGCGATTTTGCTGCCATTGACTTTCAGCATGAGTCCCGTCTCTGGGATTATTTTGCTGTCGTGTATTTACTGGGGCGCCCTGTTCGGCGGGGCAATCACGTCGATCCTATTCAATATTCCGGGCGAGCCGTGGTCAGTGGCCACCACCTTTGACGGTTATCCGATGGCCCAGCAAGGCCACGCTGGCCAAGCTTTGACCGCGGCATTTACCTCCTCATTCATCGGTGCATTTGTAGCGGTGCTGATGATTACTTTTTTAGCGCCGCTGGTCGCCAAGTTCGCACTCAAATTTGGCCCGCCAGAATTTTTTGCGGTTCAGTTGCTCACCTTTTGCAGCTTTGTGGGCATGAGCAAGGGCGCACCATGGAAGACGCTGGCAGCGATGTTCCTCGGCTTCACGCTGGCTGCGATTGGCATGGACAACGTCACCGGTCAGTTAAGGCTGACGTTTGGTTTTGAGCCGATGATGAAGGGCTTTGATTTTTTGATTGCGGTGATTGGCCTGTTTGGTATTGGCGAGATTTTGCTGACGATGGAAGAGGGCCTGGCCTTCAAAGGAAAAGACGGCAAGATCAACGCTAAAGTTGTGTTGGAAACCTGGAAAAAGTTACCCCGCTATTGGCTCAGCTACATTCGCAGCGCAGCGGTTGGCTGCTGGATGGGCATCACGCCAGGCGGTGCAACCCCCGCGTCTTTCATGGGCTACGGTATTGCCAAGCGATTTTCAAAAACTCCAGGAAACTTTGGCAAGGGCGATATTGAGGGCGTTATCGCCCCTGAAACTGCCGCCCACGCCGCCGGTACTGCCGCACTGCTGCCGATGCTGACGCTCGGTATTCCTGGCTCCCCCACAGCGGCCGTGCTGCTCGGTGGCCTGCTCGTGTGGGGTCTGCAGCCAGGGCCGCTGCTGTTTGTGGAGCAAAAAGATTTTGTCTGGGGTCTGATTGCCAGCATGTACCTGGGCAATATTGCCGGGCTGATTGTGGTGTTGCTGACAG
>CAMARI010000073.1 GCA_945860515.1 Polaromonas sp. YR568
AAATCGTTTGTTGCCCTGCCCGCACCGGTCATCCCACGCATCGAGGTCATTGACGAGCTGTTTGCTGCCGCCCGGCATGACCAGCTACCCGTGCACAGCGGCTCATGGGCACGCGCTACCACGGCCGTTGGCCTGGCCATGCTGGAGTCCGCCAGAACGCAAATCGAACAGCAACCCCTTCACCAGGTCAAACCGGGACAGTCATGAAACCCGACAGCCACAACATTCTTCATCACTGGCGCGAGGCGGTCCCCAATGACCGCATGGCCCACCTGATACGTGACACCGAACGCGCCTTTCGCCGGGCGCTGCAACTGCGACTGGCTGCGCACGGCGTGCCGTTCGGGCACTGGGCTTTTTTACGTATTTTGTGGGAGGCCGACGGCTTGACCCAAAAAGAACTGAGCCAGCGCGCCGGCGTCATGGAGCCCACCACCTTCACCGCGATGAAAGCGATGGAGGCGCAGGGTTACATCACCCGCAGCCAGATACCGACCAATAAGAAAAATGTCTACGTGCACTTGACCGACGCGGGTCGCGCACTGAAGGAAAAGCTGGTCCCCCTGGCCGAGGAAACCAACAAAATCAGCGTTGAGGGTTTGGCCGCCAAAGAGGTGGTAGCGGCCCGCAAAGTGTTGCTGGCCATGCTGGTCAACCTGGCCAAGGATGAAAGTACGGCGTCTGACCTGCCGGTTGCCCGGACTAATCGCAAACCTATGGCCAAGATAACGGCTAACTGAGCAGGCGCCTTCGCTGCATCCATTGAACACAACTGTCTGCGGCAAGCGCCAGGTGCTCCGGCTGGCCTGAAAAATAATGCGTCGCGCCCTTGAGGCACTGCATGGTTTTGTCTGAACTGGCGGCAGCATCAAAAATGCGTTGGGTGTGCGGCTGAGGCACGGCATCATCAGCGCTGTGCTCAAGGGCCAGCATCGGAACCGAAATGCCAGCAGCGCACTTTTCTCCATTTGCGTGCGTGTCGTCGATTGACCATTGCGACAGCCAGGAGCGCAGGCATGAGAACCTCGCCGAGCCTACAGGCCCCGTGTTCACGGTCTCAGGTTTGCCCATGAAGCAGTTGCCGATAGGCCTGTCGTTGGGATCAATGCTGGCATCAAGAAAGCGTGGCTCGGCCATGGTGCGGTGCGTGACAAAGCCGCGTTCCATCTCCAGACCACTCTTTTTGCGCAAATCTTCCAGAGTCTGCTTGACCCAGGCGGTTCGCCGTCTGATGCGGGCCAGTTGCGCTGCACGAAATGACCGCAGAAAGACCGTCGAATAAGGTGGTTTGATGTCGGGGTGGTACAGATCCAGGCTGGGGTCGCGTTTGTCCGGGTCGTTTTCGTCCAGTACAGAGGGGTCTATCCAGTCCGCCAGAACAACCGCACGCGAAATGTGGGCAGCCTGAAAAATAAAGCCATCAGCAGGCAGCAAACCAGCCTTGATGATGTTGCAAGGGTCACCGGCTGGCGTGTGCGTCACTGAGGGGTTTTCAGCCTGCTGCTGATAATAAAGCGCCAGCGAGCCCCCGCCTGACCAGCCTGCCAACACCACGTTTTTATAACCCCACACCTGACGAGCGTGCTTCATGTAGGCGCCCAGATCCACCACCACATTTTCCATGATCAGTGCGCTGTCGTTGCGCGCATAACGGCTTGCAGCGCACAGCACGTGTACCCCCCTTTCAGCCATGGCGCGCGGCATG
The DNA here is from genome assembly GCA_945860515.1 of Polaromonas sp. YR568. Taxonomy (GTDB): domain Bacteria; phylum Pseudomonadota; class Gammaproteobacteria; order Burkholderiales; family Burkholderiaceae_C; genus Polaromonas. The sequence goes on from CAMARI010000073.1 coordinate 1,706, forward strand.
GGCAGCAATTGCAGCGTCGATGACGGATGCATGTAAATCAGCAGGGTGTGCGGCGCAATCCCCTTGGGTCTATAGCGAATACCCTCTAGATTGACCACGCCTTGGTTGCCTGCAAACCCATAGACTTCCTTGAAGCTTGAGACTTCAGAAAACTGGATGTGAACCCAGTCAGCCGAAACTTCAAAGATGGCAGACGCAGCAGTCATAAAAACTCCATTGCTACTTCAATCTCTCGCCATCAATGTGCTGGTGCGAGCCAAGCGGTTTTTTCTTTCATCCAGGCGTCGCAATCGGCGCGCGCATCGCGCCGGAACGCGTTCAGTTCATCACGGCTGGACGTGGTCAGTGTCAGTTCAAGGCGAATACCGTTGGGATCAAAAAAATAGATAGAACGCACAAAGCCATCGTGCAGCACAGGGCCCAACACCTCAACACCTGCGTTGACCAGGCGCGCCTTGGCTTCGTCAACTTTGGATTCAGAATCGACCCGCAGTGCCAGGTGATTGACCCAGCGCGGGGTGTTGGATGAAGGATCGCCCGCCAAGTTGTCGCCCAAGTCGAAAAAGGCGACGCAGCTGCCGTCGGTCATTTCAAAAAACAGATGTGCAAAATGCGATGCTTCTCCGGTACTGACCGATTCACCACGCACCACGTGCACCAGCGGTAAGCCCAGCAGGTCTTCGTAAAAATGACGCGTTTCTTCGGCATCGCGGCAACGGTAGGCCACATGGTGCAAGCCGTTGATGGGTACAAAATTGGATTGACGTTGAGCCATGAAATGCCTCCAAAAAACCTGCGCGAGCCCTCAATGCCTCAAGCTGTTGGCCGTTCAAGCGGAAGGTGCTGCGTGACGCGATCAAGCCAGACCGTGTCGCCCGAGAGCGAGCGCAACTCTGCAAGAGCCTCGCTTCGAGTTTGCGTCCAGCGCTCCACCACGCGCACATCATCCGCATCACCGCGCTGGTATGAAAACTCAAGCCGGATGCCGTTAGGGTCGAAAAAATACACGGACAAGGTATCTGCCCCAACAGGGATAGGACCAATCATGGGAATTCCTGCCTGCTCAAGCCGGTTTGTGAGCTGCATGAACCGCTCTTGCGTCGCCGTGAAAGAGCAATGCTGCATGGCGGCAAGAGCGTCACGGTCACCGGTTTGTTTGGCCCCTTTGGGCATTTCAAAAAAGGCAACCATGGTGTCGCCCCCGGCATCAAAAAAGTAATGCCGCAGGTTCTCAAACGGCGGGTTTCCCCTGTTGGCAGGCCCCACGCCCAAACCCGGCGGCACCTTGAGGGCGTGTACCAGCGGCATACCCAACACGTTGACATAAAAATCAATCGTCATTTTCATGTCTTCGGTGTTCAGCGCCAGATGGTGAATGCCCCGGCTTAGCGGCGGTGCCGTGTGTGTCAATCGCATTGGCGTTGGGCTCATGGTCAGTCTTTCGTTTGGGCAAGGTTAAAGTAAAGCTGTGACAAGTCGTCGCGAGCAGCCAAGGCGCGGCTGCTTTCTATCAGGGCCACCTGGCCTTTGATCAGCACATACGCACGGCTGGTGAACGGCAGCGCAATGTCGAGTTTTTGTTCGACCAGAATCATGGTCAAACCCCCATCGCGCAGCACATTGAGCGCGCGTCGAATCTCCTCAACCACCAGAGGAGCCAGCCCCAGGAACGGTTCGTCAAGCAGCAACACGCGAGGTGCTGACATCAAGGCTCTGCCAATGGCCACCATCTGCTGCTCGCCTCCTGACAGCGTGCCAGTCAATTGACGCCGCCTTTCTGCCAGCCTAGGGAACAGTGCATAAACCTGCTCAAACCGCTGCTGGACACGGTCACCGCTGCGGCTATGCAGACGCACGCTGCCCAAGCGCAGGTTGTCTTCCACTGAAAGCGGCGCAAACATGCGCCTGCCCTCGGGTACCTGCACGAGGCCATGGCCCACAATCGCGTGGCTTGGCAGGGACATCAGATCCACACCGTCCATCAACACCCGGCCACTGCGAGTGGGCGATGTGCCTGACAAAGCGCCTAGCAGGGTAGTCTTTCCTGCGCCATTGGGCCCCAGCAGGGCAACAGTTTCGCCGCGTGCAAGCTGCATGTGTACACCTTGCACCACTGGCCCGTTGCCGTAGCCTGAGCAGAGATCCGAAATATCAAGCATGGCCATCGGCATTCATGTTGTTCATTTCAGAAACCTTCACGTTGCCCAGATAGGCCGACACCACCGCGGGATCACGCTGTACCTCAGCGGGTGTACCTTGTGCAATCTTGCGGCCAAAATTAAGAACTGCCACCCGGTCAGCCAGCGCCATCAAAAACCGCATGTCATGTTCAATCAGCAACACCGCAATACCGCGGCTGGCGATCTGCCGAATAATGACCGAAAGTCGCTCACATTCGGCAGGTGTCAGTCCTGCGGCAGGCTCGTCAAACAGCATGAGCCGGGGCTCGGCAGCCAGCCCGCGAGCGATTTCAAGCAGGCGCCCCTGACCGAACGACAAACTGGACACATCTGCATCGCGCCATTCGCCCAGACCCACGAACTCAATCAACTCATTTGCACGCTGAGCCGCAGCCTTCTCGCGGCGCACCGCACCGCCAAGGTTCAGCAGCACACGCCACAGTCCACCCCACAGTTGTGTGTGCATCCCCATCATCACGTTGTCTTGCACCGACATGCTGACGAAAGGTTTGTTGTGCTGGAAAGTGCGCATGATGCCGCACTTGGCGAATGCGTGCGTGGGTAGCGCCAGCAAAGACTGCCCTTCGAGCATCAACGTCCCACTGGTCGGCGGCAATGCGCCGGCAATCATGCTGAAGGTGGTGCTTTTGCCCGCGCCATTGGGACCTATCACACCCAAAATTTCACCCGCATAGACATCCAAATCCACATCAGCAACAGCCTGCAAACCGCCAAAGCTTTTGCTCAGGCCCCGCGCTACCAGCAAGGGCGTTTTCATGGCCGTACCCTGCGCTTGCGCCATAGATCCCACAGACCAATCAGCCCCTTGGGTTGAAACAGCACCACCGCGACCATGAAAACGCCAAATACCAACGCATGGTGATGACCTATCAGGGGCGACAAAACAAGCGGCATCAGATAAAGAAGTACCGCCCCCACCACCGCTCCGGCAGGCCTGCCACTGCCGCCGACAATCACCATAAACAGCAAGAGGAATACATTTTCAAGTCCAAATATCGGTGGGTTAACGGTGTTGTCAACAAATGCGTACACCATGCCAGCCATGCCAGCCAAGGCACTGGTCACTGTATAGGCCACAATTTTGGTGCGGGCGACATTGACCCCCATGGCATGCGCGGCCTCGGGGTCATCGCGCACTGCGCGGCAGGCACGTCCAAAATATGAATGGTCCAGCCGCCACAGAACAGTCCAGGTCAAGAGCAGCAACAACACAATTACCACGGTGTACCAGGGCCCGGTCACTCGCATGCCAAAGACCTCAGGCAAGCTGTAATTAGCCAGGCCGCCCGCAGCTCCCGTGACAGCGCCGCCTTCATTGAGCACAACGATAAACAGCTGCGCAAAGGCAAGCGTTGCCAGTGCCAAATAAAAACCTTCCAGCCGTGTGGCAGGAATAGCCACGACCAGTGCCAGCAGCACACAAAGGGCAATACCTGCGAGCACAGCCAGCGGCAAGGCCAAACCAAACTGGAACAAAAAAATCACAATCGCATAGGCACCAATGCCGTAAAAAGTGAAATGCGAAAAGGCGACCTGCCCCGCAATACCAAAGAGAAAGTTGTAACCGAGCGCCAGTGTGATCCATAGCAGCAGCTTGCGGTACACATCTGTCTGGTAGGCACCGAGGGAAAAGCCGATAGCAGACAAAACGAGTGCCGCTATTGCCAGCACCATCCATTGCCTCATGGCCGAGCCTCCCGCGCACGCAACAGGCCGGTGGGCTTGAGCAATAAAAACACGATCAAGAGCACCAGCGGCACACCCATCGCCAAACCGGGTGGCACCGGCGCATAACGGACCGTGAACTGCTCTGCAAAAGCCAGTATCAAACCACCAAGCAAGGCACCTTCAACCCGGCCTACGCCACCAATCACCAGCGCCGTAAAGCCCTGGATCGCCAGCGGTAAACCCATGAGGTAATGAGCAGACACATTGGGGGACACCAGTATGCCCGCCAAACCAGCCACCACAGCACTGGCTGCAAAGGCAAGTGAGGTCACTCGCCGCAGGTTGATGCCCATCAGCGCAGCAGCACGCCTGTCAATCGCTACTGCTTCAAAAGATTTGCCAGCGAGGGTACGTTCAAAAAAATACCAACTCAAGGCAAATACCGTCAGCGTGATGCCTATGATAAAAAAGCTTTGGTATGACCCTGCCAACAGCCCCAGTTCAAGTCGGCCAAAACCAAAACTGGGCGGCACTGGCTGCGGGTCAGGTCCAAAACCAAGCGACACCACTTCACGAAACACAACCAACATACCGAGCAAAGCCAGGATGGGGGCCAGGGCTGGCGCACCTTTTTCCACCAAAGGTCTGACCGTCAAGCGCTCAGTAGCCCAGCCGATCAAAAACATGCCGCCCAAAACGAAAACCATGCCCACCGGGTAGGGCAAATTAAACCGCGACAACAGCACAAAGCCACCAAATGCAGCCAGCATGGACCACTCACCCACAGCGAAATTAATCACACCGGTGGGCCGTGTTATCAGAAGATAAGACAACGCCACAAGGGCGTAAACGCAACCGCTGGCAGTAGCACCGACCAGCAGCTCCAAAAAATCATTCATCGCATGCAACCCGATGTTCGACTGCCCCTGTTCTGACATTGTCGAACCGGGCCGTACCCTGGCCGGTTGATGACACGTGCGTTATTTGCTACCAACGTGCACAACCTTGCCTTGCACGTCACCTTCGTAGACCCGTACCACCATGCCAGTGGTGTCGAACCCAGTTCGTTTGCCGTCAGCGAAACCATAGGCCGCATTCACGCCGCCCATCACGCCCTTGAAGCTTTTGGTGGACTGCATGGCTTCACGGATCTTGTCCTTGTCGGTACTGCCAGCACGCTTGATAGCGTCGGCCACCAGCATGATGCCGTCGTAGCCGTAGCCGTTCAGGTTGTAAGGCTCGGTACCACTGTCTTTTTTGTAGCTTTCAATAAAGCGCTTGGTCTCTGCCTTGGCAGGGTCAAACGCGTCAACGAACACCACGCCATCGAGCAAGCCTTTGGCAATCGACGAGTAAACGGGAATCGACATGTTGTAGTTGCCCAATACCGGTGTTTTCAGACCCAGTTGCCGATACGACCGCAATATCAGCGCATTTTCTGGCGTCAACACACCCGTCATGAAAAGGGCGTCAGGATTGGCTGCACGCACTTTTTGCATTTGTGGGTCAGCTGTGGTCGAGCCGCGAGGTACCACTTCTTCGCTGACGATCTGAATGCTGTTTTTTTCAAGTTCCGCCTTGAAAAACCGGTTTGTCAGTTGCCCAAGATCAGAGTTGTCAGTGACCAGTGCCACGCGCTTGTAGTTTTTATTGCGGGCATAAGACAGCAGCGTTGCAATCTGGGTTGAACCCAAAGGTCCGGTTTGCCAGAAATTGGTGTTGTCTAGCTGGGTCGTCAGCGTATCCCCACTGTTAGACGGTGTCATGTGGGGAGTTTTGGTCTCGCGTGTGACCGATTGCGCCTGCTGCGTGGCAGTGGTCAGCGACACCGAAAGGATAAATGCCACACCTGAATCGACCAGCTTGCGCGCTGCAGTGGCTGACACATCTGGCTTGCCCTGATCGTCTTCCACCAGCAGTTCAATTTGTCGCCCAAGCAAGCCGCCCTTGGCGTTGAGCTCCTTGACGGCGTAAATGGCACCCTGAGCCACGGGCTCGGCATAACCTTTGGCTGGACCCACTTTGTCTGTGATCATGCCGATTTTGAGGGTGTTCTGAGCAAAAGCCGCAGAACTTAGCAAAACCATGGCGCCCGCCATCACCGTCAAGGCCTTCGATAGAAAAAACTGTTTCATTATTTCGTCTCCAAATAAAAACCAAACAAAAAGAAAACATGCTGGCCAGCGAGCAGGAAGTAGCCACTCAGGATGCCAATAAAAGCCTCAAACAAAGGCTGATGAACGCTGGTCATCCATAGGCAGAGCTCACGCACATTGAAAACTCGCCAATACCCTGAATGCCCGCTTGCAAAACATCGCCCGGCTCAACCGGACCAACCCCTGCAGGCGTCCCGGTCATGATCACATCACCGGGATAAAGGGTGTAGAAGGACGATGCAAATTCAATCAGACGAGCGATGTCATAAACCAGGTGTCGGGTGTTTGATTGCTGCCGCATTTGGCCATTGACTTTGAGCCACAGGTCTAACTGATTCGGGTCAGAAATTTCATCTGCCGTAACCATCCAAGGACCCAGGACTGAATAGGTGTCAATCGACTTGCGAAAGCATTGAAACTCCTTTCCACGCAGGGTCATGTCAAACGCAATCGTGTAGCCTGCAATGCACGCCATCGCATCTGCAGCCTTGACCTGATGGCACGCCGAACCGATCACCACACCCAACTCGATCTCATGGTCGTTGCGGCGGTCGGCAAATCGCAAAACAATCTCGTCACTGCAACCCACCAGCGAACTGCTGGCCTTTAAAAACATGCCCCAGTCACCAATTGACGTCACATCGCGGCCATGTGCAACGCCTGCGTCCTGCTTGCTCTCATCGATATGCGACTGATAATTGATGGGCGCACCGATGATCTTGCCGGGATTGGCCACGGGTGACAAAAAGTGCACATCGGCCACCGGATAACTTTGGGCAGTTTCAAGTGCCTGCATCATCGGCTTTCGCAGACTGGCCAGGTTATCAATCAGGAGGTCTTTTTGCGGCAAGGGGTAACGGCAGGACGGCAACAAATCAAGCACAGCCGATACGTCATAAACCCTGCCCTGATCAACAACACCCAACTTACCCTGGTTGAACCTGCACAACTTCACGATGCCACCTCGTCTTTCAAATACCCCAGCGAAGCAAGCAGCTCCTTATCCGTCATCATAAAAATCACAGCATCCTCCGATGCAGCCGTGTGACTGACCCAATTCCAGTGCGGCAGGGTGAACACATCGTGTCGCTTCCAGTCAATGGTTTTTTCGCCGATTTGGCTGCTGCCGTGGCCTTGCGCCACCACACAAATGGCATTTGAGGTCGAGCGATAGCGCTGTGTCGACTGGTTTTTACCCAAGGCTTGCAAATAGCAGTCCAGTGTGGGCAACACGGCACCCAGGTTGTCATCGCACACATAGCGAAGCAGTCGGCTACCGTCCAGCTTGGCGACAGAACCCATCAATGCCGACCACGCTCGTTCCCGCGCGTACCTAAATTTGTTTGGCGAGGCGTCTTGAGCGTCGAAAACATCCGGCTTGAGATGTACCGCGTCAGCCCGAAACAACGGCGCTTTGGTAGGTGGGGGATCGAACTGGTTTCCGGCCGGGTCAGCTGGGTCATCCAGCTCAAAAAACATGGTGTCGATGTCTCGGCAAAGAGGCAAGTCAAGTCCGTCAAACCACACCACACGATCAGTGCCCGGATGAACGTGCTCGTGCCATGTCCAAGCGGGTGTGAGCACCAAGTCCCCTTCCTGCATGTCACAGGCCTGGCTGTTGACACGGGTCAACGCGCCGCCGCCCTGCATGACAAAACGGATGGCTTGCAAGGTGTGACGATGCGCCCTGGCGACCTCACCAGGCAAAAGTGTTTGCAAGCCGGCAGAGAGATTGGTTGTTGTCGCAAACGAGTCCTTGAATGCAGGATGCGTGAGCAACAGCACGCGCCGCTCGGCATCCTGCATGGACACCTCATCGACAGCACGCTCTATCAATGCCGACATGCGCTCCCAAGGCCACAGCATAGGCTGATCAACAGCACACGGGCTGCGTCTGGTAACACGGCCATAACGATCCCAGAGTGGCTGGGTGCTCACCACGCCCATCGCACTGATCAGGTCAGCATAGGGCCCAGCGGCTGAAGTTTCAGCAAGCAAATTCAAATTGTCTCCGTTGTCGTACGACTGATCTCGCAGTCGAGAATTTTTGCCAGTCTAGTACGATGTCATATAAATCTCTAGCATTTATGTTTATTCACAACATAAACTGAATTGATAAGAGAAGATACAAAACTTCGACTTCAAGGGCTCTATTGACATGGACTTGCTAGATTTCGACCTGAACCTGCTGATGACGTTTGATGCCATTTACCGTCATCAAAATCTGTCAACGGCGGCCATCGAACTGGGCATGACGCAACCGGCGGTCAGCGCTGCGCTCAAGCGAATGCGAGTCCGTTTTGACAACCCCCTATTTGTGCGTACGTCGCACGGCATGCTGCCAACGCCCTATGCAGACGGTGTGTCGATAAAAATCACCCAGGCGCTGGACATTTTGCGCGAGGTCGACCAGCCCGTCACCTTCAGCCCAGCCACCACAACGAACAACTTTCGTGTTTATATTAACGATGTCGGCATGCTGCTGGTGATGCCGCTGGTGTTGAAGTACATGCGAGCACATGCGCCGCAGGCCAAACTCACCATTGTTGATTTGCGACCCGATGAAGTCGTTCAGGCACTCGACAGCGGAGAAATCGATGTGGCAGTCGGTTATTTTCTCGGCATGCCAAACTGGGCTCACCAGCAGTCGGTGCGCCGAACATCCTACGTGTGCGCCGTCAGATCAGGCCACCCCGACATTGGCGCCAGCCTGTCGCTGGAACAGTACCTGCAGGCCAAACACGCCATGTACTGGACCAGCGGCTCGCCCCATGGAATTGTTGAAGATAAACTAGCTCAACTGGACCTGAGCCGTGATGTGCTGCTCAGGGTGCCGCGATTTGCCGCATTGCCGTTTTTAATCGCCCAGTCAGACCTGATCGTGACGATTCCAGAAGACTTGGGACTGACTTTTCGCAAGCTGATGGATATCAAGCTGTTCGCGCCGCCGTTAAAGTTACCGGACTTTGAAATCAGGCAATACTGGCATGAAAGACATCATGTGGCGCCAGCCAACAAATGGCTACGCTCTGTCATCAAGAAAGAGACAGCAAGCATGTCGCAGCTGTCACCACATCAAAAAATTCCGTGAATTGAACGATTTCAGTGGAGTTTGACGCCTGTCTTTGACTGCACAAACTCGCGCGTGACGCCTTCAGCCAGCTCAACCAGCTTCAGGCCTTCGGGTGTCACGTCCATCACGGCCAGGTCGGTGATGATACGGTCGACCACACTCAGGCCTGTGAGCGGCAATGTGCAGTTCGGCAGGATTTTCATGTCCTCGGTGCCGTCTTTCTTCTTGGCGACGTGCTCCATCAAAATAATCACCCGCTTGACGCCTGCCACCAGGTCCATCGCACCGCCCATGCCCTTGACCATCTTGCCGGGAATCATCCAGTTGGCCAAATCACCTTTTTCGGTGACCTGCATCGCACCCAGAATGCTCAGGTTGATCTTGCCTGCGCGAATCATGCCGAACGATTGGTCAGAGCCAAAAATCGCTGAGCCCTTGATGGTCGTCACAGTTTGCTTGCCTGCATTGATGAGGTCTGCATCGACCTTGTCGTCTGTTGGAAACGGGCCAATGCCCAGCATGCCGTTTTCAGATTGCAGCCACACTTCAATGTCGGGGCTGACATGGTTGGCCACCAGGGTGGGAATGCCAATGCCAAGGTTGACGTAAAAACCGTCCTGCAGTTCTTGGGCAGCACGCGCTGCCATTTGGTCTTGTGTCCAGGCCATGATCAAACCCCTGCTTTCTCTGTGATGGTTCGTTTTTCAATGCGCTTTTCCGGGTTCGGATTGCAGACGATGCGGTTCACATAAATACCGGGCAAGTGAATCTGGTCAGGATCCATGGCGCCAGTTTCCACCACTTCTTCAACTTCAACGATGCAGATCTTGCCCGCCATCGCCACAGCCGGGTTGAAGTTGCGCGCCGTCAGGCGAAACTGCAGATTGCCCGATTGATCCGCGCGCCAGGCTTTGACAAGCGACACGTCTGGCAACAGGGACCTTTCCATCACATAGGTTTCGCCGTCAAACTCGCGCAGCTCTTTGCCTTCGGCCACCAGCGTACCCACACCGGTTTTGGTGAAGAACGCCGGAATGCCCGAGCCACCGGCACGCAGCTTTTCAGCCAGCGTGCCTTGCGGCGTGAACTCCAGTTCGAGTTCGCCTGCCAGGTATTGGCGTTCAAATTCCTTGTTTTCGCCCACATAGCTGGCAATCATTTTTTTGATCTGCCGGGTTTCCAGCAGCTTGCCAAGGCCAAAACCGTCGACCCCAGCGTTGTTGGAAATCACCGTCAAATTTTTTACGCCGCTGTCCTTGAGCGCTTCAATCAGCGCCTCAGGAATACCGCACAGGCCGAAACCGCCAACAGCCAGTAATTGGTCGTCTTTCACGACGCCTTTGAGCGCCTGCGCGGCGGATTGAAAAAGTTTCTTCACAAGATGCCCCTTATCATGTCAATCAGTCAGACAACACCATTTTATGTTGAATGCGCATCGGTATTGGATGGCCTGCTTACGCTGCGGGAAGGGCTTCAAACGCAACGGCAGGAGCGACTTGCAAGGATGATTCAGCACAGGGCAAGCGCGGCAAGGTACTGACTTCAAAGCTTGATGGCGCAGCAAACATGCCTTGCAGGGTCGCGCGGACCATGGTTAACCTCGGGTCTAGCGGCAACGCGTCGTCCGTGGTGTCGTTGATGCAAAAGAAGTCAATGCATCCCCTGCTCGCCGCCAATTCAACAAGCTGCGTTGTCTTGTCTGCATCGCCAGTGGACACGTAGACATGTGAATAGTCCCGCACCTTGGCAACACCATGCGCCAATGCCCAACGCAGGACAAAATCAGACACGATGGTGGGTTTGTCCCAAGCACGAAAAACCGTTGAGCGCGATCGGATGAACATCTCGGGAGCCTGAGCCTCCAGCTCATAAAAAAGCGACCGGAGCATGGGCCTTGGCGAATGGGCAAATGTTCTGAAAGTATGCTCGTATTGCGGTGCCATGTGCAGCGCCCATTCGGACTCATCGGCTGGACGCGTCGCTCGATTTTTGAGCCACTGCGCGGACAATCTGCAAGCATTGAT
>CAMARI010000074.1 GCA_945860515.1 Polaromonas sp. YR568
CGCACAGTACACCAGGGTACAAAGGCACGAGCATAGTGCTGACGCCGGTCTCACGCATCAGTGCGCCGCAATGCAGCGGTCCGGCACCGCCGAACGCCACCATGGCAAAGTCTCGCGGATCCAGACCGCGCTCGATGGACATTAACCGAATACGCCCCGCCATACGCTGATTGACAACCGCCAAAATAGCTTCTGCCGTCTGCTCAAGTCCCAAGCCCAACTGGGCGCCGAGCCGGCCCACAGCCTCACGGGCGCCTTCTACATCCAGTGTGCTGTCAGACCCATTCATCAGACTGCCCGGGTTGATCCGCCCGAGCACCACATTAGCGTCGGTCACTGTGGGCTCAGTGCCACCACGCCGGTAGGCTACCGGGCCAGGCCGGGCGCCCGCGCTGCGCGGGCCAACCAACAACATGCCGCCGCGGTCCAGGTGCGCGATGCTGCCGCCACCGGCGCCAATCGTCTGCACGTCGATCATCGGCAGACGCAGCGGAATGCGGAAATCAAGGTTGGTGATTTCGGCCACATTCGGTTCGCCGTTGATGACCACTGCCACGTCAAAACTGGTGCCCCCCATGTCGGCTGTAATGATGTGTGTAAACCCGGCTTCGCCCGCAAGACGGGCCGCCGCCATGACGCCGGCAGCCGGGCCTGAGCGCACGATGTAGGCCGAACGCTCACCCAACTGGCGCAGCGGAGCCACACCGCCGTTGGACTGCATGATGGCGATATCGCGCTCATAACCCCAGTCACGCAATTTCTGCGCGAGGTTCTTGGCATAACGCGCCACCAAGGGCTGCAGATAACCCTGCACAACCGCCGTACTGGTGCGCTCAAATTCGTAGTATTCACGGACTACCGACGTTGCCGCCACCAGCTCCCATGCGGGGTTGATTTCCCGGAGGATTTCGCAGGCGCGCAATTCATGCGCCGGGTTGGCGTAAGCGTGGATGAAGGCCACAACGATCGATTCGACTTTGCTTTGCTTGAGGGCCTCACCAATCGCACGCAGACCTGGCTCGTCCAGGGCAAGCATTACTTTGCCTTCGTAGTCGAGCCGCTCCTTCACCTCAAAGCGCAGGTCGCGGGGCACCAAAGGCTCATGCGTGCCTTCCAGTCCGTACATGGTGGGTCGGTCACGCCGCCCAAGCTCCAGAATGTCACGAAAACCAGCCGTCGTGATCAAGGCACAAACAGCGCCTCGACGCTCGATCACGGCGTTGGTCGCGATCGTCGTTCCGTGCAAAATAGCATCTAGGTCAGTCGGTTCGAGACCCGCCGACTTCAGCGCATTCAACAGCCCGACTGACGGGTCTTGCGGCGTCGACGGCACTTTGAGAATCTGGTGCGGCCGACTAGCGTCTCCTGAGAAAAAGAGATCGGTGAACGTGCCACCTACATCAATACCAACGATCCCTGCCATTACGTCTCCTTTGGCGTCTTGCTATCAATATTTTCTTGCGTGTTTTGTATGTCAACGATGTATGCACCCACATGCCGCTCCATACGCCGTGCTGCCGCCTCCCCATCGCGGGCTTTTATTGCATCCATGACCCGGCGGTGGGCACGAATCACTGCATTGCGCACGCTGGCCGAGTTGAACCCGTCCAGATCGGTAGCCACATAAACTGAATGCGAAACAGCCGTAATGAAAGCAATTAACAACTCGTTATGGCTGGCGCGCACAACCTGGACATGCCAGTCAAGGTTGGCACGCACATAGGCGTCAACGTCCCCAGCCTCTGAGGCCTGCTCCAGCTTGATCTGACATTTTTCGATTTCTTCGAGATCCGCGTCAGTGCAGTGCATCGCAGCGAATCGCGCCGACGGCGGCTCAATCGCGGCCCGCGTTTCAAGCACCGCTTCGAGCCGAATCCCCTGACCCCGAATGAATATTCCCACCGAACGCTCAATTGCCGCACTGGTAGGACGCACGACAGCCGAACCGCCGTTACGCCCTGTCCTGGTCGTGATCAGACCCTCCCCCTCCAGGATGCGCAGCGCCTCACGAACCGAGGCACGCGACAGTCCCGACTGGACGACAAGATCGCGCTCATTAGGCAGGTCCACACCCTCACCCAGATCGCCGCCAAGAATTTTCTCGCGCAGTATTTCCGCCAGTACATCAGCGGCCTTGGGGACATTAACAGGTTTCATGTCCAACATCGTGCTCATGTGTCTGTACCACTTGTTTCGATTTGCAGTACACGCCTGAGCCAGACACAGGCATCATCTATAGCGGCATCAGCCTCTTCGATCATTCCAGCGTATTTCAAAAAGCCATGGTTCATGCCGGCTTGGCAGCCTGACACCACCTCTACCCCGCACGCATTCAGGCGACGCGCAAAAGCCTCGCCTTCGTCGCGCAAGACGTCAAATTCCGCCACCATCACATAAGCACTGGGCAGGCCGACAGGGGTCTGCATACGCAGCGGCGAGGCGTGGGGATGTCTTGCAGCCGACGACTCGGGCAGGTACTGATCCCAAAACCACAGCATGCCTTCATGGGTCAATCCGTATCCGCAAGCGTAAGCGCCATAAGAGTCCGGTGGTTTGGACGGGTAGTCTGTCACTGGGTACCACATGAGTTGGCCCCTTAAAGCTGGCCCACCTTCGTCGCGAATCCGTAACGCCGTCACTGCGGCAAGACAGCCGCCCGCACTGTCACCGGCTACCACCATGCGTGTCACGTCTCCGCCATACTCAGCCGCATGTTCAGAGGCCCAGCGTGTCGCGGCCAGGCAATCGTCAGTCGCGGCGGGAAATTTATGCTCTGGTGCCAGACGGTAGTCGACCGACACCACCACGCACGACGCGCCGGCGCACATGCGGCGGCAAAGATCGTCATGCGAATCGAGGTCGAGCACAACAAAGCCGCTGCCATGGAAAAAAACGACCACCGGATGAACACCCTCACCGTGCGGGCGATACATACGAAGCCCCATGGCACCGGCAGGCCCCGAAATTTGCAGGTCATGCACCGCACCGACCGGAAACGGCGTATCAACCCTCCGATACGCCTGCCTGGCCTGCGCCCGTGCCTGTGCAATCGGCATGGCAGAGTAAGGCAGCGACCCGGCAGCCAGAGACAGTGCTTTCTGAATAGCGGGATGCAGCGGCATGGTCTTACTGCGGCTGCACGCCAATGTCGGCAAGAATTTTTGGCAACCGGGAGACTTCGTTGACAACAAAGGTACGGAATTCGGCTGGCCCCATCCACTTGGCATCGGCACCGATTTGTTGCAGCCGCTTACCGACTTCGGGCATCGCCACCACTTTTTGAAGATCCGCCGAAAGCCTTGTGACCACTGAAGGCGGTGTGCCAGCAGGTGCAAATAACCCGACCCAGCCCACAAAATGAAAACTTGGCAAAACTGTTTCGGCCACCGTGGGCAAGTCAGCTGCGAGGGGGCTGCGCTCGCCCATGGTCACTGTGGCAAGAGCACGTACAGACCCCGATTTAACATGCGCAATGCTCGAGGAAATATCGGGAAACATCACCGACACCCGACCGGCGATCACGTCGGTCAATCCAGCAGGATTGCTGCTGTAAGGCACACGTAACATCTCAATGCCCGTCCCACGGCCAAACATCTCACCCATGATGAGGCTTGAGGTGTTGCCTGCGGCAAACGTCAGTGCCTTTGGATTGGCCTTGCCATACGCCACCAATTCGGCTGGCGTGCGAACTGGCAGCGCCGGATTGACCACCATGAAACTCGAGAACACGCCCACCAGACCAACCGGCACAAAGTCACGCAGTGGGTCGTAGGCAAGCTTGGTGAACAGGCCCGAATTGGCGCCATGCGTGGAATTGGTGCCCATCAACAGGGTGTAGCCGTCAGATGCACCACGCGCGACAGCAGACGCTGCAATCGAGCCACTGGCACCCGGCCGGTTATCGACAATCACACTTTGCTTGAAGGCCGCTTCCAGGTGCTGGGCCAGCATCCGTGTAGCGGTATCGGTGCCACTGCCTGGTCCGAATGGCACGACGATATGAATCGGCCGAGAAGGAAATGTATCAGGCGCAGGTTGCGCTGCCACAGGGCTACCCAGCATCAAGAACGCTGAACCCCATAGCCATGCGCACCCAGCTCTGCAGCTACCGCGGATAGCTGGTGATTTTTTAATCGAGCCAAACTTCAAAGACTTGACGCGAAGGTATGCACTATGACCCAGATAATTCAAAAAATGTCTCCTTTTTCGCCCAACTTGCCAATGGTTGTCCCTCAGCAAGCAAGCAAGCGATTTTTATAGCATCTCCGTTTATTATGGTCAGACCATTAAAAAGGTCGGTCAGTAAAAACCCTTAATATTAAAAGTTAAATTCAATCCAGTGGATAAATCGTCAGCCCAGTTTTTGGGCGAGGCCAGCGCCAAGGCCTCGGATTGGCTAGATGGCAGCCGAGCAGCCTTGGTGCGGCATCAGTTGCGCTGCGACACCGTCTCGGAGTGGAACGCCGGCAGGTGGCGCGAACGCCTGGCCTTCAAAGCCCCGCGAGCCTAAACCGAAAATCGAACCAAATTTACGACCCAGAAGCCGTCATTCAATTACGACAGCTTCTGGCCCTAAGCCGACTATCGATAAGTAAAGACGCCCCAACTTTGGCTGCAAAACTGATCAAGTCACTCGAATTGAGCGATTTTTCGCCGTTTAAATATAAAAAGTGCCTAAAAACTAATAGATGCGGGCGCAAGCAGCTATGAATTATGTAGCGTTCGGCAGCCTCACCCGAATCGGCCCCTTCCAGGGACCACTGGGTAGCGTCGATGGTGAAACCGATTGCCCGCCTTGTGAAATATCCAGCAAGCCGCGCTGGGCCAGCTGGCCTGCGACTTGCCTGACGCGTGGCATCAGGGCGCGCCAATCGTCGGGTGACAGGGCGCGCGCCACTTCAGAGGGGCAGGCGCTGGCTTGGTGGCCGCGCTGGGCAATCAGTGCCAGCAGGGCGACTTCGATGTGCGGGTCAGTGGCTTGCGTCACCGCTTAAAAAGTCAGTTGCCGACTTCAACAATCATTTCAATCTCGACGCATGCACCCATGGGCAGTTGCGCGACGCCAAAGGCGCTTCTGGCGTGTGCGCCCACGACCGGGCCAAACACCTGGCCCAGCAGTTCGCTGGCACCGTTGGTGACCAGATGCTGGTCGGTAAAGTCTGCGGTTGAATTGACCAGACTCATGACCTTGACGATGCGGCTGACGTGGTTCAGGTCTTTGCCGGTGGCGGCCAGCGCTGCATGCAGCGTGCCCAACAGGCCAATCGCCACCACGCGGGCGGCGGCTTTGCCTTCGTCAAGGCTGATGTTTTTGCCCAGCTGGCCAACCCAGACCTGGCCGTCTTTTTTAGCGATGTTGCCGCTTAAAAAGATCAGATGGCCTGTTTGCGCGTAGGGCACATAAGCTGCCGCTGGCACCGAGATGGGTGGCAGCGTGATGTTGAGGTCAGCCAGTGTTTTGTAAATGTCGTTTGCAGTTGTCATGGGTCTTCCTTAAAAAAATCTAGACGAGGTTGGGTATCGATTCAATTGGCATGACGGTGACGGCCACGCGCAGTTTGTGGTGTGCGCCGCCGCGTATCACGCCGCGCAGGGGTGACACGTCCAAGAAATCACGGCCTGTGGCCAGGGTGATGTAGTCGTCGCCGGGCATGCGGTTGTTGGTCGGGTCAAAGTCAAACCACTGGCCTTCGTCAAGGCCGCTGCCCGGGCAGTACACCGACGCCCAGGCGTGCGATGCGTCGCAGCCAATCAGGCGCGGCTGGCCGGGGGCGGGCTGCGTCAGCATGTAACCACTGACATAGCGTGCAGGCAGGCCCATGGCGCGGCAGCAGGCGACCATGATGTGGGCAAAGTCCTGGCACACGCCCTTGCGTTGCCGCAGAGCAGTCAGGGCGGGGGTGTTGACATCGGTGCTGTCCCCGTCGTAGCTCATGGCCTGGTGAATGCGGGTCATCAGCTGGGCAGCGGCGCTGAGCAGCGGCATGCCGGGCGCAAAGCTGGGGCTGGCAAATTCTGCAAAGGCCTTGTCACGCGGCACGTAGGGCGAGGCAAACAAAAACTCCCAGGCGGTGTTGTACGGCGCACCAGCCCGGTAGCGAAACATGTCGCGCACCTGCTCCCAGGCAAGCTGGCAACCGGGCGCTGATGCCCGTGCAGCCGCATGCGTCAGTACCGTGCTGTGCGACGTGACGCTGAGCTGGTCGTGGCTGCTCTGCAATGAAAAAAAGCTGCAGCGGTTGCCGTACACATCGTGCCTGTTGCGCACCTGAGACGGTGTGGGGCTGATGTCGAGCTGGTGCGACAGCACGGTTTGCACGGGGCTGCTGGTCGGGCTCAGGCGCAGCACATGGTCGGCGTTGTCAACTGCCGGCGTGTAGTGGTAGCGGGTTTCGTGGGTCAGGCTGAGCAGCATCTGGTCATGCCCCCAGGCTGATGTTGCCACTGCTGGCGTGGCTGAAATAGCGGCGCGACACCGTGTCTGACAGCGCCAAGGCGGCGGCCTGGCATTGTGCAAATTCGCTTGCAAAGTCGCAGCTGGGCCAGTCGATGGTGTTCAGGTCTGGCAATGTCAGTTGGGCTGCCAGGTCGGCTTCATGGCCCAGCGGGTCGTCGGCCAGTTTGCGCAGCCGTCCGCGCAAGGTTTTGACAACCCAGCTGAGCGAGCGTGGGTTGTCCTGGTCTTGCACCAGCAAGTCGAGCAGCGCGAGCAGGTCGCGCCGCTGCTGGTACTGCGCATGAAACGTAATCGTGCTGTCAAACAGGGCCACAATGGCCGAAAAGCCGCTGCTGTCAAACACGGCTTTGGTTTCAAAGCCCGCCGCCAGTGCGCCTGACAGAGTGGCCAGCCGTTCGATGTGGCGGCCGATGCTCAGCAGGCGCCAGCCGTCGTCGCGCATCATGCGGTCGGTTTGTGTGCCAGTAATGGCCGCCAGGTAATGGCTGGTGGCGTCCAGTGCGCGCAGGGCTTCAATCGACGAATAGTCGTGCTGCGCCTCGTGCCCGGGCATGAACAGCTCGCAGCGCCTGAAAAAATCTTGTTCCATCTGCACGATCACATGCCACTGCTCTTGCGACAGGCGCTCGCGCACCGCCGATGCGGCAGATTTGAGGGCGCGCAAGTTAAAGCCCACACTGGCTTGTGTGGCCACGTTAGCCAGGCCCGCAATCAGTGAGCGCTCAAACACCCGCTTGGCCTGTGTGGCTGCGGGCACATCGCGCAGCACCAGCCCATGTTTGGCTGCCATCTGGCCGATCCAGGCCAGCAGGGGCTGAGACGACTGGTCTTCGCCGGCCAGGCTTTGCAGCGTGATTTGCGCCAGTCGCAATGCGTTTTCAGCACGCTCGGTGTAGCGGCCCAGCCAGAACAGGTTTTCAGCCGCACGGCTGGTCACCGGCTGTTTGCGCAGCAGGGGCAGGGCTGGCTCGTGTGGATTAGGTAGGCTTGTGCCGGCAGGTTCAGCTTTGCTGTGCTGGGGCGTCAGCGCCCACACATCAGCGCTGCTGCCGCCGCGCTGCATGGACGCCATGTTTTCGCTTTTGCCGGCCAGCCGTGCCAGCCCGCCGGGCAGCACACGCCAGCCACCCATCCCGTCAGGCAGGGCAAACACCCGCAGCATGGCCGAGCGCGGGGCGATTTTTTCGCCTTGCCAGGTGGGTGTTTGTGCCAGCGGCATGTACGCCTGCACGGTGTAGTCTTCGCCGTTGTGCAGCATGCGGCCAGCCCATTCGTCCAGCCCGCGCTGGCTCAGGGTGTGACCGAAGACCGATTCCATCCCTGAGCCGGGGTAGGTGGCTTTGATGACGCAGTTTTTGAGCTGCGGCAGCATGTCCTGCATCACCGCCTGCTCACCACACCACCAGGTGCTGAGGGATGGCAGGCTCAGGGTTTCGCCCAGCAGATGTTCAGACAGGGCGGGCAAAAAGCCGAGCAGGGCCGGCGACTCCAAAAACGCTGAGCCCGGCGCGTTGGCAACCTGAACATTGCCAGCACGGATGACTTGCAGCAAACCCGGCACGCCAAGCGTGGAGTCTGCGCGCAGTTCCAACGGGTCCAAAAACTCGTCGTCCATGCGCTTCAAAATACCGTGCACGGGCTCCAGCCCTTGCAGAGTTTTGAGGTACAGCTTGTCATGGCGCACCAGCAGGTCACTGCCTTCCACCAGCGTCAGGCCCAAATAGCGCGCCAGGTAGGCGTGTTCAAAATAAGTTTCGTTGTACGGGCCGGGTGTGAGCAGCACAATGCGGGCGCTGGCATGGCTGCTAGCCACCGGGCTGAGGGCTTTCATGCTGTTGATCAGGCACGCGTAAGACTCTGCCAGGCGTGCGACGGCCATGCCGCGAAAAGCCTCTGGGAACAGCATGGAAATGCTCAAGCGGTTTTCAAGCAGGTAGCCCAAGCCTGATGGCGCCTGGGTGCGCTGCGACACCACCCACCATTTGCCGTCTGGCCCTTTGGCCATGTCAAACGCGGCGATGTGTAAAAACATGCCGCCCGCAGGTTGCACACCCTGCATGGCGCGCAGGTAGCCGGGGTGGCCCTGCACCAGCGCAGCAGGCAGCAAGCCTTGGTGCAGCAGGTTTTGCGGGCCATAGACATCGGCCATCACCGCATTCAGCAACTTGGTGCGTTGCTGAATGCCCGCTTCAATGCCCGCCCATTCGTCACCCGAAATGATCAGCGGAAACAAGTCCAGCGACCAGGGGCGTTGCGGCCCGTTGGCGTCGGCATAAACGTTGTAGGTCACGCCGTTGTCGCTGATCTGCCGGCGCAGGTTGGCGGTGCGGTGGTTCAGGTCGTGAAACCCGTCGGTGCCGAGAAAGTTAAAGAAGGTGGTCCAGTTGGGGTTGAGGCTGGAGCCAGGACCTATTGAACCGGTTAAGCCTGTGCCCTGAGATTGACTTTGCATCCCCTGGCTTTGACTTTGTGACTGCGATGCTGAGGCACTGGGCATCTGACCCTGCGCATGGCCGCGCAGCTCGTCAAAGTGGCCTTTGCTGGCCGGTGGTGCCAGTGCGTCTGCCAGGGTGTCGGGCGCTTCCAGCGCATGTGCTGAAAAGAGCGGTTTGTTGTTATGCGGCACGTTGTCTCGTCGTCACGTCGGGTCGGCGTTGGATGTTCTCAAATCCAGCGTGAACGGAAACTCTTTGGACGCCTGCGCTGGCGCGACCCGCATCTTGCCCGGCGTGTGCCCCATTTGCACAAACCGGCTCAGGCGGCGGCTTTCGGCCTCGTATGAATTGACCGGCAAGTTGGCATAACTCAAGCCGCCGGGGTGCGACACGTGGTACTGGCAGCCGCCGAGCGAACGCTCCATCCAGGTGTCGACAATGTCAAACGTCAACGGCGCATGCACACCAATCGACGGATGCAATGACGACGGCGGGTTCCAGGCCTTGTAGCGCACACCGGCCACATACTCGCCGACGGTGCCGGTGTTTTGCAGCGGCAGCGCGCGGCCATTGACGGTGACCACATAGCGGCTGTCGTTCAGGCCAGTGACCCGCACCTCAATGCGTTCAAGTGACGAATCGACATAACGCGCTGTCCCGGTGGATGAGCCTTCCTCGCCCATCACATGCCAGGGTTCGAGCGCGCTGCGCAGTGTCAGTTCGATGCTGTTGGCCAAAACTCGCCCAATCATCGGGAAGCGGAACTCAAAGTGCGGTTCAAACCAGGCCATGTCAAAGGCATAGCCGGCCTCGTTCAGCTCGGTCAACACATCCATGAAGTCCATCCGTACCAGCGCGGGCAGCAAAAAGCGGTCATGCAGTTCAGTGCCCCAGCGGGTCAGGCGGTTGCTGGCGTTCAGGTAGGTCTTGTTCCAAAAGCGGGCCACCAGCGCGCGCAGCAGCAATTGCTGGGCAATGCTCATGCGGGCATGCGGCGGCATTTCAAAAGCGCGTAACTCCAGCAGGCCCAGCCGCCCGGTGGCAGAGTCTGGTGAATAAAGCTTGTCAATGCAAAACTCGCTGCGGTGAGTGTTGCCTGTCACGTCCACCAAAATATTGCGCAGTGTGCGGTCGACAATCCATGGCGGCATGAAGATGTCGCCCCCACGCTTCCCCACTGCGTGTGGGTCGCTGCCCCCCGAGGGGGCTGCGCCACCTTGGGACGGCCCGGCGGTGTCGCGCCCATACTTTTCGCGGTAATTCACGATCTCGCGCATGGCGATTTCCAGCTCATACAGCTGGTCGTTGCGGGCTTCGTCAACGCGCGGTGCCTGGCTGGTCGGGCCAATGAACATGCCCGAGAACAAATAACTGAGCGACGGGTGGTTGTGCCAGTACGCCACCAGGCTGGCCAGTACGTCAGGCTTGCGCAAAAACGGGCTGTCTGCCGGGGTGGCACCGCCCATCACAAAGTGGTTGCCACCGCCTGTGCCTGTGTGGCGGCCATCGGTCATGAACTTTTCAGCAGACAGGCGCGTCTCGTGTGCCACCTGATACAAAAACTCGGTATGCGCCACCAGTTCGCCCCAGTTTTCGGCCGGGTGAATATTGACTTCAATCACACCCGGGTCAGGGGTGACGGCCAGCATTTTCAGGCGTGCATCGCGGGGCGGCGGGTAGCCCTCGAGCACGATTTTCAAGCCCAGACTGGCCGCAGTGGCCTCAACCGCCGTCAGCAAGTCGAGGTAGTCCTCCAGCCGCTCCATGGGCGGCATGAAGATGTACAGCGCACCGGTCTGGCCGGGGACGCTTTTGTGTCCGGCTGCTTTGGCATCGGCTTCGGCTTTTGCCTTGGGGCCGACATGGGCTCCTACGCCGGGTCCATTGGCGCGCTGCGGGTCACGCACTTCCACGCATAGAGCGGTGCGGGTCAGCCAGGCGGCCGATTCAAACGCATTTGGCGCTCTGGCTGTGCTGTCGACGGTATGCGACATCATGGGTTGCGATGCGGTGACGGGTTGCATCACGCGGCGGGCCTCATAGCGTGGCGGCACGCCGTGTTTGAAGCCTGCCAGATAGTGCTCGACGCGATCTTTGCCGCCCAGCAGGTGCTTGTTGGCATCCAGGCTGGCGTTGTAGCGCCCGGCAAAGGCGGCGGCGTCTGGCAGCGCCGTTTTGTCGGCAAAGGGGTCGGCCTCAATCATGTACGGGAAATCGGTTTTGGACACCCAGGGCACCGAGTCAAGCGGCAGGCGGTAACCCATCGGCGAATCGCCCGGCATCAGGTACATGCGCTCATCCCTGAAAAACCAGGGGCCGGTTGTCCAGGCAGGCCCGGCCAGCGGCGCTGTCGAGCCAGGAATAACCGGGCGCGGCTTGAGCGGCAGCACATAACCGACCACCGAATCCAGCCCCTGCATGAAAACGCGCCGCAGGCGTTCGCGCTCCATCGCATCGTCGAGTTTTGATTCAAACGGGTCCACATTGACCGGCAAGCGGCGTTCGCGCCAGAGGTAGTACCACACGTCCTCAAAGCCCGGCGTGATGTAGTCGGGCGTCATGCCCAGCTTGTCGGCCAGCAGGGCGGTAAATCGTGCGGCGTCTTGTGCGGTGTAGTTGCAGGGTTCGCTCTCGTTGGCAAACAGCGCCGGGTTTTGCCAGACGGGCTGGCCGTCTTTGCGCCAGAAGATGCTGAGCGCCCAGCGCGGCAATTGCTCGCCGGGGTACCACTTGCCCTGGCCAAAATGCAAAAAGCCGCCCTTGCCATATTCAGCCCGCAGCTTTTGCACCAGCTCGGTGGCGTAGCCGCGCTTGGTCGGGCCGAGCGCGTCAATGTTCCATTCGGCGGCATCCCTATCGTTCACCGCGACAAAGGTCGGCTCGCCGCCCATCGTCAGGCGTACATCGCCGCTGGCCAGGTCGCGGTCAACCGCCTCGCCCAGCGCCTGCACCGCAGCCCACTGGTCGTCGGTGTAGGGCTGGGTCACCCGCGGTGATTCGTAAATACGCTGCACACCCATGTGGTGGGCAAACTCGACTTCAGATTCATCCACACCGCCTTCAATCGGCGCGGCACTCGAAGGCTCGGGTGTGCAGGCCAGCGGTATGTGGCCTTCGCCGGCCATCAGCCCCGAGGTCGGGTCTAGCCCGACCCAGCCCGCACCGGGTAAAAACACCTCGCACCAGGCATGCAGGTCGGTGAAATCCTTTTCAGTGCCGCTGGGTCCGTCAAGCGACTTGACGTCCGCTTTCAATTGAATCAAATACCCCGACACAAAGCGGGCGGCCAGACCGAGGTGGCGCAGCAGTTGCACCAGCAGCCAGCCGGTGTCGCGGCACGAGCCGAGTGCCAGCTTGAGTGTTTCCTCGGGGGTTTGCACGCCCGGCTCCATGCGGATGGTGTACTGGATGTCCTGCTGCAGTTGCTGGTTAACGCTGACCAAAAAGTCATTGGTGCGGCGCGGCGTGCGGTCAATCTTGTCCAGATAGGCCTGCAGCAGCGGCGTGGCAGGTTTAACCGCCAGGTACGGCATCAGCTCCTGGGCCATGGCTGGTGCGTATTTGAAAGGGAACTCCTCGGCTTCTGGTTCGAGGAAAAAGTCAAACGGGTTCAGCGTGACCATGTCCACCACCATGTCCACCGTGACCTTGAACTCACGCGTTGGCTTGGGGAACACCAAACGGGCTTGGTAGTTGGCAAACGGGTCTTGCTGCCAGTTGATGAAATGGTCTGCCGGCTCGACTTTCAAAGAGTACGACAAAATCTGCGTGCGGCTGTGCGGGGCAGGGCGCAGGCGAATGATTTGTGGGCCGAGCGTCACCAGGCGGTCGTACTTGTAATGCGTGATGTGGCTGAGGGCAACGTGGAGGGACAAGGAATT
>CAMARI010000075.1 GCA_945860515.1 Polaromonas sp. YR568
TTCAGGTCGGCAATATTCAATCCGGCCTCTTCCCAGGTTTCCCGCTCAAGCGCGGTTTCAACCGTGTCAACGCTGCTCACCATGCCGCCCATCAGGGTGTCCCATTTGCCCGGGTCATTTGGCTTGTCAAAGGCACGCTGCTGCACCCAAAACCGTCCATCGGGGCTTTGCCCGACCAGATGCACTGCCAGTGTGGCAATGCCCAGTGGCCGCACCGCGCCGCGCTCAACCGTGCCAATTTGTCCCCCTGACTCGTTGCGCACAGCCAGTTGCTCGTTGCGCCACGCGCCGGCCAGGCCTGCGTCACGTAATACGCCGGCGAGTTGGTTCAAACCGGTGGTCACATCGCTTTGGCCCAGCAGCAAGTGCCAGCCAGATTGCTCTTCTTTTAGTAGCTGATAATCCAGGTATTCATTAGCTTTGACGGCTAAATCATGCATGAAAACAGGCTCTACAGAGCCAACTTTCATGTGCTGAACGAGAAATGGCACTCTGGGCAGCAGGGGTGGCCGCTTGGCCTCAGCCTGGAGTTGTTCCAGCCAATCTGCCATCTGCTACAAGGTCAAAATCGTGCAGCCGGTGGTCTTGCGTGCTTCCAGCGCGCGGTGTGCGTCGGCCACATCTGCCAGCGCAAAGGTCTGGTCAATCGGGATGGTGACCTTGCCACTGACCACCATGGCAAACAAATCGTCGGCCATGGCCTGGGTGGATTCACGGTTCGCGATATGGGTGAACAGCGTGGGGCGCGACACGTACAGCGAGCCCTTGGCGGCCAGCAAACCAAGGTCCAGCGGCTCGACCTTGCCTGACGCATTGCCAAAGTTGGCCAGCAGGCCAAACGGGCTGAGGCAGTCCAGGGACTTCAAAAACGTGTCTTTGCCGACCGAGTCATAAACCACGCTCACGCCTTTGCCGCCAGTGATCTCTTTGACGCGTGCGACAAAATCTTCTGTAGCGTAGTTGATGGCATGCGATGCGCCATTGGCAAGGGCCAGCGCACATTTGGCGTCCGATCCTGCCGTGCCAATCAATTGCAGGCCCAAGGCTTTGGCCCACTGGCAGGCAATCAGGCCGACGCCGCCAGCAGCTGCATGAAACAGCACAAAGTCACCGGCCTTCAAACCCGACTGCGGCTGGGTCTTTTTGAGCAAGTACTGAGCCGTCAGACCCTTGAGCATCATGGCCGCGCCGGTTTCAAAACTGATGGCATCGGGCAACTTGCACACGCACTTGGCGGGCATCACCCGCAACTCGCAGTAGCTGCCCGGCGGCTGGCTGGCGTAGGCCGCACGGTCGCCCACTTTCAGGTGCGTCACACCTTCACCCACGGCTTCGATCACGCCCGAGGCCTCCATGCCCATGCTCAGCGGCATGGGCAGCTTGTACAGGCCAGCGCGCTGGTAGATATCGATGTAGTTCAGGCCGACTGCCTTGTGGCGGATTCGAATCTCGCCAGCACCGGGCTCGCCCACCTGCACATCCACCAGTTTGAGTTCTTCAGCGCCACCGTGCTGGTTGATGTGGACGGCTTTGGAGGTTTGGCTTGTCATGGTTTTTCTCTTTAAAACTGTGTTGAAGGTTGTGATTGATAAGTACAGGTCTCGATTATGTTTCAAGCATTGTTAAAGTGCAGCACATGAATCAACGACTGACGCTGCCCACTGCCCTGCTTTTGACGGTACCGCCCTTGATGTGGGCGGGTAACGCCGTCGTGGGCCGCGTTGTGGTCGACTTGATTCCACCCATGACACTGAACTTTTTCCGCTGGGTCATCGCTTTTGCGATTTTGTTGCCCTTTGCCTGGCAGGTGCTCCGCGCCGACAGCAGCCTGTGGCGAAATTGGCGGCGTTACGCCATGCTCGGTTTGCTGGGGGTAGGTTGCTACAACGCGCTGCAGTACCTGGCGCTGCACACCTCTACACCACTGAACGTCACCCTGGTAGGTGCCAGTATGCCGATGTGGATGCTGGCCATAGGCGCACTGTTTTTTGGCCAGCGCATCAAACCCATGCAGGCGATAGGTGCAGTGTTGTCTATGGCGGGGGTACTCGTCGTGCTGTCGCGCGGCCAGTTGGACATGTTGGCCAGGGTCCAGTTCGTTCCCGGCGACTTTTACGTTGTTCTGGCCAGTATTGCCTGGGCGTTTTATAGCTGGCTCGTGGCGCAACCCAAAGACGCTCCCGAAATTCGCAATGATTGGGCCGCTTTTTTAATGGCACAAATAGTCTTTGGCCTGGGCTGGTCCGGTCTGCTGGCAGGCGGCGAATGGACCTTGACAAGCGCCAGCATCAAATGGGGCTGGCCCCTGGCTGCTGCGCTGCTGTATGTGTCGGTGGGCCCGGCCCTGCTGGCTTACCGCTCCTGGGGCCTTGGCGTGCAGCGGGTGGGTCCGGCCATTGCTGGGTTTTTCTCCAACCTCACGCCGCTGATTGCTGCGGTGCTGTCAGCCGCGTTTTTGGGCGAACTGCCGCACCTGTACCACGCAGTAGCTTTTGTGCTGATTGCGGGTGGGATTGTGGTGTCCAGCAAGCGCTAGCCGGTTTAAAACGTGCCTGAATAAGCGCCGCCGTCGGCCAACACGTTTTGCCCCGTCATGTACCCAGCATGGGTGCTGCACAAAAAGGCACAGATCGCGCCAAACTCAGCCGGCGTGCCAAAGCGCTGGGCCGGGATGGTTTTGCGGCGTGCGTCCATCACTGCCTCCATGGGCTGGCCTGACTTTTCGGCCGCGCCTTTCATGGTGGCTTTCAGGCGGTCGGTGTCAAATGCACCTGGAAGCAGGTTGTTGATGGTCACGCCCTGTGCGGCCAGCTTGCTGCGCGATACACCAGCGACAAAACCCGTCAGACCGGTGCGTGCGCCGTTGCTCAAGCCCAGAATATCAATCGGCGCTTTCACGGCGCTCGACGTGATGTTGATGATGCGTCCAAACCCGCGCGCGGCCATGCCGTCAACGGTGGCCTTGATGAGTTCGATCGGCGTGAGCATGTTGGCATCCAGCGCCTTGATCCACGCATCACGCTCCCAGCTGCGAAAGTCGCCAGGCGGCGGGCCGCCTGCGTTGGTCACGACGATGTCAAAGTCCTTTCGCACGGCAAACACCGCCGCACGGCCAACATCAGTGGTGATGTCAGCGGCAGCGCAATGCACGCTGGCGCCAGAATCACGAACATCCTCGGCAATCAGTTGCGCGGCGGCCGCCTCCAGGGCTTGGGCACCGCGCGCCACGATCAGCACATGTACCCCTTCGCGTACCAGCGCCTGCGCGCAGCCCAGCCCCAATCCCTTGCTGGCACCGCATACCAGCGCCCATTTGCCTTTGATGCCTAAATCCATGTTGAATCCTTGGTAACTTAAAACTGCTATTTTGACTGGCTGAACAAATAAATGCCGGTGATCACCAAAGTTGTACCGGCTGCAATCCACAGCGTGAAAGGCTCTCCCAGAATAAGCGCGCCCATCAGGATGGTGGACATGGCACCCAGCATGCCAGTTTGCGCGGTCAGGCTGGCGCCAATGCGTTCAATCGCCATCATGACCATCAGCACAGGCAGCACGGTGCAGACCGAAGCATTGAGCAGCGACAGCCATAGCACTTCAGGCGCTACCAGCGCGGCAGCCAGCGGCCTGAGCAGCACAAACTGAAGCAGGCAGCACAGGCAGGCAACGGTGCTGGCCAGCCCCACCAGCCTCAATGAGCCTACACGCTTGACCATTTCACCGCTGTAAACCAGATACAGCGCATAGGTCACGGCGCTCAGGAAAACCAGCAGCGCGCCCCAGACGGCGTCTTTGCCCTGAATGGTGATTTCATGGCCAAACACAAGCGCCACACCGCTGTAACTGATGGCCATCGCCACCAGCTGCCTGCGGCTGGTGCGGCGCTTGAACAGCAGCAGCCCGAGCAGCATGACGATGGTCGGATTCAAATACAAAATCAGACGCTCTAGCGAGGCACCGATGTAGACCAGACCGGCAAAGTCCAGAAAGCTGGACAGGTAATAACCGCTGAAACCCAGCAGGAAAACCCCCACCCAGTCTTTGCGTGCCAGCCGGGCCTGTCCGCGGCTGGCCCACCAGGCCATGGCCATGAACACTGGCAACGCAAACAGCATGCGGAGCATGATGAGCGTCACCGCATCAACCCCATGGCGATAAGCCAGTTTGACAATAATGGCTTTGCCGCTGAAGCCCAGCGTGCCGACGACCGCCAGAGCCAAGCCGGTCAGCAAGGACGGATTGCTTGCTATTTTTTTAATAGCTTCTTGCCCAGGAATCTCTGGGCTTGGAGGTTTGTTCGGCACCTAAAAACGACCCAGAAAGACGGGTTTTGTGGTTTTGAAGGTCAAAATCCAACCGCCTGGCCATCGCGCCGCGCATCACTGGCCGCGACATAACCCTCTACCTTCGGGTCACCCGCGAGCCAGATGAACTGGCCGGCACCAAAGTCCTGGTAAGAGTCATTGATCACCTCCATCCGGTGCCCCCGTTCAGCGAGTCCCTGCACGGTGGCTTGGTTCATGGCTGACTCCACATTGATCTCAAAACCTGCGTTGTAGCGCCAGCGCGGTGCGTCGCAGGCTGCCTGCGGGCTTTGGCCATAGTCCAGCATGCGCACCAGGGTTTGCATGTGGCCTTGCGGCTGCATGTTGGCCCCCATCACGCCGTAGCTCATCACGGGTTTGCCGGCTTTGGTCACGAAGGCTGGAATGATGGTGTGAAACGGCCGCTTGCCGGGCGCGACCTGGTTCAGGCCTTCGTCCAGACTAAAACCGTGGCCACGGTTTTGCAGGCTGATGCCAAATTCAGGCTCCACACAACCCGAACCAAAACCCATGTAGTTGCTTTGGATAAAACTCACCATCATGCCGTCTTCATCGGCGGTGCTGAGATAAATCGTGCCCCCCCTGACGGGGTTGCCCGCACCAAAATCCTGCGCCTTTTTCATGTCAATCAGTTTGGCACGACTCGCCAGATAAGCGTCATCCAGCATTTGGTCTGGCGTCACCGTCATGAACGATGGCTCGCCCACGTAGCGGTACACATCGGCAAAAGCCAGTTTCATGGCTTCGATTTGCAAATGCTGCGAGTCCACGCCGTCCACTGTCAGGCTGGCCAGATCGAACTTGTCCAGAATGCCCACCGCTATCAGCGCAGCAATGCCCTGGCCGTTGGGTGGAATCTCATGCAGGGTATGGCCCCGGTAATTCTTGCTGATCGGCTTGACCCATTCGGGTTGGTAGTCAGCAAAGTCCTTGAGCACATGGCTGCCGCCGTTGGCCTCTGAGAATTTGACCAGAGCGGCGGCAATTTCGCCACCGTACAGCGCTTTGCCCCGGGTCGCAGCTATCGCGCGAAGGCCTTTAGCGGCTGCCTTAAACCTGAACAACTCGCCGACATTCGGGGCGCGGCCCCAGGGCAAAAAGCTGTTGGCAAAGCCGGGCAGGCCTTGCAGCTCGGGCGTGGCGGCGGCCCACTTTTCCTGCACCACAGGCGTCAGCAAATAGCCACGCTCGGCAATCTCGATGGCCGGTTGCATCAATTCGACAAAGGGCAGCTTGCCAAAACGCTCGCTCAAAGCGGCCCAGCTGGCCACGGCGCCAGGTACGGTCACAGAGTCCATGCCGCGCTTGGGCGGGGCGATGCTGCCCGGATATTTGCGTTTGAAGTAATCGGGCGTCCAAGCCCGAGGCGCGCGGCCTGATGCATTCAAGCCATGCAGTTCCTTGCCGTCCCAAATCAAACAAAACGAGTCACTGCCCAGGCCGTTGCTGACCGGCTCGACAATCGTCAGGGCCGCCGCGGCAGCAATGGCTGCATCGACAGCATTGCCACCTAAAAGCCGCATGCGAAGCCCGGCCGTTGATGCCAAAGGGTGCGAAGTTGACACGACATTGCGGGCAAAAACCGGAGTGCGGGTGGTGGTGTAAGGGTTGTTGAAGTTGAAGTTCATCATGCTGGTAAAAGAAAAAGTAGCGATTCGCCGTCCAGTTTCAAAAATCGTTGTTGTGCCGAGGTCTGAGCCATCACCCGACCACTTGCACCGCCCCAGGTACAGCCAGCGTGGTCGTCATCGCCACAAGGCACACGCTTTTAAGGTTGAATGGCCATGCGGTCGGTAAGCCTTGGCGCGCAGGTAAGCGGTTCAGGAACATGCTGGGCTCAGGCCCTTGTATTGTGGCGCAGGCGGCCGGCAGTTTTCAAAGGCCATAAAAAAAGCACCCGAAGGTGCTTTTGGTGAAATGCAGCCTGCATCATTCTTCGACGAAGGCCTCTTCCCGTTTATTTTTAACGGACGGCAACAGCACGATGATCAGCATCAGCAAGCCAGCTGCCAACAAACCAGCCGACAGCGGACGCGTGACAAACACGCTCCAGTCGCCGCGGGACAGCAGCAGCGCCCGACGCAAGTTTTCTTCCATCATCGGGCCCAGAATGAAACCCAGCAGCAGAGGTGCTGGCTCACAGCCGAGTTTGACAAACAGGTAGCCGATCACGCCAAACAGGCCCACCGTCCAGATGTCAAAGGTGTTGTTATTGGTCGAATACACGCCAATCGCGCAAAACAGCACAATCGACGGGAACAGATAGCGGTAGGGCACGGTCAGCAGTTTGATCCACATGCCGATCAGCGGCAGGTTCAAAATAATCAGCATCGCGTTACCAATCCACATCGAGGCAATCAGGCCCCAGAACAACTGGGGGTTGCTGGTCATGACCTGTGGGCCGGGCTGGATGTTGTGAATTGTCATGGCGCCAACCATCAACGCCATCACGGCGTTGGGTGGAATACCGAGCGTAAGCAGCGGGATAAAGGAGGTCTGAGCGCCTGCATTGTTGGCTGACTCAGGGCCTGCCACACCACGAATATTGCCTTGACCGAAAGGCACTTCGCCCGGCTTCATTTTCAATTTCTTTTCCAGCGCGTAGGCGGCAAAAGCGGCCAACAGCGCGCCACCACCCGGCAAAATACCCAACGCTGAACCCAGGAAAGTACCGCGTAGCATGGCTGGGGCCATATTCTTGAAGTCTTCCTTGGTCGGCATCAAGCCGGTCACCTTTGCGGTGTAGACCTCGCGGTCGTCTGAAGGTGTGGCCAAATTGCTGATGATCTCGCCGTAACCGAACACGCCCATGGCGATCACCACAAAACCAATGCCGTCGGTCAGTTCTGGAATGTCAAAACTGAAGCGGGCCACACCCGAGTTCACGTCCGTGCCGACCAGACCCAGCAGCAGGCCCAGCACAATCATACAAATGGCTTTGAGCAAGGAGCCAGACGCCAGCACCACAGCGCCGATCAGGCCCAGCACCATCAGCGCAAAGTATTCGGCAGGACCGAATTTGAAGGCCAATTCAGTCAAAGGCGGTGCGAACGCAGCCAAAATCAGCGTGCCCACGCAACCGGCGAAAAACGAGCCCATGCCAGCTGCCGCAAGCGCCGGCCCCGCTCGGCCTTTTCGGGCCATCTGGTGGCCGTCAATACAGGTCACGACCGACGATGATTCGCCGGGCAAGTTCACCAAAATCGCGGTGGTAGAGCCGCCGTACTGAGCGCCGTAGTAAATGCCCGCAAGCATGATAAGTGCCGATACAGGCGGCAGCGCGTAGGTCGCTGGCAGCAGCATCGCGATGGTGGCTACCGGGCCAATGCCGGGCAGCACCCCAATCAGTGTGCCCAGCAGGCAACCGGCGAATGCGTAAAGCAGGTTGATGGGCGTGAACGCCACGCCAAAACCCAGCGAAAGATTTGCAAGAAGATCCATTTTTATTCCTTGGTGGCTTTATTCGTAATCAGCGTGTGAAGAAAGCAGGCCACACGGGGAACTGCAACTTTAGAACCACCACGAAAGCCATATAGCTGCCAATGGCCAGGACCGTCGCCAGGATGAAGGTGTTTCTGACTTTCCAGCCAGGTTCGGCCATGCTGGTAATAAACGTCAGCACATAAATGCCCACAATCATGCCCATCGCAGGCAGCTTGATGCTGGGCAAACCGGCCAGCAACACGCCAAAAGTCAGGTTGCCCAGAATAATGAAAATCAGTGGTTTCCAAGCCCAGGAGCCGATTTTGTCGCCGCCCGTGGTTTCAACCACCAGCGACTTGAAGGTGATGACAGAGCCGAGGACGGCCAGCAGCACGCCGAGCATCAGGGGAAAGTAACCCGGGCCCATGCGCGCGCCAGTGCCCACGCTGTACTTGGTGGCGCCCCACGCAAACGCTGCTCCGAGACTCATGAACATGAGGCCGGAGAAAAAGTCTTTTTGACTCTTGATATTCACAACTGCTCTCCTCAATAGGTAAATTGAATGTCGATATTGTGCATATATTTTCCCCTGCCTACCATGTGACTTTCACCTATAGGCAGTTTTGGCCCGGCCAAACCCAAGCGCTAGGCCATTGGCGGCGTCGTGGCCAGTATTTCCTCAATCGTGGTCAGGCCCTCGGCGACCTTAAGCGCCCCGGCCAGGCGCAGCGGCCGCATGCCGTCCGTCATGGCTTGGCGGCGCAGGGCATCCATGTTGGGTTCTTTGGATACTTTGTCCTTGAAGCTCTCTGTCACTGTCAACAGCTCATACAGGCCCAAGCGGCCTTTGAAGCCGGTCAGTCGGCAGTCGACACAGCCGACAGGCTTAAACGGCCGGTAGCCACCATTGAGCTGCCACGGCTTGACCAGTTCCGTCAGTGCCTCGCGCGGTGCGCTATCGTCTTTTTCACGGCAATTGCTGCACAGCGTGCGCACCAAGCGCTGGGCCAACACACCCAGCAGTGTGGCGTTGATGAGGTAGGCAGGCACACCCAGTTCCATCAGCCGCGACACAGCCGATGGCGCGTCGTTGGTGTGCAGGGTACTGAAGACCAGGTGCCCCGTCAATGCAGCCTGCACGGCCATCTCTGCGGTTTGCAAGTCGCGGATTTCACCCACCATGATGATGTCCGGGTCTTGCCGCATCAGGGCGCGAAGGCCTTCCGGGAAGTCAAAGTCAAGGTGCGGTTGTACCTGCGTCTGGTTAAACGAGGGCTCAATCATCTCGATCGGGTCTTCAACCGTGCTGACGTTGACCGCCTCGGTGGCCAAGCGTTTGAGCGTTGAATACAGCGTGGTGGTTTTGCCGGAGCCGGTTGGTCCGGTCACCAGAATAATACCGTGTGGCCGCTGCACCAGTTGTTCCCAGCGCTTGGCGTCATGGTCGGCAAAGCCCAGCGCGTCCAGGTCCTTGGCGGTGGAGTCCGGATCAAAAATGCGCATGACCATTTTTTCGCCAAACGCGGTCGGCAATGTGGACAGACGCATTTCAATCTCGTCACCACGCGGGTCCCGGGTTTTGATGCGGCCGTCTTGCGGACGGCGTTTTTCAACCACGTCCATGCGGCCCAGCAGTTTGATGCGCGCTGTTATGGCGTTGTGCACCGCCATGGGCAACTGGTAAACCAGGTGCAGCATGCCATCGATGCGAAACCGGATCACGCCCTGCTCGCGGCGCGGCTCCAGGTGAATGTCGCTGGCCCGCTGGTCAAAAGCGTACTGCCACAGCCAGTCCACCACCTGCACCACACCCTGGTCGTTGGCATCGAGTTGCTTGTTGGTCTTGTTGAGCTCTACCAGTTGTTCAAAGCTGGTACCGCCTGCATTGCCGCCCGATTTGATGGCTGCCTTGACCGATTTGGCCAGCGAAAAAAACTCAGCCGTGTATTTGGTGATGTCCTGCGGGTTGGCGACCACCAGGCGCACGCTGCGTTTGGCCTGACGCTCGACTTCGCTGACCCATTCTGTGATGAAGGGCTCAGACGTGGCAACCACCACTTCAGTGGGCGTGACCTGCACCGGCAGCACCTTGTGGCGCTCGGCGTAGACGGCGGACATGCTGTCAGCCACCTTGCCCACATCGACCTTGAGCGGGTCAATCCGCAGGTAATTGAGCTTGGCCCGGCCTGCCAGCCACTGGGTCATGGTTTCGATGTCCAGCGGCTTGCCGTCAGACAAACGGGTCATGCTGACGCTGGCTAACCGAATCAGCGGTGCCTGCGCGCTTTGCACCTGTGAGCACCGGGTGATGGTGCGGGTCGCCTCGGCGATGCTGATCACGCCGTCTTCGCTCAGCCACTCGACCAGCTTGCGCCAGTCCAGCGGACCCACATGAGGTGTGCTGGCGGTTTGACGCGGGGAGGTGCTGGGGGTGGCGCTCATGGTTTGGACTTTAACGCATCACCGCCCCGTGCACCACTCACATCAAGGGCTTGAAAAGCCGCAGCCACTTTTTGGCTGGCAAGCCCCAGCGCGACTCAATGTCAGAGGCCTTGAGCAGCAAATCATCCCGCTCGGGGCGGGTTGGCTCGCGCTGGGCCAGCACCACGGTATTGCCTTCTTTGGTAGGACTAAAAGCCCACACCGCCTGCGGGCCAAAGGCCTCGGCTATTTTGCTCAGAGACTTCTCGTAGCTGGCGTTGCGGCCAAACAGGTTGACTGTCATGACACCGTTTTCAGCCAGCAACTGGTAGCAGTTGTCGTAAAACGCCTGGCTGTCCAGCACCGGAGCGGCGGCCTCGTGGTCGTACAAATCGACATGCAGCATGTCAACCGTTTCAACATGCTGCGGTTTTTGAATTTCCAGTCCGGCATCAGCCTGGATCACAGTCAACCGTTGGTCGTCTTTGGCCAGCTTGAACCAGGTGCGGCAAGCGGTGATGACCTGCGGGTTGATCTCGATGGCCGTGGTGGTCATGCGCAGCTTTTTATGGCAGAACTTGGTCAGTGTGGCCGCGCCCAGACCCAACTGCATGGCACGCAGCTTGGGCACGGCAAGGGGTTCAAAAAACAGCAGCCCCGCCATCATGCGCTGCACGTACTCCAGCTCAATCTCATAAGGCTCGTCGAGCAGCATGGATCCTTGTACCCACAGGGTACCCAGGTGCAGGTAACGCACATCGCCGTAGTCGGAAAAGTTGACTTCGGGCAGGGCCGGTAAGGTGGGGTTAAATTTTTTTTCGGTCAAAGTAGGTTTTGGTGTGTTGTGCAAGCTTTTGGTTGCTATTTATTCAGTAGCGGTTAGGGCATATTTTGAATGACCTGCAGCCTGAAAATACGCAAAAGACAGCTAAAAACGGTTTTTTTTAGCATTTTCAAGCAGCCCAGCCAGCCTCGGCAGGGCTTGCAGCGCATTGGCGGTGGTGGCATCGGCTAATTCGATAAGCGGTATGACGCGCAGATCTGCCACCTGCTGGGCAATGCGGGGCAACTCGGCAGGCTCGTTGCGGCCTTGGGGTGTGCCCAGCGCCCGCTCGCTGGCTTTGGTGTACAGCCAGTGCGGTGGAATGTCGGGCGAATCAGTCTCCATCACCAGCGCGGTTAAGGGCAGTTCAAGCGCCAGCCGCCGCAGTTGCAAAGCGGTTTCAAAAGTGACCGCGCCGCCAAAACCGAGTTTGAAGCCCAGCTTGATGAATTCTTCAGCCTGCTGGTGGCTGCCGTTGAAGGCGTGGGCAATACCGTGCCAGCCGCCACTGGGCGCCAGTTCACGCAAATGCTTGAGCAGTCTGTCTGCCGAGCGGCGCACATGCAGGACGACGGGCAGTGCGTGCTTTTTTGCCAGCTTGAGCTGTTCCCGGTAGAAATACTCCTGCCGTTCGCGCATCGGGCTTGTTTGCAGTTCGGGCACAAAATAATCCAGACCGACTTCACCGACAGCGACCAGGCGTGGGTCTGACTGCCGCAAGCTCAGTTCCTCATCGAGTCTATTCAAGTCCGCTTCTTTTGCCTGGGGCACACACAGGGGGTGAATGCCCAGCGCGTAGCTATAACCAAAGCGCCCTGCGGCCAGACGGACATCATCAAAATTGCCCACATGGACAGCAGGCAGGACGCAATGCCTGACCCCGGCCGCCAGCGCACGCGCTGCCACTTCTGCCAAGTCGCCGCCCAACTCGGGCGCGTCCAGGTGGCAATGGGTGTCAATCCAGAAGCTCATCTGTTCATGGGGTTGTGAATGCCAAAGTCAGGTGCAAAGATTGAAAAATCGTGATACGGTTGATGCTCATTGTCACAGGTGCACCGATGAAAAGACCCGCGCTTTACAGCAGATCTGCCTCAGCACAACCCGCAGTCATTCCGGTGCCTGCCGAGGTTACCCCAAGCCGTTGGAGAATGTCGGCGCTGCGCAAGCGACTTGCTGACAAGCAGCTACATCTGCTCTGGTCAGTGGTGGGCTTGCTGGCCTTGCTGCTGACGGCAAGTCTGGTTTACAGAACGCAGGGCGAGCGCAAGCTGACCCAGGAAGACATCAATGCAGCGGTGTTGAAAACCCTGGAAACCACCCAGCTTCCTTCGGCGGCGGCCAAAGCCTATGACCTGATCAGTCCCTCGGTGGTGCGGGTGGTCGGTTACGTCAAAGACAAGAACGGCGAGTCGTCCGAGCGCAGTGTGGGCACCGGCGTGGTGATTGTTGACAAAGGC
>CAMARI010000076.1 GCA_945860515.1 Polaromonas sp. YR568
TTGATGTCGAGTATCGCCTTCAGCTTTCAGCGTTACTTTGAATATCAAATTGAAGAAGCCCGCAAAATTTCGCAGTAGCGACCCAAAAAGCGTCTTTTAAAAGCTCGCCTGCAAACCCAGCTTCAAGCTCCGCCCAGGCAAGGGCGGCGCATTCGGGAAGGCTGTCGTCGTCAGTACCGATGTCGCGCTGTAAGCCAGTTTGTTGGTGATGTTGTCCAGCCGCGCATACAACAGCAAACTGGCGGGGCCGGTTTTCATTCGGTAAGACGCGCCGGCGTTCCAGCGGGTGTTGGCCGCCGTTGCCTGGTCTCCTGTGGGCACTGGCTTTTGCGCTGCTGAATAGTCAAAGCCCAAATTGGCACCAAACGGGCCACTGGCATATTTCAAGGTTGCGCCCAGGCGCATTGGCGGGATGCGCGACAAAGGCTGCCCGGTGTTCAGGTTGCTTGCCTTCACCACGTCAGCGCGCAAGGCCAGATCAATGGGCGATGCACCTTCTGTCAAGCGAATATTTCCGTAGGTTTCAAACCCGGTAAATCTGGCGCGGGTTTGCAGATAACGAAACTCATTCAGCGGGCTGAAAGTTTCCCCTGTTGCCTGCGAAAAGCCAGGATTTTCTGGGTCGTCTACCGGGTTGACTTCACCGTCTGACTGGTTGCGCACGACACCGGCTGACTGCACCAGGCCAATGTAGTTTTTAAAGTTGCTTCGGTAAGCGTTGAATGCGAAGGTATTGAAAGCAGATTTCCAGGCCAGGCCAACATCAAATTGAGTTGCTTTTTCCATGGCCAATGTGTTGTCACCAAGCTCGTAAGCGCCGGTGGCAATGTGCGGCCCATTGGCAAACAGTTCGTAGTCTTTGGGTGCGCGCTCGGTGTAGGCCACATTGCCTGTCAGTTGCCACGCTGGAGCCACATTCCACAGGCTGCCCAACGCGTAACTTGACGGCCTGAAATTGCGTTGGCTGGGTACAAACTTGGCCAGCGCTGGATTGGGGTTGCCGAGTGACTCCACCCTGACAGATTCGGTTCGTCCGCCAAAGGTTAGCTTGCCCCA
The DNA here is from genome assembly GCA_945860515.1 of Polaromonas sp. YR568. Lineage (GTDB taxonomy): Bacteria > Pseudomonadota > Gammaproteobacteria > Burkholderiales > Burkholderiaceae_C > Polaromonas. The sequence goes on from CAMARI010000076.1 coordinate 1,057, forward strand.
GGATGTTTTGTATTCCTCATAGGCGAACAGCGCGTTCTGGCGTGTGCGGCTGTACGGCGAAAAAGCCTCATCGCCATCGGCTGAGAAGCGGGCCTCATCCATTTGGACACCGATCAGCCCCTCAAAATTGCCAAGCCTGGCGTGCCGCGCCTCCAGTCTCACATCACTGCCCCTGTTTTTAAACACGGTGCCTGGGACGGTATCGGTGAATTCTGTGTGGGTGTAGTCGGTTTTGCTGTATTGGCCTTTGACGCTTTGAATCAGGCCCTCCAGGTTTTTGACTTCCCCTTCGAGCGCAAAGCGGTCAGACTTCATGCCGATATTGACATTGGGCTCAGCCACGGTGCCGTAGTTGCTGCGATAACCACTGACAGAAGCACCCAGATACCCCTGGTCAAAAAAGACCGAGCCCCCCACTGCCGTGCTGCTGATCTTGCTGGCGGAATTGCAAATGCTCTGGGCCGTGTAAGTCCCAGCGGTCCGGTTGCAAACGATGTTGACCGGCACGCTCACGTCTTTCGTGTCTCGATTCATTGCATCAACATGGATGGCGTAGCGGTTGTTACCGGCTTCCAGCAAGACGCCCGCGCTTTTTTCTTTGTTGCCGGTGGCGATGCCCAGGTCTGTTTTGCCGCTCACGCCGCCCTTTTCATCAAACAGCGCTTCACGTGGAATGCGGTTGTCAATCACATTGACCACGCCGCCCACGGCGCTGCCGCCGTATTGCAAAGCGCCTGGCCCACGCAGCACTTCGATGCGTTCGATGCTCAGTGGGTCTGCGGCAACCGAATGGTCATAGCTCAGGTTGACGCATCCTGGAATGCACCGCCGTTGTTCAGAATGCGGATGCGGTCACCGTCTTGCCCGCGAATAATCGGGCGACTGGCGTTGGGCCCAAAGTAGGTGCTGCTGACACCGGGTGTGCCGTCCAGCGTTTCCCCCAATGTCGTTTTGGAGCGTAACAACAGCCCCTCGCCCGAATATTGTGCTGCTGGTGCAACCAGATCTGTAGCGCCTAGTGGGTTGCCGGTGATGGTGATTTCTTTGAGTCCGGCGCTTGAAGAAGAACTGGATGCTTGGGCCAGCAGACCGGTGTGCTGTGCTGCAATGAACGACAGCACAGCCAGCCGAATGGCTGTGTTTGAAAAACGAGAGAACATGGATTGCCTTTTTGAATCGGAAAAAGTGCCACTCCAGCCTGTGAAGGCCAGCGCAGCGCAAAGGGGGGAGATTCAAAAAGTCAAAGGCGGGCCGCGTGCCTCGAACAGCGCGGCCCAGCGGGCGAGTGCTTCGCCTGCAAAAATAGCCACCAGCAGCGATGGCAAAACAATCGGAAACAGCATCAAGGCCAAGCTGGGCAAGGCATGGCTGTCCCGCAACTGGTCATACAGGCGGCAGTCTGTGCTGCTGCTGTGGGACGAAAAGAGCTGCTCTAAAAAGCTACCGTCATCATGCGATTCGTGGGCAACATGTCCGGCCGTCGCAAGCGAAGTATTGTCCAGCCCACCATGCTTGATGGCATGCAACTGGCCCAGTGATTGAGACAGCAAAACCACCATCACCAAAGCCGACGTCAGCAGCCGCACCCAGAGCCGAAGACGGCTTTGACTTGCAGACAATGGCGACGTCAGAAAAAGGCCGGACATGCGATTTATTTAATCGGCATTGCGTCTGTCATGCGGTAATACAAGCCATATGAATCGTCGTTGAGGACCAAAAACTTGCCCTCAACCACTACTGGCTCCATGCCGTATCTGACGGGGGTTTTGGTGCGTACTTCCACCATGCTTTCAGGCCCACCGGGAGCGCAAAAGGAGCAGGACAAGGGCACCGACGAGAGCAGGAAATGGCGCTGCTTTTCGCCTGGCTCCAGCGGCATCATGAAGCCCTGAATACGCTGGGTTTTCTGGTTTAAAGCCGTTTGGCTGGCATTGAAGACTGGCACGATGCGGTTTTTTTCAGTCCTGGTTTTGACATCGGTCAGCACCGACCAGGCAATCACATCATTGCGCGCTTGCAGCGGTGCAAACGGACTACCTGCGCCATGAACGCCGGGGCCGGAGCCTGGTGGCGCAGCCGGGGATGAGGACAAGGTTTGGGCTCCGCTTGGCGCAAGCATCATCGACAAGGCCGTGCCCATGATCAGCAGCCACACTTTAAAACCAGCTTTCATCACCTGCTCCTGAAAACAAACACAACTTTGATTTTGCCCTTGTTAGCCATCTTTCTCAATGTACGTGTTTCATGCCGCAGTATTTGCCTACGGCAAGGCCCTTGCAGGCGGCCTGAAGTTCCTTCTCACACACGTCGGCTTTTTTGCCTGACTCTAGGCACTTAGCAGCGCCTTCGTGGGCGGCAGCCATTGCTCGGTGGCGGGCAATGTCGTCCTTTGTTTCCTTGTCGGAGTGTGCTGGTGCGGCAAAAGCATTGCCCGCAAAAAGAGCTGCCATCAACAAATATTTTTTCATACTACGTTTCTTTAGCCTACCTGGATTGAAGAAGTTCAAACACACTGACGCGATAAGCCTCCCAGGCAGGCATCGCACTGGCGGCCAGCGCAACACCCATGGCCAACAGAGGGACCACCCACAGTTCAACCGGCCAGACCAGCGCACCGATCAAGACGGATTTTTCAGTCTCAAGCGCCCATGCGGTCAGGGCCATCATGCCCTGCCCCGCGGCAACGCCTAATGTACACGCCAACAATGACAGCCACAGCGCTTCACACAGCAGCAGTCCGGCAATCTTGCGCGGTGGCGCGCCCAGCATGCGCAGCAGGGCCAGGTCGGCACGACGCTCGCGCACGGCGCTCAACAGGGCAACAAAAACACTCAAACCCGCCGTCAGCAGGAGCACTCCAGACAAGGCTTTGAGCACATCGGTTCCCACGCCGATCATGCCGAGCAAGCGGGTGATCTCTAGCGCAGGCGCAGCGGCCTGCATTTCTGTGGTCGTGTTGACAAAGCGCGGAAACGTGACGGCCGCCAGAGGCGTTTTGTATTGAATCAGCGCAAGCGTCAGCTCACGTTCTTCTTCGAGAATTTTCTGGTCACCGGCATCCAGCGCGGTCTCGGTTTCATGCACGGCCCAGACCGATTCTGTTGCCGTTAACACCAGGCGGTCAAGCACCGAGCCGTTGGCTGCCAGCACGCCTACCACCGTGTAAGCCAGTTGCCCATGGCTTTCGCCACCGCTACCCAAACCATGGCTGCCCGCAAAGCTGTCGCCCACTTTCAAACCGGTTTGCCGTGCCACCTGGCTGCCGATCACGGCCTGCATGGGCTTGGCCCATAACGCGCCGCTGGCCAGTTGTGCGTTGTAGTGCTGGATATAGCCAAGGGACGTGCCAACAATACGAAAGCCGCGAAAGTTGTCCCCCAAGCTGATAGGAATCAGTTTGGCCACCTGCGGATTTTGCCCGAGGGCGTTGATGGCCGCCAGCGGCACATTGCCGGTGGGAGCGTCCAGGTGAAACACGCCAGACAAAATCAGCTGCATCGGGCTGCCTTTGGCGCCTACGACCGCGTCAATACCGGCCAGGTCACGTTCAAACGCACGGCTGATCTGCTGGCTGACCAGCAGCACAAACGTGATGGACGCCAAACCCAGCGCGAGCAACAGCAGGTTCAAACTGGCAGCCAGCGGCCTAGACCACAGATAGTGCCAGGACAGGGCAATGGTTTTCATAACACCTTCCGCGACAATGACCAGCTATACATTCAGGAGCTACCCGAACAAATATCTATTGGCTCAGAGACCAATCTGACACTTAAAAATGACCTGAAATCGGCTTCGAGGTGCTTTTTGACCCGCGAATCATGGGTCGCCACCACCAGCGTGGCATTCAAGCGCTCTGCTGTGGCCAGCAGCAGCACCAGTGCTGCTGCGCAAGCTTGGTCGTCCAGACTGGCTGTGGGCTCGTCTGCCAGAATCACCTGCGGCTCCAGCAGGACTGCCCGCGCCAGCGCCACCCGCTGGGCCTGCCCGCCTGACAACTGTGACGGCCTGCGCTCTGCCAGGTTCTGCACACCCAGCGCGGTCAGCGCCTTGTGGATGCTTTTGTCGTCGGTTTTTCGCCCCGCTGCCCACTGCGCTAGCGCCAGGTTGCCATGCACGGTCAGCGCAGCACTCAAATGCAGCTTTTGTGGCAGAAAACCAATCGTTTCGGCACGCCATGCGTCGCTTCGCACCTTGTTGATTAGCCTCAAGGCTTGCCCAGCGACGGTGATACCGCCGCTGCTGGCTTGCAGCAAGCCAGCGGCCAGCGCCAGCCAGGTCGACTTGCCTGAACCGGAAGCGCCTGTGAGCAACAGCACGTCCCCCTGCGGCACGTCAAGGTCTTCAAACCCGATCTCTGGCCCGTTGGCGTACTGGTAGGCGAGTTGCCGTGTGGTGATCATTTTAAAAGTGTAGACGCACTTGCATGCGGTATAAACAAACCATGACTGATCAGCCAAACATCCCGACCCACTTGCGCACCCACACTTTTCATGGCCTGGCCCCTGGCCCGGCGCTGCTGGTGCTGGGCGCGGTGCATGGCAATGAGGTGTGCGGCATTCAGGCTATCATGCAACTGTTGCAAGACGTTGACAGCGGCGCGATCAGCATTGAACGCGGCTCGGTCACGTTTGTGCCCATCACCAACCCGCTGGCGTACCAGCTCAAGCGCCGCTTTGGCGACCGCAACCTGAACCGCAACATGGCCCCTAGTGCTATTGCGCAAGACTTTGAAGACCGGCTGGCGAACGTGCTGTGCCCGCTGCTCGATACACATGATGTGCTGCTCGATTTGCACTCGTTTCACACCGGCGGCGCGCCGTTTGTGATGATAGGACCGCAAAACAACACAGGCAACCTGGAGCCTTTTGCACGGGCCGCAGAAGAAATGCAGTTGGCCCTGCACACCGGTGCGCCGCGCATTGTTGAGGGCTGGCTGGACACCTATGCACGCGGTGTAAAGCGGCGTGCAGCCGCAGCAGCTGACAACATCAGTGCACGCTCGCAAACACTGGTGACCAACCCCAACTATGGCGTCGGCACCACCGAATACATGCGCTCACGCGGCGGCTATGCGGTGACACTGGAATGCGGCCAGCATGACGACCCGGCTGGCATCAGCGTAGCGCGGCATGCGATTTTGCAGACCTTGGGCCTGTTGGGCATCACTCATCCAAAACCCCCAACCCCCAACACCACGCCAGAAATATTGCGGCTGATCGACGTGACCGACAAGGCGCATGCTGGCGACACCTTCACCAGAGAATGGCGCAGCTTTGACGCAGTGACAGCCGGCGACCTGATTGGCGTGCGGCATGACGGTGCCGAGGTGAAAGCACAGGGCGATGGCTTTGTGGTCTTTCCCAATCCACGCGGTGAAGTGGGCCAGGAATGGTTTTATTTCGCACAAAGGCGCGTTTGAAGCGGGTCTGAACGTTTTTGGGCAAAAGGCTCAAAGCGGTACTTTCAGGGTGTCAAACATGCCCCAAGACCAATGAATATATGAGCGAGCAGCTCCTAACTAAATAGCACGAGGAAACAATACATGGGCGCACAATGGAAAGCCAAAGGCAAGGAGCTGGCCGCCAACGCACGGGGCCGGGTGTTTGGCAAACTGGCCAAGGAGATCATGGTGGCGGCACGCGGTGGAGCTGACCCTGCTGGCAACGCCAGGTTGCGGCTGTTGGTTGAGCAGGCCCGCAAGGTCAGCATGCCCAAAGACACGCTGGACCGGGCGATTAAAAAAGGCTCGGGCACGGGCAGCGAAGCCGTGCATTTTGAACACGTCATCTACGAAGGCTTTGCACCGCACCGCGTGCCATTGATGGTGGAATGCCTGACCGACAACCACAACCGCACGGCGTCTGAAGTGCGGGTGCTGTTTCGCAAGGGTCAGTTGGGCACATCCGGCTCGGTGTCCTGGGACTTTGACCACGTCGGCATGATTGAAGCCGAACCCACAGCGCTAGGGTCAGATGCGGAGACGGCCGCCATTGAGGCGGGTGCGCAAGACTTTGAGCCCGGCGAGGAGGAAGGCCACACCCTGTTTTTGACCGACCCCACCGACCTGGACTTGGTCAGCCGCGCCCTGCCCGCCCATGGTTTTACCGTGCTGTCGGCCAAGCTGGGCTACAAGGCCAAAAACCCGTTGGACCCGGCCACACTCAGCGCTGCAGACATGGAGGAAGTCGAAGCGTTTTTGGCGGCGATTGATGCCAACGACGATGTGCAAACCGTCTACGCCGGACTGGCAGGCTAAATCAACACTAAATCGACATTGAGCAAGCACTGACAGCATCATGAACAAATTACTCATCGGCCTTCTGCTCAGTGTTTCAGCCTTCCACGTGCTGGCACAAGAGGCACTGACCACGGTTGCCAGCGTCAACGTGCCGCGCTACATGGGCACCTGGTACGAGATCGCCAAATACCCCAACTGGTTTCAAAGAAAGTGCATCAGCAACACCAGCGCCCAATATTCACCCCAGTCAGACGGAACAGTTCGGGTACAAAACCGCTGCACACAAGAAGACGGCAAGGTCAGCGAAGCCATCGGTCAGGCCCGCCAGATTGGCGAGAGCACCTCCCCCAAGCTTCAAGTCCGATTTGCGCCTGAATGGCTGTCGTTTCTGCCCTTTGTATGGGGCAATTACTGGGTCATTGACCTGGACACCGACTACCAGCTGGTGGCAGTCAGTGAACCCAAACGCGAGTACCTGTGGGTCTTGTCCAGAACGCCGGAAGTCAGCGCCAAAGCGTATGACGAGTTGTTGGCGCGACTGGAGAAAAAAGGCTTTGACTTGAAGAAGCTTGAGAAGTCCAAGCAAACCAAGCCTTAACTGGCAACAAATACATTAACGATCAGCTCCTGAGTCAGGAGCAACCGCTGTTACCCCTCAGCCTTTCCTGCCTTGCCAAAACTGAACACCCCGGGGTCGTGAATCGGATCGACATCGACCGGAATGATGCTTTTGGGTGGGAACTTGCCTTCCAGCAGCAGCTTGGACAGGGGGTTTTCAATCCGCTGCTGAATCGCACGCTTGAGCGGCCTGGCGCCAAACACCGGATCAAATCCCACCTTGGCCAGCTCGCCAATCGCAGCTTCTGACACCTGCATGGTGAGCTCCATTTTCTCCAGCCTGGCCATCAGCACCTTCAGCTGGATACGCGCAATCGACTCGATGTTTTTGGCATCAAGCGCATGAAAGACCACCGTCTCGTCAATGCGGTTCAAAAACTCGGGGCGGAAGTAGTTTTTCAGCTCGTCCGTCACAGCGTCCTTGATCTCCTCATAGGGCTTGCCGACCATGCTTTGAATGATCGGCGAGCCGATGTTGCTGGTCATCACGATCACCGTGTTTTTAAAGTCTACGGTGCGGCCCTGGCCGTCGGTCAGGCGGCCATCGTCAAGCACTTGCAGCAACACGTTAAACACATCAGGATGGGCTTTTTCAACCTCGTCAAGCAGCAGCACGCTGTAAGGCTTGCGGCGCACGGCTTCGGTCAAATACCCGCCTTCTTCGTAACCCACATAGCCAGGTGGTGCGCCAATCAGGCGGGCGACGCTGTGCTTTTCCATGAACTCGCTCATGTCCACCCGAATCAGGTGGTCTTCGCTGTCGAACAAAAAGCCAGCAAGGGCTTTGCACAGCTCTGTTTTACCCACGCCGGTGGGGCCAAGAAAAAGGAACGAACCAGTGGGGCGATTCGGGTCAGACAAGCCAGAGCGTGAACGGCGAATGGCGTTGGCTACCGCACCGATCGCTTCGTTTTGCCCCACGACGCGCTCATGCAGTTTGCCCTCCATCAGCAGCAGTTTGTCGCGCTCGCCCTGCATGAGTTTGCTGACCGGGATACCGGTAGAGCGTGCCACGACCTCAGCGATTTCTTCAGCGCCAACTTGCGTCCGCAAGAGTTTGGGCGCAGCGTTGGCACGGGGTGCGGCCTCGCTGTCTTGTGCAGCTTTCAGGCGTTTTTCCAAGTCGGGCAGCTTGCCGTATTGCAGCTCGGCCACTTTATTGAAGTCGCCCTTGCGGGTTTGCTCCTCAATCTGAAACTTGATCCGGTCAATCTCTTCCATCACGTCTTTGCTGCCCAGCGCCTGGGCTTTTTCAGCCTGCCAAATGGCGTCAAGGTCAGAAATTTCTTTTTGCAGCTTGGTGATCTCGTCTTCGATCAAACCAAAGCGTTTTTGGGAGGCTTCGTCTTTCTCGCGGCGCACGGCTTCACGCTCGATCTGCAATTGAATCAGGCGGCGGTCCAGCTTGTCCATCACCTCGGGCTTGCTGTCGCGCTCAATGCTGATTTTGCTGGCCGCTTCGTCGATCAGATCAATTGCCTTGTCAGGCAAAAAGCGGTCGGTGATGTAGCGGTGTGACAGCTCTGCTGCTGCCACAATGGCTGGGTCGGTGATCTGCACGCCATGGTGCAACTCGTACTTTTCTTTGAGGCCGCGCAGAATGGCAATCGTGGCTTCAACCGTTGGCTCGCCCACCAGAATTTTTTGAAAGCGGCGCTCCAGCGCGGCGTCTTTTTCAATGTATTTGCGGTATTCGTCGAGTGTGGTGGCGCCGACGCAATGCAGCTCGCCACGCGCCAAGGCGGGTTTGAGCATATTGCCCGCATCCATGGCACCTTCGGCCTTGCCTGCACCCACCATGGTGTGCAGCTCGTCAATAAAAACAATCGTCTGGCCTTCGTCCTGCGCGAGTTCTTTCAGCACGGTTTTCAGGCGCTCTTCAAACTCGCCCCTGAACTTGGTACCCGCCAGCAGCGCGGCCATATCCAGGCTCAACACCCGCTTGTTTTTCAACGAATCAGGCACCTCGCCCGCCACAATGCGCTGGGCCAGGCCTTCAACAATCGCGGTTTTTCCCACACCTGGTTCACCAATCAAGACCGGGTTATTTTTGGTGCGGCGCTGCAGCACCTGAATGGCGCGGCGGATTTCGTCGTCACGGCCAATCACCGGGTCCAGCTTGCCCATGCGGGCGCGCTCGGTCAGATCCATACAGTATTTTTTCAAGGCCTCACGCTGGCCTTCTGCGTCGGCGCTGTCAACCGCCTGCCCTCCGCGCACAGCGTCGATGGCGGCCTCCAGCGACTTGCGGGTAAGACCGTTTTCTTTGGCGATTTTTCCAACGTCGGCCTTGCTGTCGGCCACGGCCAGTAAATACAGCTCGCCTGCAATGAACTGGTCATTGCGCTTGATGCCTTCTTTTTCGGTGGCTTGCAGCAGCTTGGCTAAGTCGGATGAGACCGATACCTGGTCTTGGCCTTGAACCTGAGCAAGCTTTTTGACAGCCGCCTGCGTGGCCAGCTCCAGGCCTGCGACGTTGACGCCGGCCTTTTCGAGCATGGCGCGCGGGCCGCCTTCCTGCTTGATCATGGCGGCCAGCAAGTGCACCGGCTCGATATAGCCGTTGTCGTTGGCCAGGGCCAGCGACTGCGCGTCGCTTAAGGCTTCCTGAAATTTGGTGGTGAGTTTGTCTTGGCGCATGGGTGACTACTTCCTGCTGTTCTAACTGATGCACAACTCGGGGTCTTCCCTTTATTTTCAAGGGGACGAAGACAAGCATCCTTGAGCCAGCGCAAACTCCCGGCAATCACCTATGGAGGACAGCTTCGCAAAGTCCGGCCCAAGGAAGTCAGTTGCCACATGCCTGAACAACTTGCAGCACTTCCCGGATCTCTGCGTCGCTGATGTCGGGTGTGTTTCCAACCCAGGCCACAAACTCATCCGGCCGCACCAGAACGAGCGCGGCCCGATAGCGCAAAACTTCGCCTTCAGGCGGGGCTGCGCAAACGGTCAAGGGCAGGTTCTGTTCAGCAGCAAAAATCCGGAAACGGTCGATTGTGGGCTGTGGCACGCCGATCGCCAGCAAGGTGAAACCGGCTCCCAACGCCTCAAAAAGATTTTCTCCGGAGGAAAGTTTCGCGGGCGCGAGATGGTGACCGGGTCGCGCGTCGAAAAGGTGCGAGCCCTTGGCGCTGCAGGCGCCCTTGCTAGCGGCATGGGACGACACCCCCGGCGAGCCCTCATAGTTCGGCTCAAACGCATGGACCTCGCCAACGGCGCCTACCGCCCGTTCGCGCCATGCTTTCTCGAACGCATCTCGATCACGTTCAGGATCGTGAGAGTCCAGGAAGCTGCGGTCGTTCTCTATCGACTTGGCAATAAAGTCGTCGATGGTCGACCTGAACACCGGGCGGCGCTCGGCGTCGTATGAATCCAGCAGTCCTTCGCTGCCCCAACCCTGCAAGCTGGCCGCGAGTTTCCATCCAAGGTTTCTGGCGTCCTCCAGCCCCGAGTTGATCCCATAGCCACCGTAGGGTGGATGACTGTGGGCGGCGTCGCCTGCGATGAACATCCGGCCGTTTCTGTAAGCGTCCGCGAGCATGAACCTGAGATCCCAGAAACCAACGTGCTGCAACTCAATGTCAATCGGCGCACCGACGGCTTCTTCAAGATAGGCGTGGAAGTCAAAGTTATCCGCAGTGGTTCCAATTGGAACCGGTGCGTGAAAGAACCAGGTGCTGCCAAGATCGACACGTCCGAAGAACTTCCAGTACCCCTTCAGCCCCGGATGCAAGACGTTGTAGAAGGCCTTGTCCGGATAACGCTCCAGCAACTTGTGAAGTCCTGTCGACCGAAAGACCAGCAGCACCATCAGCCTGTCATCACTTGTACGGGACTGGGAGATGCCGGCTTGTTCCCGCACCCGAGACCGAGCGCCATCAGAACCCACGACATAGGCTGCGCGCAAAACGCGCTTGTTTTGGTTCGAGCGCTCCATGATCGAGACCGAAACACCCGCCTCATCCTGGGCCACCGTGTCAGCCTCCCATCCGTACATCGTCTGCACATTGGGAAGCTCAGATACGCGTTGACGCAGCACCGCTTCGGTTGCGTACTGGGGCAAACGCTCATTGGACTGGGAATAGTAGGGCTTGACCAGTTCGCGCTGGAGCCAGTCGTAGTAATAGGGACTGAGCAAGGTGCCATAAGTCGTCAGACCGCCAATGCCGTATCCAGGAGGAATGGTCCGGGCCGCGCGCAGCTGCTTTTCGGCACCCCAGGCATGAAAATGCTCCATCGTGCGGGTGGTCAGGTTCTGCCCTTTGGGGATGGGCTGCGGCTTGTCGTATCGCTCCACGACAATGCAGCGCACGCCACGCTGTCCCAACTCGATGGCTAAGCCCATGCCAACGGGGCCGCCGCCGGCGATGATCACGTCGGCATCATGCGGATTTTGGCTTGTGGTCGAGAGCGGGCGATTGGCTTGCATGTCTGTCCTTGAAATCATGATCTGATGGTGATGGGCTTGGGCGAGGCCTTGCAGCTGGTTCATCCGTACGCACCCGAA
>CAMARI010000077.1 GCA_945860515.1 Polaromonas sp. YR568
CCAAATATGACCAGAGCCCCAATGCGTGAAACCGCATCGTCGCGCGATGCCATCACGGCAACGGCCAGATGTTTGTCACCATGCAGCATGGGCTTGATGAGGTTCTGTTTGCGCCGGAGATAAAACACGATGGCCCCGATGTGCAGAACCACCAGCGCCAGAACAATCCACTTGCCAATATTAGAGTGGTAGTGGGTGGCAAGATTAACGGACGCCGTCGAGGCAAAGCGTGTCAGCGGCCCAGCGTTTGAAATTTCATCATCGCTGACCAAACCGCTTGCCACCTGCGCCAGCAAAACAGCCAGCAACGCAAACACCGAGACCGAACCGCTTGGGGTGTGGCCCACTGAATGCTCCGGCTTGCCCCGGCCCGACAGGTATCTGATGATGCTGCCGGGTGAATAAATAAACGCCGCAAAGCGCGACCAGCGCCCGCCCACCAGCCCCCACACCAGCCGGAATAGCAACAGGGCGAGCACGGTCAGCCCGATACGAAAGTGCCACACCATGGCATTGCCACCAACGTTACCGGTGATGACAAGCCCCACAACACACAGCGCCAGTGCCCAGTGAAAGACCCGCGTGGGCAGATCCCAGACACGTACCTTGACTAAATTGCTTGACGCTTGCGCAGTGTTCACGACTTTTCCTCTCCAAATGATTGTTTCATAGCTTTGACTCAAAATCCCCCATCAGGACTTTCCCTTGCGCCAGCAGCTGTCACGGAACTTATGCACACTGGCTAAACTCAAGCAGCATGGTTTAGACAAAAACAAGCCCTCTTTTTCTGACCAGCAATTCGTTCAAATTTTATAAAACTCACTAGGAATTAGTATGAAGGTTTTCGCCTGTATCGCCGCCACCGCGACCCTGCTTGCTTTTGCCGCACCGGCCTCGGCCCAGTTTGCCAAGCCAGAAGACGCCATCAAGTACCGCCAGAGCTCACTGAGCGTGATGGCTACCCACTACGGCCGGATTGGTGCCATGGTCAATGGCCGCGTGCCTTTTGACGCGAAGCTGGCTGCCGAGAACGCTGAAATCGTGTCCAGCATGTCTAAACTGCCGTGGGCTGCTTTCGGCCCCGGCACCGACAAAGGCAGCATCCCAACCCGAGCCAAGGCTGAAATCTGGGCTGAACAGGCCAAGTTCAAAGACCTGAGCGAGAAGATGGTGGCCGAAACCACCAAGCTGGCTGCCGCCGCAAAAACCGGCAACGCCGACACCCTGAAGGCTGCATTTGGTGCCACCGGCGCTTCTTGCAAAGCTTGCCACGACAACTACCAGGCTAAACTGTAACGAAATTCATGGCGAACAGCTATGAAAAACGGAGCAAAACCGCTACTAGCGCCCCACGACTGACCAGCCCGCGCGCTGGTTGGTCTTGTTGTTTTCGTACTCCCACGCGGTGCCGCAGCGGGCGCAGCTGAAGCTGGTGATGGTGACCAGGCCGGGCTTGTGCTGGCTGTAGCGGTCAGTCCGAATGTCTTCTTGCCGGTTGCTGCGCTGCTCCAGTTCGGCATGGCCCGGGGCGCGCCGCCAGTTGCGCTGAATGCCCTGGCAGGCATCGCAAAGAGGCATTTTTTTGAGTTCGTCTTCGCGCGCTTGACGGTGGTGTGGGTTCAGGTCTTCAGTCATGTTGCGCCTATTGTCGCTAACTGGCTTTTCAGCGCCTTGCGCGCGGTGACCAGGCGCTGCTCCAGATAAGCACCGTAAAAATCGGGCACGGCAATACCGACCAGCCGCTCTGCCAATTCCTGGCCCTGGCTACCTAAAAACAGCACGGTGGGGGTGAAGCTGGCCTTCCAGGCTTTGGCTTGGCTGAAGGCGGTGGTGGCTTCGCCCTGAAAGCCGGCCAAGGGTGTGGTTTTGTCAGTCACATCGAGCTGCCAGGCTTGCAGGCCATCGTTCAGCCGTGCGGGCAACAAATAGCTGCGGCGCACCTGCTCACAGTAAACGCAGCCGGTCAGGCTGATCAGCATCACCAGTGGCTCGCTTTTGGCTTTGGCAGTAAGAGCAGCCTGGCGCAGCGAGGCAGGGACCGACAACGCCGTGTCTTTGGCGTGCGCCCAGGCACCGGGCAGCGCGCTGCCAAGCGCCATCAGTTGTGAAAATTGCCTTCGGTCGAGCTGCATGTCGTCGCGCTGCGTCAAATAGCCTTCTGGTCTTTGAGTTCGGACAGCTTTGCGTCCGGATAGTTCAACACCGTGCGCAGCACCTCGTCGGTGTGCTGGCCCAGCAGCGGTGGCGGCCGGTCGGTACGTACCGGCGTGGCGCTGAGCTTGATGGGGCTGGACACCAGGCGCAAGTCGCTTTGGTGCGGGTGCTGCCAGTGCGTCACCATGTTCCTGGACGCGATGTGGGGGTCGGCAAATACTTCGGCCAGATTGTTGATGGCGCCGCAGGGCACCTTGGCGGCTTCCAGCGCGGCCAGCCAGTCGGCTTTGCGCCGGCTGCGCATCACGGCCTCCAAAATGGGAACAAGTTGCGCGCGGTTTTTCACCCGATCGCTGTTCAGCGCAAACAACGGATTCGTGCCCAAGTCAGGCCTGTTGGCTACGCCGCAGTACTTGCGAAATTGCGCGTCATTGCCCACCGCGATGATGAGGTGGTCCTTGCTGCCATCGGCCGCAGCCGCCACCTCAAACACTTGGTAAGGCACGATGTTCTGGTGCGCATTGCCCATTCGGCCTGGCACGGTGCCGCTGACCAGATAGTTGGCCCCCAGATTGGCCAGCATGGCGACTTGGGTGTCCAGCAGCGCCATGTCAACTTGCTGGCCAAGGCCCGTTTTTTCAGCATGGCGCAGCGCCGCCAGTATGCCGACGGTGGCGTACATACCGGTCATCAGGTCAGCTACCGCCACGCCGACTTTCTGCGGACCACCTTGCAGGTCGTCACGCTCACCGGTCACGCTCATCAGCCCGCCCATGCCCTGAATCGCGTAGTCGTAACCCGCGCGGTCGGCATAAGGGCCGGTTTGACCAAAGCCGGTGACCGAGCAATACACGATGCGCGGGTTGATGGCTTTGATGCTCTCGTAGTCCAACCCATAGCGCGCCATGTCGCCGACCTTGAAGTTTTCGACAAACACATCGCAATGTGCCGCCAGCTCGCGTATCAATGCTTGCCCGGCGGGCTGCGCGATGTCGCAGGTCACGCTGCGCTTGTTGCGGTTGGTGCCCAGGTAATAGGCGGCTTCTGGCGTGTCCTGGCCCTGCGCATTTTTCAAAAACGGCGGGCCCCAGGTACGGGTGTCGTCGCCCGATTCGGGCCGCTCGATTTTGATCACGTCTGCGCCCAGGTCGGCCAGCGTCTGGGTACACCAGGGGCCCGCCAGCACGCGGGAAAGATCAAGGACGCGGATGCCGCTTAAAGAGTTGGGTGAAGTCATCACGCTATTTTGACCGCATCAGGTCAAAATGACTTTCGCTGGAGTTTTAATACTTTTTAATACTGCTTGTAGGGCAAAAACTTGCCCGAAAGCACCACATTCACGCGGTCCCCTTTGGGGTCAGGCTGGCGCACGATGTCCATTGAAAAATCAATCGCGCTCATGATGCCATCGCCAAATTCTTCGTGAATCAGCTCTTTGATGGTGGTGCCGTAGACGCTCACAATTTCATACCAGCGGTAGATCAGCGGGTCAGTCGGTACCGGTGTAGGCAATGAGCCTTTGTACGGCACCACCTGCAGCCATTTTTGCTCTTCAGCTGTCAGGCCAAAAATTTTGCCGACGGCTTTGGCTTGGGTGGCGTCAAACGTCATCTGGCCCAGGCAGCCTGCGGTGACCCACTCTTTGCTCATGCCTACCTTTTTGGCGATGTCGTCCCATTTCAGGCCTTTGGAAACCTTGACGGTGATGATTTTTTCGGTGATCTCGTTGCGGTTCATGGTTGCTCCTTGGTTTGTAAAAGTTAATGCGCCTCGCCTGGTTTGGCGCGCTTGATCAGAAAGTCGACGACGTGGTTGCGCAGGTCGTAATAGCCGTCCAAATGGTGCAGTTCGGCCCGGGTGCGGTTTTTCGGCAGCGTGTTCACCACGACTTCGCCAATGCCGCCGGGCGTGTAGCCGCTTGCCGACTCCGCGCCATTGGTCATCAAAATAATGCGGTCAGCCAGCAAGATGGCTTCGTCTACATCATGGGTGATCATGAAAACCGTTTGCTGGGTCTCACGCACGATGGTCATCAGCTCGTCCTGAATCGTGCCGCGCGTCAGTGCGTCGAGCGCGCCAAAAGGCTCGTCAAGCAGCAGCATTTTGGGCTGAATCGCAAAAGCCCGGGCAATGCCCACCCGCTGCTTCATGCCGCCCGAAAGTTGTGATGGCTTTTTATCGATGGCAGACATCAAGCCGACCATGGCCACAAACTTTTCAACATGCGCGTTGACGGCGGCTTTGGACCAATCGGGCCAACGCGACACCACTGCAAAAGCGATGTTGCTGCGCACCGTCAGCCACGGCATCAGCGCGTGGCTTTGAAACACCACGCCGCGCTCCAGGCTCGGGCCGGCGATTTCGCGGTTGTCCATGAAGCAGTTGCCCGAGGTGGCGGTGTCCAGCCCCGCCAGCACATTGAGCACGGTGGTTTTGCCGCAACCTGAATGGCCAATGATGCAAACAAACTCGCCCTTGTCGATGGCAAAACTGAGGTCAGTAAAAACGGGCTTGTTGGTAACGAAGGATTTGCTTAAGTTTTCGACTTTCAGAAAATCCCGCAGGCGTGGGTTCGTGTCATTCAACATAAGTCACCATTTTTTGCAGCTGCGCAAACGCCAAGTCCAGCAGCATGCCGACGATGCCAATCACCAAAATGGCAAAGATCACATTGGTCAGGGACAGGTTGTTCCACTCGTTCCACACAAAATAACCAATCCCGGTGCCACCGACCAGCATTTCAGCGGCCACGATCACCAGCCAGGCAATGCCCATGGAGATGCGCATGCCGGTAAAAATGGTCGGCGCAGCTGCGGGCAAGATAACCAGGAAAGCTTTGCGCAGCGGGCTGACTTCCAGCGTGGCGGCCACGTTGAGCCACTCGCGCTTGACAGCAGATACGCCAAATGCGGTGTTGATCAGCATCGGCCACACCGAGCAGATGAAAATCACAAAAATACCGCTGATGGAGGAGTCTTTGATGGTGTACAGCGCCAGCGGCATCCAGGCCAGCGGCGAGATCGGTTTGAGCACCTGAATGAAGGGGTCAAAAGCGCGCCTTAAAAGCGGCGACATGCCAATCACAAACCCCAGCGGAATGGCAACCAGCATGGCCAGCAAAAAGCCCAAGCCGACCCGCGCCAATGAATGGCTGAGCTGGATCAAAATACCCTTGTCGTTCGGCCCGTTGTCATAAATCGGGTTGGACACCTGCTTCCAGATGGCCGAGCCCATTTGGCCGAGTGTGGGAAAGCCAGTGGTCTTGGTACTGCCCACATCTTTACCCATCATCTTCTGGTATTCGATCTGCTCGGCTGTCATGCCAGCTGTGCTGGCTGATGGTGCAGTTCCTGATGATTGGGTCGCTAAAAACCAGATACCCAGGATGGACAAAAAGATGAGGAGCGAGACAAGGCCCGCTTTCAGGTTGAGAGATTTCATGAAGTGACTGATCAGCCCATTTTGTTGATGGCAAAGCTCTTGGCGTATTCTTCAGGCTTGGCGGGGTCAAACTCCTTGCCCATCACCTTGAACTTTTTATACGCGCCCTCTGGCGGCTTGAAACCGGCGATGGCCATCTGCTTTTTGGCATCGGTCAGCAAGAAGACTTTTTCAGCAATTTGTTTGTAATTGACGTCGCCCTTCACATAGCCCCAGCGCTTCATTTGCGTCAGCATCCACACCGCCATCGACTGCCATGGCACGGGGTCAAAGTTGGCACGGTCCGGCACGTTTTTGATGTTGCCCAAGCCGTCAGCAAACTTGCCGGTCAGCACCTGGGTCAGTACGGCTTCCGGCTGATTCAGGTACTGGGCCGGCGCGATGACCTTGGCAATCAGGTCGCGGTCTTTGGCCTGGCTGGCCATGTAGGATGCGCCCAGAACCGCCCGGTAAAGTGCCGCAAACGTGTTGGGGTTTTGCTTGATGAACTCATCGGATACGCCAAAGGCGCAGCAGGGGTGACCGTCCCAGATTTCCTTGGACAAGATGTGAATGAACCCCACCTCGTCGTAGACGGCGCGCTGGTTGAAGGGATCGGGCCCAAGAAAGCCGTCGATGTTGCCAGCACGCAAATTGGCCACCATTTCAGCCGGCGGCAGCACCCGCAGCTGCACATCGGTGTCAGGGTTCAGGCCGGCTTCAGCCAAGTAGTAGCGCAGCAAAAAGTTGTGCATGCTGTACTCAAACGGAATGGCAAACTTCATGCCCTTCCAGCCCTTGGGGTCGCGGTTGCCTTTGTGCTTGATGTGCAGCGTGATGGCCTGGCCATTGGTATTTTGAATCGTTGCCACATTCATATTGGCCTGGGTTGAGCCCAAGCCCATGGTCATGGCAATCGGCATGGGCGACAAAAAATGCGACGCATCATGCTCTTTGTTGATCATCTTGTCGCGAATCAGCGCCCAGCCGGCGGTTTTGTTCAATTGAACATTCAGGCCTTCTCTTTTGTAAAAGCCCAACGGGTCAGCCATGATGAGCGGCGATGCGCAGGTGATCGGTATAAAGCCGAGTTTGAGGTCTTTCTTTTCCAGCGGGCCTTTGTCCTGGGCCATCGCCTCCAGAGCGCCCAGCGGGAACAGCGACGCAATGGCGGCGCGTGCTGTGTTGGCACCCACCGCTTTCAAAAAGCCGCGGCGCACGCTGTCTACTGGGAAAAGCGCCTTGACCATGGTGGCCTCCATAAAACTCTGCGACACCGATTGCTCGGTCTGTGCAGCGTGTTCGCCGGGTGTGTGGTCTTCGCCGCAAGCGCAGCGCAGCATCAGCGGGCGGTCGGCATCAAAAGCGTCAAAACGGTTGGTCATGGTGTTACCTCTTGAAAAAAGATAAACCTGCTATGCAAGGCTTGGGCCTGAATTTGCGAAGACCGGGTGATGGCGCAGCTCAGGGGCGACTTCGCAGCAAGCGCGGGCAACACACCCAACTTGGTGCAAAGCGACAACAGGCGTCATCCTTTTAGCCCCTAAGTGGTGCACATCAAACGGCCACGCTGCACTTTGATGGCAATTGCCTGTAAAGTGCCACGTTCACTTATGAATACGCGACCGATGCAATTTTCAATCTACCTGGTGCTTGCTTTGGCCGGACTGGCTGCCTGTAACCCGACCTTCAACTGGCGCGATGTGCGGCCAGAGGACACGCGGCTCAGTCTGCTGATGCCCTGCAAGCCTGACAAAGCGCAAAGAACCGTGCCCATGGCGGGCCAGCCGACGGCGCTGATGCTGCTCAGTTGTGATGCGGCCGGCGTGACCTTCGCGGTCGCGGTGGCGGATGTGAAAGACGCCTTACTGGTGAAAGACACCTTGGTCCAGTGGCAAGGCGCCTCACTGACCAGTCTAAAAGCCAGTCTGACCACGCCGGGAACGGCGTTCAAGTTAACAGGGCTGCCCAGTGGCGCGGTGATGGTCAGCGCCACCGGCAAGCGCGCCAATGGCCAGACGGTCAGCAGCCAAGCAGCGTATTTTGCGCAGGGCTCCCAAGTTTTCCAGGCGGCGATCTATGCCGACAAGCTGGCCCCCGATGTGGCCGACACCTTTTTTTCAGGATTGAAGTTTGAATAAGACCGCCCCCAGCGCATCGCATCAGCCCGGCCTGCTGGACAAAAAAGTCGCCATTGTGGTTTTTCTGGCTTTTGCGGCCACTTACACCATCTCGGCGCTGGTGCGCGCCATCATTGCCACGCTGTCGCCCGTGCTCAGCCAGGAGTTTTCATTACAGTCCCGTGACCTGGGGCTGCTGGCGGGCGGTTACTTTTTAGGCTTTGCCGCCACGCAGTTGCCGCTGGGCACCTGGCTCGACAGGCATGGCCCCAAGCGAGTCATCATGTGCTTTCTGGCGGTGGCGGTAGCGGGCTGCCTGGCTTTTTCGGTGGCCACCAGCTTTGCCGGGCTGCTGCTAGGGCGGATACTGATTGGCATGGGTGTGAGCGCCTGCCTGATGGCGCCGCTGAGCGGCTTCAGGCGCTGGTTGGGTGCGCCCAGTTTGCTGCGCGCCAACTCTTGGATGCTGATGAGCGGCTCGCTAGGCATGCTGGCGTCGACGCTGCCTGTGCAGTGGCTGCTGCCGCTGGTCGGCTGGCGGGCGCTGTTCTGGGTGCTGGCCGGACTGGTGGTGGTGGCGATGGCTGTGATTGCACTGGTCGTCCCGTTGTGGACAAAAGACGCAGCCGAGAAGACAGATACACCTGATGGTTATGCCGAGGTCTGGAAAAACCGCTATTTTCAAAAAATGTCGCCGCTGGCGTTTTTCAACTATGGCGGTTTGGTCGCCGTGCAAACGCTGTGGGCTGGCCCGTGGATGGTCAAGGTGGCAGGCTACACCCCGCTTGAAGCCGCCGCCGGCCTGTTTTACCTCAACGCGGTCATGCTGCTGACTTTTTGGGGCTGGGGTTTGGTCAATCCGCGTCTGGCTCGGGCAGGCTGGCACACCGACAGGCTCATCACCTGTGGCGTGCCCGTCAGCCTCATTGCATTGGCGGCCAATATCTGGGGCGGCGCATCTACAGGGTGGCTGGGCTGGACTATTTTCTGCATGACATCCACGGTGATCAGCCTGTCCCAGCCTGCCGTGGGCATGGCCTTCAAGCCGGCGCTGGCTGGCCGTGCGTTGTCGGCTTTTAACCTGGTGATTTTTTCAGGTGTGTTCATCGTGCAGTGGGGCATCGGTCTGCTGGTTGACGCGTTCGCGGTCTTGGGCCTGGCCCGTGTCGCCAGCTTTCAGGCGTCTTTTGGCGTGTATTTGTGTTGCAGTATTGCCGCGTACGCCTATTTTTTGCGTACGAAAGTTGATAATTCAGAGTCATGAACGGAATATTCATCATCGCCCATGCGCCGCTGGCGTCTGCCTTGCGCCAATGCGTGCTGCATGTGTTCCCCGACAACCCGGCGGGTGTGGTGGCGCTTGACGTGCAGCCCAACTTGCCGCCTGAGGAAACGCTGGCCCAGGCGCGCATCGTGTTCAAACACATGGGCACCTCGCATGCTCTGGTGTTGACCGATGTGTTTGGTGCCACGCCCTGCAACGTGGCACAACAGCTCGTCGACGGCGTCAATTCAAAACTCCTTGCCGGCATCAACCTGCCGATGCTGCTGCGCACTGTGTCGTACCGCCACGAGCCCTTGGACGCGCTGGTGGTGCGCGCCCTGACAGGCGGCACGCAGGGTGTGATGCAGGTCGCCATTACCGCACCCCAAAACCAAGCCAAAAGAAAACATGATCCAAACGACCACGACCATCAGCAATAAGCTGGGCCTGCATGCGCGGGCGTCGGCCAAATTGACCAAACTGGCAGGCAGCTTTGCCTGTGAGGTGTGGATGAGCAAGGGTGAGCGCCGCGTGAACGCCAAAAGCATCATGGGCGTGATGATGCTGGCTGCTGGCTTGGGCAGCACGGTGCTTGTTGAAACCAATGGCGCGGATGAGCAGGTGGCGATGGATGCGTTGCTCGTTTTGATCAATGACAAATTTGGAGAGGGAGAGTGATGTTGCCCCCACGTTCGTTCGCTTCGCGTAACTCTCTGCCCCCCGAGGGGGCTAATTTTCCTAGGGGCGGCCCGTCGGAAAATTGTCTAACCTACTTGATACAAGTGTCGTCATGACTTTCTCCGTGCACGGTCTGGCTGTTTCGCGGGGTATCGCGATTGGCCGTGCCGTGCTGGTCGCGTCCAGCCGCGCTGATGTGGCACATTATTTTGTCGATGCTGACAAGACGGACCTGGAGATTTCCCGCATCCGCGAAGCGCGCAATGCGGTGGTCGAAGAAATTACCCGCTTGCAGCACGACCTGCCCAAAGACGCACCGCATGAAATATCGGCCCTGCTCGATGTGCATCTGATGCTGTTGCAAGATGAGCAGTTGATTGGCGGCGTTAAAAAGTGGATCATCGATCGGCGTTACAACGCCGAATGGGCACTCACCACGCAGTACGAAACCATTGCGCGCCAGTTTGACGACATGGAAGACGAGTACCTTCGCGAGCGCAAGGCTGACCTGGAGCAGGTGGTCGAGCGTATTTTGCGGCGCATGAAAGGCATGGCATCGCCGATGCAGCCGGTGGCGCAAGCCGGGGCCAGCCGCAAGCAGTCGAAACAAGGGCTGCTGCTGGCCGACACCATTGATGTACCGCTGGTGCTGATCGCGCACGACATTTCGCCGGCAGACATGCTGCAGTTCAAGCAAAGCCTGTTCGCCGGCTTTGCGACCGATGTGGGCGGCAAAACCTCGCATACCGCCATCGTGGCGCGCAGCATGGACATCCCGGCCGTCGTTGGTGCTCGCAGTGCCAGCCAGCTGATTGAGCAAGACGACTGGGTCATCATAGACGGCGATGCGGGCATTTTGATTGTCGACCCGTCGCCAATTATTTTGGCCGAATACGGCTTCAAGCAGCGCCAGGGCGAGCTGGAACGTGAGCGCCTGAGCCGCCTGAAAAATACTGCGGCGATTACTTTGGACAACCAGCGCATTGAGCTGCTGGCCAATATCGAGCTGCCGGGCGACACGCTGGGTGCGGTCAGCGCCGGGGCGGTCGGCGTAGGCCTGTTTCGCAGTGAGTTTTTGTTCATGGGCCGTGCCGGCAATCTGCCCAATGAAGAAGAGCAGTACAGCGCGTACCGCCAGGCCATCGAAGGTATGAAGGGCATGCCAGTGACGATTCGCACCGTCGATATTGGCTCAGACAAGCCCCTGGACCGCGCCAGCGACCGGATGGAAAAAGCGCAGGACACACACCTGAATCCGGCGCTGGGCCTGCGCGCCATCCGTTGGTCTCTGGCGGACCCGCCCATGTTTTTAACGCAACTTCGCGCCATATTGCGGGCTGCGGCGCATGGTCAGGTCAACCTGCTGGTACCTATGCTGGCCCATGCCAGCGAGATCAAACAAACCCTGCTGCTGATTGACCGTGCGCGGGTACAACTCGACAACCAGGGCGTGCCTTACGGCGCGGTGCAATTGGGCGCGATGATTGAAATCCCGGCGGCGGCACTGACCCTCAAAATGTTTTTGAAGTACTTCGACTTTCTGTCGATTGGCACCAACGACCTGATCCAGTACACGCTGGCTATTGACCGCGCCGACGAATCTGTAGCGCACCTCTATGACCCTTGCCACCCTGCGGTGCTGCGCCTGATCGCCGACACCATTGCCGAATGCAACGCCCAAGGCAAGGGTGTGAGCGTGTGCGGCGAGATGGCCGGTGACGTGGGTATGACCAAATTGCTACTCGGGCTGGGGCTGCGCAGCTTTTCCATGCACCCCTCGCAAATTTTGGCTGTCAAGCAGCAGATATTGCGGGCTGACACCGCCAAGCTCAAGCCTTGGGCCGACTTGGTACTGGGCAGTGAAGACCCAGCGGCGATGCTGTAGCGTCCGACTGGTATCTGCTCAAGAGCTGGTTGGGCAGGCACCGATCGTGGCGCTGTCGTTTCTGTTCAAAGCGCAAAGCGACGCAGCCATTGACCCCGGCACTTTCAAAATCATGTACGGCGCGCTGAAGTTCGACATCACCAGCCGCATCACCAAATTCGTCAAAGTCACCCCGGCAGGCTTTTCGCTCGACAACGCGCAAATTCCAGC
>CAMARI010000078.1 GCA_945860515.1 Polaromonas sp. YR568
TGGCGCACTGGAGACCGATGAATTTGTCTTGCCAGGCGCCTTTCAGGCATCAAATCCGCCTGTAGCACCCTATTTACAAAAACAAGTAGCTATAAATTATGTAGCGAATGAAAATCGGCGCGTTTCTGACTTTGAAGCCCTGTGGCCACAGCCTGGCAGTTCTGCGGCAACCAGCGCGGCGCACGAGCCGCCTCTGGGTGACTGGCTATTGGGCCGCGCCATCGCCCAGTTGCAAGGCATTTACATTCTGGCTGAAAACGCCCAGGGCCTGGTGGTGGTCGACATGCATGCCGCCCACGAACGCATCGTCTACGAGCGCCTGAAAACGCAAATGGACACGACCAGAATTTTGAGTCAGCCGCTGTTGATACCCGCCACCTTCGCCGCCAGCCCGCAAGAAGTCGCCACCGCCGAAAGCGCCGGGGATACGCTGGCCTTGCTGGGCCTGGACATCACGCCGTTTTCAGCCAAAACCCTGGCCGTGCGCGCCGTGCCAACATCGCTGGCGCAAGGTGACGCGGTTGAGCTGGCGCGCAGCGTGCTGGCGGAACTGGCCCAGCGCGATGCCAGCACCGTGATTGAGCGCGCGCAAAACGAACTGCTGTCGACCATGGCCTGCCACGGCGCGGTGCGGGCCAACCGCAAACTGACGGTTGACGAGATGAACGCCCTGCTGCGGCAGATGGAGGCCACCGAGCGCTCAGACCAGTGCAATCATGGGCGGCCGACCTGGCGGCAGATCAGCGTCAAGGAGCTGGATGCGCTGTTCATGCGCGGGCGCTAAATTGACCGTATGCCACTAGCGCAGAAGTGCTTCTGATACGCTTGAAACATGCCCGTGTCTACACCCACTTTGCCCAGCCCCGCCACCACCGCCAAAAGCGCCAACACCCCGATGTCCGCCGGGCTGGTGGTTGTCATTTTGGCCATGCTGCTGGGCCTGCAGCCCATTACCACCGACTTGTATTTGCCCGCCCTGCCGGCCATGACCAGCAGCTTTTCTGCAAGCATGTCTCAAGCCCAACTCACCCTGAGTGCCATGCTGCTGGCGTTTGGGGTGTCGCAGATGATCTGGGGGCCGTTGTCAGACAGGTTTGGCAGGCGGCCCATTTTGCTCTGCGGACTGGCGGCTTATGTGCTGGCGGCTATTGGCAGCGTCATGGCGCCCGGCATGCTGCAGCTGATTGTCTGGCGCACCGTGCAGGGCGCGGCCATGGGTGCGGTGGTGATGTGCGCGCGCGCCATGGTGCGCGATTTGTACCAACCGCAAGACGGTGCGCGCATCATGTCCAAGGGTTTGTCGGGTTTGGGCGCGCTGGTCTGCATCAGCGCACCGGTAGGCGGCCTGCTGGCTGAGTTCTACGGCTGGCGTGCGGCCCTGATGGCCGTGGCCGTGTTTGGCGCGGCCACGCTGGTGCTAGTGGTGCTGCGCTTTAAAGAAACCTTGCCGAACAAAAACCTTCAGGCCCTGCGGCCCACCGTGCTGCTGACCACCTGGCGCAAGATTTTGTCAAACCCCACGTTTTTAGCGTTTTCTGCCTTGTCGATTGCATCTTATGGTGGGCTGTTCACCTTTTTGGCCAGTTCGTCGTTTGTGTTCATCACCGTGCTGGGCTTGAGCAAGGCCCAATTCGGCATGGTGATGTTGAGCACCTCGCTGTCATATCTCCTGGGCACCTTTGTGTGCCGCCGTTTGCTGCTGCGTTTTAACGTTCAGCAGACGGTTGCGATTGCAGCTGTCGTCAGCCTGTGTGCGGGTACGGTGATGGGCGCGCTGGCCTGGCTGGGCGTTCTCGGTGTGTGGGCCGTCATGGGGCCTTTGGCGCTGTTTATGGTGGGCCACGGTATTCACCAGCCTTGCGGGCAAAGCGGTGCGGTCGGGCCTTTCCCCCAGGCGGCAGGGGCAGCTTCTGCCCTGAATGGTTTTTTGACGATGGTGGTGGTCTTTGCTATCGGCAGTTGGCTGGGCACGCACATGGACGGCACGGTGCTGCCCCTGACCAACGGTATCTGGTTCTGGAGCATCATGATCGCCATCAGCGCTTGGACGCTGGTGCGCAAGTACGGCCACCGCCCAGTGAGCCTTGCGGACACGCTGTGACGCCAACCTGTATCGCGCTGGCAGGGCCCACGGCCTCTGGCAAAACGGCTGCCGCGCTGGCGATTGCAGATCGCCATCCCGTTGAAATCATCAGTGTTGACTCGGCCCTGGTGTACCGGGGCATGGACATTGGCACCGCCAAACCCATGGCGGCTGAACTGGCCACCGTGCCGCATCATTTGATCGACATTCGTGACCCGCTGCATGCCTACAGTGCAGCCGAGTTTGTGCGGGATGCCCAAGGCTTGATCGGGCAGATTCGTGCGCGCGGCAAGCTGCCGCTGCTGGTCGGCGGCACCATGCTGTACTTCAAGGCGCTGACAGACGGGCTGGACGACATGCCCAAGGCAGATGCTGGGGTGCGTGCCGATATTGCCGCCAGCGCACTTGACCGCGGCTGGCCTGCGCTGCATGCCGAACTGGCGCAGGTTGACCCAGTGACCGCCGAGCGCCTGAAACCCAACGACTCTCAGCGCATCTCACGGGCGCTTGAAATATTCAAACTGACGGGCTTGCCGATGTCGTCCTTTCATCAACAGCGTGCTACTGAAAGCATAGCTGCTTGCGCCCATAAAAAGGTCGATACAGTCCTTATTTCACTGGAACCCAACGACCGCAGCTGGTTGCACAAGCGCATTGCCCAGCGCTTTGACAGCATGCTGGCGGCAGGCTTTTTAGACGAAGTCAAAGCGCTGCGCGCGCGCGGCGACCTGCATGCGGATTTACCGGCGATGCGCTGTGTGGGTTACAGGCAAGCCTGGGAAGCCCTCGACGGGACAACACCGATGGCCGAGCTGCGCGACAAGGGCATCTTTGCCACGCGGCAACTGGCCAAACGGCAAATCACCTGGCTGCGCAGCATGCCCCACAGGCGCATGGTGGCCTGCGATGGCGCAGACGCACAGCAGCAGGTCTTGGAGCTCGTGAAGGCACAACTGGCATGACACTTCGCATCACCAACCTGGCCAAACGCTATGGCAGCACAGCGGTGTTCCAAAACGTCAGCTTGAGCGTCGCGCCAGGCGAGTTCGTCGCCATTGTGGGCGAATCCGGCGTGGGCAAATCGACTTTGCTCAACTGCATGGCCGGGCTGGACAGTTGGGACGCCGGCCAGGTAGCACTCAAGGGTGTTGATGTGGGCGGACTGACTGACGACGCCAAAGCCTTGCTGCGCCGCGAACATGTGGGCTTTGTGTTTCAGGCTTTTCATGTGTTGCCGCACCTGGATGTGGCGCAAAACGTGGCCTTGCCTTTGCTGCTGCTGGGGGCAGTGGATGATGAACGGGTGCAAACCATGCTGCACGCCGTTGGCCTGGAAGGCCTGGGCGCGCGCCTGCCGCAACAGCTCAGTGGCGGGCAATTACAGCGGGTGGCGATTGCGCGGGCCCTGATTCACCGCCCCGGCCTGCTGCTGGCCGATGAGCCCACCGGCAATCTTGACCCCACCACCGCTGCCAAAGTGATGGACGCATTGATTGCGCAAACCCGCGAGCATGCGGCGTCGCTGGTGCTGGTGACGCACTCACAAGCTGCAGCGTCCAGGGCCGACCGTGTTTTGTATTTGAGCAGCGATGGCATCACCGCCTGATCTGCTGGCCAAGCTGCTGAGCCAGTTCTCGTGGCGTGAACTGACGCATCACCCATGGCGCAACGCGGCGGCTGTGGTGGCCGTCATGCTGGGGGTGGCGCTGGCTTTTTCAACGCAGCTGATCAACGCCTCGGCGCTGTCTGAATTTTCAACTGCGGTGCGCGCCGTCAATGGCCAGCCTGACCTTGAACTGCGGGCTGTTGCGGGCAGCTTTGACGAAGCCATTTTTGAGCGTGTCGCCAATCACCCGCAAGTGGCCGTGGCCAGCCCGGTGCTGGAGCTGACCACCTTTGCGCTTGTGAACGATCAGCAGAGTGGCAAACGCAGTACGCTGCGCGTGATCGGCCTGGACGCTCTGGTGCTGGCCTCATTGGCGCCGGCCCTGATGCCCATCCCCTCCAAAGACGCGGACCGCTTTGCGCTGTTTTCGCCGGGTTCGGTTTTTCTGAACGCCAGCGCGCGCCAAAGTTTGCCTGACACCTTCAAAGTTCAAAACGGCCTGCAATTGATAGACGTGACAGCGGCTGGCAGCGTGGCCGCAGGCGGTGCGGCGCTGGCGGTGATGGACCTGGGTGCGGCGCAGGATCTGTTTGACAAGCGCGGGCAGTTGTCGCGCATTGACCTTCGCTTGAAGCCGGGAACAGACCGCACCGCATTTACCCAGTCACTGGCGTTGCCTTCAAGCATGACCATCCATGAACCCGGCGATGCCGCCGAACGTGTCAGCAACCTGTCGCGTGCGTACCGGGTCAACCTGACGGTGCTGGCCCTGGTGGCTTTGTTCACTGGCGCGTTTTTGGTGTTTTCTGTGCTGTCGCTCAGCGTGGCCAAACGCGCCCAACAGTTTGCGCTGCTGGGTGTGCTGGGCATGACGGGCCGGGAGCGCTTGTGGCTGGTGCTGGTCGAATCAGGTCTGCTGGGCTTGCTCGGCAGTGCCTTGGGGCTGCTGCTTGGCACGGGCCTGGCGGCGCTGGCGCTGCGGGTGCTGGGCGGTGACTTGGGAGGTGGCTATTTTTCAGGGGTGGCGCCATCGCTTCAGTTCAGCCTGCTGGCAGCCCTGGCTTATGGCGCGCTGGGGGTGGCAGCTTGCCTGGTGGGCGGCTGGTGGCCTGCACGTGCCGCCCAAGGCTTGCCGCCGGCCCAAACGCTCAAGGGCCTGGGCGCTGCGCCAGGCACAGGCAAAGGGCAGCGGTCAAGCCTGGCCTTGATCGCTGCGGGCGCTGGGCTGGCAGCACTTCCGCCGGTGTTTGGCATTCCACTGGCGGCCTATGTGTCTGTTGCGCTGCTGCTGGTCGGCGGTATCACTGCCCTGCCCTGGCTGGTCGCGCTTTTGTACGACAAGCTCAGTCCGCTGGTCGCGCATCAACTGCTGCCCTTGCTGGCCGTCGAGCGTGCCCGCCGCGTGCGAGCCAGCGCGGCGGTGGCTGTCAGCGGCGTGGTGGCGTCGCTCAGTCTGGCGGTCGCTCTGACGGTGATGGTGGCCAGCTTTCGTGATTCGGTCACCCACTGGCTGGACGTGGTGCTGCCAGCTGATTTGTACTTGCGCACGGCCTTGCCGGCAGGCGCCAATGCTGCGGCAGACACGGTCTATCTGTCACCTGAATTTGTCGCCCGCATGGCCCAGGTCAAAGGCGTGCTGCGCGTCAGCACACTGCGCACAACATCGGTGTCGCTGGACGCCAGCAGGCCCGCTGTGGCCCTGATAGCGCGCGACGTACAAGACCCGGCCAGCGTGTTGCCGCTGGTGGGTAACCCTCTGCCGGTGCCAAACGGCCACATTGGCATTTATGTCAGTGAAGCGATGGTGGACTTGTACGGCGCGCGTCCGGGTACTGTTTTTGGCCTTTTTTCGGCATCTTTCAAGCCCCTGGACGAACAGATAAGAGCACCAGTAGCTCCTGAATCCATAGCAGATAAAAATCAGCAGAAATTTTATGTGGCAGGTGTCTGGCGCGACTACGCCCGCCAGTTTGGTGCTGTCGTCATCGGCAAAGCAGACTTTGAACGCCTGACCGGTGACACCCGCGTCAACGACCTGGCGCTGTGGCTGGAACCCAATGCGCCCAGCATGGAGGTAGAGCAAGCTGTGCGGGCCGCAGCTGACCAGATGGCCGGCGCGGGCAGCCTGCTGGAGTTTGCCTCTACTCGCCAGATACGCGCCATCTCCCTGACTATTTTTGACCGCAGCTTTGCGGTGACTTACTGGCTGCAAGGCGTGGCGATCGCGATTGGCTTGTTTGGGGTGGCGGCCAGCTTCAGCGCGCAGGTGCTGGCGCGGCGCAAAGAGTTTGGCCTGCTGGCGCATTTGGGACTCACCCGGCAACAAATACTGGCCGTTGTTGCTGGCGAAGGTGCGGCCTGGACGCTGATCGGCAGTGTGGCGGGCCTGGGGCTGGGCCTGGCGGTGTCCCTGGTGCTGGTGCATGTGGTCAACCCGCAAAGCTTTCACTGGACGATGGACCTGGTCTTGCCTTGGCTACGACTGCTGGGCTTATGCGCAGCAGTGGTGCTGGCGGGCACGCTGACAGCCTGGTTGGCCGGGCGGGCAGCGGCGGGCAAAGACGCGGTGCTGGCGGTAAAAGAGGACTGGTGAGGAAGACTGGTAAGGACGCTAGATGCTTTTCAATCATTTCAGAAGAAAGCTGTTGCTCGGCGGCATGGGCCTGGCGTCGCTGAGCAGCACCCAAGCCCTGCCGGCCAAAACGCTGGTGTTCCCGCGCGACCGTGGCGCGCACCCCGACTTTAAAACCGAGTGGTGGTACATCACGGGGCATGGCCTGTCTGGCGCGCGCGAATTCGGTTTTCAACTGACGTTTTTCCGCTCGCGTGTGGACAGCACCCAAAGCATGGCGTCAAAGTTTGCCGCCCGTCAGCTGCTGTTTGCCCACGCGGCCATCACCGACGTACAAGGCAAAAAGCTCTGGCACGACCAGCGCATTGCACGCGATGGTTTTGGCGTTGCCAGCAGCAGTGAAAGCGACATGGCCATCAAACTGCGCGACTGGACATTAAAAGCCGATGACAAACGCTACAGCGCCGAGCTGCCCACCCCTGACTTTGGCTTGAAGCTGCAGTTCAATGAGACGCAGCCCGTGCTGCTGCAGGGCAAAAACGGCCTGTCGCGTAAAGGGCCCAGCGAGCAACAGGCCAGCTACTACTACAGCCAGCCGCAACTGGCCACCACCGGCAGTCTGCGGCTGCAAGGCAAAACATTTGAAGTTCAAGGCACTTCCTGGCTGGACCACGAATGGAGCCAGGAACTGCTGGCCCCAGGGGCGGTGGGCTGGGACTGGATCGGCATGAACCTGCTGGACGGCAGCGCGCTGACCGCCTTCAGGCTGCGCGACAAGGACGGCGGCGCGGTGTGGGACGGCGGCTCGTTCAGATCGGCCCAGCAATCGCTTTACGTTTTCAGCCAAGGCGAAGTCATTTTCAAACCCACCCGCTTCTGGAAAAGCCCGCTCACCCAAACCAGCTACCCGGTCGAATGGATGGTGCGCACACCTGCAGACTTTTATACCGTCAAAGCCGTGATCGACAACCAGGAGCTCGACAGCCGCCAATCAACCGGGGCGATTTACTGGGAAGGCTTGAGCGAGCTGATCGACAGCAAAGGCAAAAAAGTAGGCAGCGGCTATCTGGAAATGACGGGCTATTCGAAGCCGCTGCAGCTTTAAAAATAATGTTGCCTGATTACTTCGCCAGCCGCGCGTTTTGCGGGAACAGCTGCTTGCGCGCATCCTCGTCCATGTCGGTCTTGAAGGTGTACTTGGCCTTCAGGGCCTCAGCCCTTTGCGCAGCAGGCCGTGCGTTGATGGCATCAAAGTGCCGCTTCAGGTTCGGCATGGTGCCCATCGCATCAGGGCCCAGAATGAAAGGCACGGCACGTACCCAGCCCCACACCGCCATGTCGACAAGGGTGTAGCTGTCGCCGACCATGAACTGCTGCTTGGCCAGGTGCGCATCCAGGATGCCGTAGTGGCGCTCGGCCTCAAACACATAGCGATTCACCGCGTACTCTTTGGGCTCCGGTGCAAAATGCTTGAAGTGCACCGCTTGACCTGAATACGGGCCAATGCCGGTGGCCACAAACATCAGCCACGACAGCATTTGCCCACGCGCCACCGGTGTGTTGGCAGGCAAAAACTGGCCCGACTTTTCAGCCAGGTACAGCAAGATGGCGTTGCTGTCGAACACCGTGACGTCGCCGTTCGCATCCGTGTCAATGATGGCGGGCGTTTTGGCGTTCGGGTTGATCGCCACAAAAGCGGGCAGGTGCTGCTCGCCCTTGCGGGTGTCCACCGTCATCACTTCATAGGGCATGCCCGACTCTTCAAGAAACAAGGCCACTTTGAGCGGGTTCGGTGAGGGGTGATAGTAGAACTTGATCATCATCGGCTTTCTGCTGGGTAGCGGTTCAAAAATAAAAAATGAAACCTTCTCGATAATAGCCAGCTCGCGATGCACCTGGCAAACCACTCAAACACCCCCCAAAGCCGATATGAATGAACTGACAGCCTTTCCCATCACCCACAAATGGCCCGCCCAGCACCCTGAGCGCCTGCAGCTGTATTCACTGCCCACGCCCAATGGCGTGAAGGTGTCCATCATGCTCGAAGAAATCGGCCTGCCCTACGAAGTGCATTTGATCGACTTTGGCAAGAACGACCAGTTGACGCCGGCGTTCATGTCGCTGAGCCCGAACAACAAAATCCCCGCGATTCTGGACCCCAACGGCCCCGGCGGCAAGCCACTGGCGCTGTTTGAATCGGGTGCGATTTTGATCTACCTGGCTGAAAAGACGGGCCAGTTTTTACCAGCCGATCCAGCCGGTCGCTACCAGACGATTCAATGGCTGATGTGGCAAATGGGTGGCCTGGGGCCGATGTTTGGCCAGCTCGGGTTTTTCCATAAATTTGCCGGCAAAGAGTTTGAGGACAAACGCCCGCGTGACCGCTACGTGGCTGAATCCAAACGCCTGCTGGGCGTGCTCGACAAGCGCCTGGAAGGCCGCGACTGGATCATGGGCGAGCAGTTCACGATTGCCGATATCGCCACCTTTGGCTGGGTGCGCAATCTGGTGGGGTTTTATGACGCAGGCGATTTGGTCGGTTTTGCAGACTTTGCCCATGTGCAACGCGTGCTGGCTGCGTTTGTGGCGCGGCCAGCGGTGGCCAGGGGTTTGGTGATTCCGGCGCAGCCCTAGCCTGAAATGACCTAAAAAAGACTAACGATGCCTTTTTCAGGTATAAAAAGTTCCTGAAACCCAATAGGTACTTGCGCGAGGAGCTATCAAAATCATACTGACGCGGCAAAACACACTCGCGCTCAAAGTCCTTCAATGATTCGGATGTCCCGATCCGCGCCATCACCGAGCGCGTCTAAAGCTAGCTGGTAGGCGGGGCTGTCGTGTGCGGCGGTGGCATGCGCGACGCTGTCAAACTCAATCAGGACGGTGCGCTCTTTCAGCCCGAGTTCATAAACCATGGACGGCGCACCACGCGCCAAAAATCGCCCTCCTGCTGCGGAAAGTGCTGGGCCGGCAAGTTTGGCGTAGGCGGCGACCTTGTCGGCATTTTTGACGGCGCGGTAGGTGCTGACCCAATAGGCTTTAGACATGTGTTGTTCCTGATTGATGTGCGATGGTTGGGATAAATCTTGCGAAACGAAGGCGTCGCTACAGTCGAGCGCTGGATGAAGGTTACATCAAACAAGAAGCCATCAATCCTTCACCCGCGAAGCAAACGTCTTGCGAAACTTTGCCACCTTGGGCCCGGCCACGGCCACGCAGTAGCCTTGGTTCGGGTTTTTGGCAAAAAAGTCCTGGTGGTAGTCCTCGGCGGGCCAGTAATTGGCCAAAGACAGGACTTCGGTCACGATGGGGCGGTCAAACAGCTTGTCCTGGCCCATTTGGCGAATCATGTCGGTGGCGATTTGCTTTTGCTCTTCAGTTGAGTAGTAAATGCCGCTGCGGTACTGCGTGCCGCTGTCGTTGCCCTGGCGGTTCAGGGTGGTGGCGTCGTGCACGACAAAAAAGATTTCCAGAATCTCGCCGACGGTGATTTGCGCCGGGTCGTATGCCAGCTTGATCACCTCGTTGCAGCCGGTGCGTCCGGTACACACGTCGTCGTAGCTGGGGCGATGAACCTGGCCGTTGCTGTAGCCTGATTCGACGTCAAGGATGCCGCGCACTTTGACGAACACCGCCTCGGTGCACCAAAAGCAGCCGCCGCCCAGGGTGATGGTTTGGCTAGAAGGGTTGTGGGGTTGTTGATCTGGTTCCATGGTCAGTTGTTCCTATGTGTTGTATCGTGCAGGGTTGTACTGTAGGACATCGTCGATGCCCGATATACTTTAGGCTTAAAGCTCTTACAAAGATACTCAAGGACCCATTCTTCATGAAAACCACCGTCAAACCGCGCTTCGTCTGGGAAGACCCTTTTATGTTGCAAGACCAGCTGTCGGATGACGAGCGCGCCATTCAGGAAGCGGCGCACCAGTTTTGCCAGGACAAGCTGCAAACCCGTGTGCTGATGGCTGCGCGCCACGAAAAGTTTGACCGCGAGATCATGAATGAAGCAGGTGCGATGGGCTTTTTGGGTTCCAGCATTGAAGGCTACGGCTGCGCTGGCCTGAGCTATGTGGCTTACGGGTTGATTGCGCGCGAAGTCGAGCGGGTCGACAGTGGCTACCGCAGCGCCATCAGTGTGCAGTCTTCGCTCGTCATGCACCCGATCAACGCCTACGGCAGCGAAGCGCAAAAACAAAAATACCTGCCCAAGCTTGCCACCGGCGAATGGGTCGGCTGCTTTGGCTTGACCGAGCCAAACCACGGCTCCGACCCTGCCAGCATGCTCAGCCGCGCCAAGCCGACAACTGTTGACGGGGTGAGCGGCTTCATCATGAACGGCGCCAAGATGTGGATCACCAATTCACCGATTGCGGATGTGTTTGTGGTCTGGGCCAAGCTGACCGACCCGGACGGCAACACCGGCGGGCAGGAATCCATTCGCGGCTTTATTCTGGAAAAAGGCATGAAAGGCCTGACCGCACCCAAAATCGAAGGCAAGATGAGCTTGCGCGCATCCATCACTGGCGAGATCGTGATGGACGGCGTGTTTGTGCCTGAAGAAAACATGCTGCCCAACGTGAGCGGCCTCAAAGGCCCGTTCGGCTGCCTGAACAAGGCCCGTTACGGCATTGCCTGGGGCGCGCTGGGTGCGGCCGAAGACTGCTGGATTCGTGCCCGCCAATACACGATGGATCGGGTGCAGTTTGGCCGCCCACTGGCGCAAAACCAGCTGATACAAAAGAAGCTGGCCGACATGCAAACCGAAATCGCCCTGGGCCTGCAAGCCTGCCTGCGCGTGGGGCGCCTGATGGACGAAGGCAAGGATGTGCCGGAAATGATTTCCATTATCAAGCGCAACAGCTGCGGCAAGGCGCTTGACATTGCCCGCATGGCGCGTGACATGCACGGCGGCAACGGCATTCATGACGAATACCACGTGATTCGCCACATGATCAATCTCGAGACAGTGAACACTTATGAAGGCACGCACGATGTGCATGCGCTGATTTTGGGTCGTGCACAGACTGGATTGCAGGCTTTTTATTGATTTTGGGCTGGCTTCAGGTGTCTTTTAGAGCTGCAAGCCAATAAAAAATGGGTTTTCAGCTCCTGAATCTATAGCAAATGATAGCTGAGCGCACTGGCATCTGGCCAGCGCGGCAGACGGATTTGCCGCTGGGGTTTGCCGGCGGCATTGCATGCACTGCTGAGGCTTGCCATTGCCAAGCTGCGATAGCCCCTAAAAGCAACCCGGGTTGACGCAAGACGCGCAAAAAGTTACATTACTAACCACTTAGTCAGTAACTATGTCTTTGGTCAAACTCACCTGCCCC
>CAMARI010000079.1 GCA_945860515.1 Polaromonas sp. YR568
AGATACCCATGCGCACTCAAGTTGCCATCATTGGCGCTGGCCCGGCGGGCCTGTTGCTCGGCGCTTTGCTTCACAAGGCTGGCATCGACAACATCATCATTGAACGCCAAAGCGCCGACTATGTTCTGGGCCGAATTCGTGCCGGCATTCTGGAGCAAGGCACGGTCAATTTGCTGCATGAGGTCGGCGCTGGCCATCGGCTGACGGCAGAAGGCACACCGCACCACTCGATCGAGTTGGTGTTTAAAAACCAGCGTCACAGTGTGGATGTGACAGGCCTGACAGGCGGCAAGGTTGTGACCGCTTACGGCCAGACCGAAGTGACGCGCGACCTGATGGATGCGCGGGCTTCAAGCGGGCTGACCACCGTGTACGAGGCAGGTGATGTCAGCATCCATGACTTTGACAGTGCCCAGCCCAAAGTACGCTTCATGCTGGACGGCCAGCAGCAGGAACTGGCCTGCGACTTCATCGCTGGCTGCGACGGCTTTCACGGCGTGTGCCGGGCCAGCGTGCCTAAAGACGCGATCCATCAATTTGAACGCGTTTACCCGTTTGGATGGCTGGGTGTGCTGGCCGACGTGCCGCCCGTGTCGCCGCATGCCATCGTCTACGGCAACCACGAGCGCGGCTTTTCGCTGTGTTCGATGCGCAGCCTGACGCGTAGCCGTTACTACGTGCAGTGCGCCATGACGGACAAGGTCGAGCAGTGGAGCGACGCGGCTTTTTGGGACGAGCTGCGCTTGCGGATAGACCCTGAATTGGCTGAAAAAATGGTCACCGGCCCATCGATTGAAAAAAGCATTGCACCGCTGCGCAGCTTTGTGGCCGAGCCGATGCGCTTTGGCAGCCTGTTTTTAGCCGGTGATGCGGCGCACATCGTGCCGCCCACCGGGGCCAAGGGTTTGAACCTGGCGGCCTCCGACGTGAAGTATTTGTCAGACGCCTTTATTGATTTTTATCTTGAAAAATCGAATGCCGGCGTGGATGGTTACTCACAACGCGCGCTTGCCAGAGTCTGGAAGGCAGAGCGCTTTTCATGGTCACTTACCTCGTTGTTGCACCGCTTTCCTGATACCGATGGCTTCGGTCAGAAAATCCAGGAGGCTGAACTCGACTATCTGGTGCATTCAAGCGCTGCGTCAACCGCGCTGGCAGAAAACTATGTAGGCTTGCCGCTTTAACATGCCCGGCCCTGCGGCGCTGATGCGCTGTCAGCAGATGGGCACGCAAGCTGAAGCGCCGGGACAAGACCTGACCTATCTGGCTGAAAACGACCTGATTGCTGGCCTTGAATTGCCGGCTATGTTGTACGCAGCCTGGCGCGGCTGTCGGTGGTGGCCATGCCGGTTATCAGGTGTACGAATGTCAAAATGGCCGCGTCGCTGTTGCAGCGCTTGACCCACATTTTGCAGCTCGGCTGTGTGCTGCGGCAGGCATCACGGTCAAACGATTGCCGCCTGGCTACTCGGCCAAACGCGCAGGCAGATTGAGCAGTTGGCGCAAGACAAAGACATACCGCTTCACACGATGGCATGAAGGATGCGAAGTTAACTGACTTAACTGGATGAAGGAAGGCTATTAGCCCAACTTCAAATTCACATTCTTGGTGTACGTGAACTCGAGCAGTTCTGCAAAACATTCCTCGCGGCCAATACCGGACTGCTTGACACCGCCGAACGGCGCACCCATGAAATGCTGGCTGGCGTTGTTGATCCATACATAGCCGGTATGAATGCGCTTGGCAGCCCGGTGCGCGGTGTTGATGTTCTGGGTCCAGATCGAACCGGTCAAGCCAAAATCGACACCATTCACATCACGCCACAAGGCATCCTCGTCGCGCCATTTGAAGACCGACATGATCGGGCCAAAAACTTCTTCCTGGGCAAGCCGCATATGCGGCTGCATATCGGCAAAGACGGTGGCCTCATAGAAAAATCCGTCTTTCAGCGCCGGGTTGTCAGGCTGCTTGCCCCCGCACACCAGCCTGCCGCCGTCTTCCAAACCCACCGCCACATAGTGTTTGACCTTGTCGAGTTGCGCCTGGCTCACCAGCGATCCCATGGTGGTTTTGGGGTCGGTGGGGATGCCCGGCTTATGCCGTTCAGGCAACAGTTTGACGACCTTTTCCAGCACCTGGTCATGAATCGATTCGTGCAGAAAAACCCGGCTGGTTGAGCCGCAGCTCTGACCCGACCAGGTGAAGTTCATGCCCGCAATGATGCCGTTGACCAGCTTGTCAATGTCGGCATCGGGGTAAGCCACCAGCGCGTTTTTGCCGCCCAACTCAAGCAGCACCGGTTTGAGGTTGTCAGAGGCTGTCTTCATGACCGCCTTGCCGGTGGGCACGCCACCAATCAGCGTGATTTTGGCCACCAGCGGGTGCCGGCCCATGGCGTCGCCGCACTCGCGGCCGCCACACAAAAAATTGGCCACGCCCGGCGGAAAAACATCACCCACCAGTTCGGCGAGTCGCAAAATCGACAGGGGTGCCTGGTCAGGCGACTTGATGACCACCGTGTTGCCTGCGGCCAGCGGTGCGGCTAGCCGGGCAGCAGCAAACATGAAGGGGTGGTTGTACGCAACGATGCGGGCAATCACACCTAAAGGCTCCTGCAGCGTGTAATTGAAGTTACCGTCCCCCATGGGAATGGTCTCGCCCTTGATCTCGGTGGCCAGGCCAGCAAAATAATCCAGACAGTCAGCGGCAAAGCCCGCGTCCATGGCCAGCGCAGACACCGGGTTGCCGTTGTTCAATGAGTCCAACTGGGCCAGCGGCACCGCATGCGCACGCAAGACCTCAGCAGCATTTCGCAAGTAGCGACCCCGCTCAACCGGCGGTGTAGCCGCCCAGGCGGGAAAAGCTGCATGCGCCGCCTGCACAGCAGCATCGACATCGGCTGCATCGGCAACCGGCGCGGTCGTGATGGCTTCGTTGTAGGTCGGGTTGATGGTGTCCAGGTACACGCCTGCCTTGGGTGCGTGCCAGGCACCGCCGTAGTACAGGCCGCGCTGGGTGGGCAAAATGCCGTCGGGAATCTCGTGTGCTCGCATCGCTTGCTGTCCTTAAAAAAATATCAGTCAATCAATCAGCTGACCGCGTCAGGCCGGCTGTCATGGCGGGGCTGTAGCCGGTTTGCACCACCACGTCCACCACCACGGTCGCACCGTTTTGAACCGCTACCAGTGCATCGGCCAGGACGCGCGCCAGTTCGACCGCATCTTCTATCGGGCCAATACCGGTCAGGCCCTGGCCGCGTGCCATCATGCCCAGGTCGGGTGGTGGATTGCTGATGCGCTGGCCGATCCAGCGGTTTTCAATCGGGCGGTGGCGCTGGCGTGCCACACGCTCCTGATGAATTTCATCGTTGAAAAACGAGCGGTTGTTGCACACCACCACCAGCATCGGGATGCGCGCATTGGCGGCCGTCCACAGGGCGTTGACACCCATCATGTAGTCGCCGTCACCAATCACGGCAACCGGCAACCTGTCGGTTGCCTTGAGGGCCAATGCCGAGCCAATCGACATGCCGGGGCCAGAGCCGATACCGCCACCACCGTCGTAACCCAAAAAGTCCAGCGGGTGCCGGAAGTCCCACATCTCGCCACTCCAACTGAGCGGCAGGCGCATCAGGCATATTTTTTGGTCGCCCACAGCGCTGCGCAGTGTCGCGGCCAGTGTGGTCACGGTCATGGCACCGGGTGCGGCTGCCGCCGCGAGGGGCAAGGCGCGCTTGACAGGGGCCGGCGTGCTGCGCGGCACGACATGCCGGTTGAGCAGCGTCACTGCTGGCTCGGGCTCGCTGAGCAAAAACAAATCCACCGGCGGCAAGCCCTGATGGTCCATGCTCCAGCCGTTGTGGCTGTAGTGGTCAACCGACACCTGAATGATTTTGCTGCCCACTGGCATGTCGCCCCAGGCCTGCTTGAGCGTGCCCGACAAGTCCAGCCAGTCCAGGCTGAGCACCACGTCAGCCTCACGCAGCACCGCTTGGGCTGCGGGCGACAAAAATGCACCGCTGGGCGCAGCGTGCAGCCGGTGGTCTGTGGGAAACGCGGCGCCAATTTTCAAATCGGTCAGAACTTCGGCGTTCAGTGTTTCAGCCAGTTGAATGCGCTCGGCCCAGCCTTGTTCGCTGCGGGAGACACGGCCCATCAAAATCACGGGTCGGCGGGCTTTTGACAACATGTCGGCTGCCGCCATGACGGTTTCATCCGATGGCCTGGCTTGCGGCGGTGCGAGGTAACGCGCCGGATCGGGCACGACAGGTCTTTCGGCCAGCTTGGACTCCTGCAAGGCCGCATCAAAGCACACGTACACCGGCCCTTGCGGCGCGGTGGTGGCGATTTGCCGGGCACGCAGCAATGCTTCTTGGGCCGAGGCCACAGAGGCCGGCTGCGCGTCCCATTTGATGAAGTTGCGTACCAGCGCGGCCTGGTCTTGAGCCGTGTGTATCCAGTCAATCCAGGGGCGGCGCTTGGCTGCGTCCACCGGGCCGGTAGCGCCCAGCACAATGACCGGCACGCGGTCTACCCAGGCATCAAAAATAGCCATCGAGCCGTGCATCAAACCCACATTGCTGTGCAAAATCGCGATCAGCGGCTTGCCGGTTACTTTGGCGTAGCCATGGGCAATGGCAACCGCATGCTCTTCGTGCAGCACCACCACCATTTGCGGTTTTTCATTGCCCAGGTGGTTGACGATGCTGTCATGCAGGCCCCGAAAGCTGGCACCGGGATTGAGCAGCACGTAGGGAATGTCCATCACGCGCAGCATGTCGGCAATGGCATCACTGCCCCACACGGTATCGTCTGGCGCTGAAGGTAGGGGTATGTCGCGGCGCAAGCCAGCGCCGGTCGGAATGGTCATGAAGTCTCCAATGAATCCAACATTATTCAGGCACGATGTTGGCTGATTTGATGACCGCCGCCCAGCGCTTCTGGTCAGCCGCAATCAAGCGGGTAAATTCAGCAGCCGAACTGCTTTCAACATAGATGCCCTGCTCTGCCAGCTTCTCACGCACATCTGGCAACGCCAGCGAGCGACGCAGCTCGGCGTTCAGTTTATTGATGATGGCGGGCGGTGTTTTGGCCGATGCAATCATGCCGATCCAGATATCGCTTTCGTAGTTGGGCACGGTTTCAGCAACGGTCGGCACGCTGGGCAACAACTCCAGGCGTTTTGTGCCGGTCGTGGCCAACGCGCGCAGCTTGCCACTGCGGATGTGCGGTAATGCTGAATTGAGCGGGCAAAACATCACGTCGACCGTGCCGCCCAGCACGTCCACCAGCGCCGGCACGGAGCCCTTGTAAGGGATGTGCGCCATGCGTGTGGATGTCATGGACTTGAACACCTCCGCTGCCATGTGCTGTGGGCTGCCTGAACCCGCCGATGCATAAGACAGCTTGTCAGGGTTGGCTTTGGCAAACGCGATCAGCTCAGTCACCGAGCTGGCATTGACCTTGCCGGGTGACACCACCAGCACCATGGGCACCCGACCCAGCATCGAGATACCCTGAAGGTCCTTGAGCACATCAAAAGGCAGCTTGGGGTAGAGCACCGGGTTGACGGCCACCGTCTGGTTGGGCGCAATTGCAATCGTGTAGCCGTCGCCTTCAGACTTGGCCATGAAGTCGGTGGAGATGTTGCCAGCAGCGCCAGGCTTGTTGTCAACAATCACGGGTTGACCAAAGGCCTCCGACATTTTTTGCCCCAGCAGCCTGGCCAGCACGTCGTTGGAGCCGCCGGGCGGCAGCGGCACAACGATGCGAATCGGTTTGCTAGGGTAGTCCTGGGCGTGCGACAGCGTCACGGCTACCGGGCCGGCCAAGCCAGTCAGCGCCAGCGCCGCCAGCCCAGCCAAGCGCTTGATTGCAAAACGGTCAAATGTCATGCTTGTCTCCTTTGGTTATCAACCTATCAATACCTGTTCATCAGGTGTAGCTAGCTGCGCAATCGTGTCACTTGAATGAAACTGGTAATGCCTTGTCAGTGGCGCAGCACCACACTCGTCGAGTGACAAAAAACCAGGCTTGTCAGCGGTCCAAGCCAGGCCCAGATTGGCGCGGCTTGAGGCTGCCTTGGCGACCCGGATGGCCGCCGTTAAAGACAACAGGCCTGCGCCTTGCTGCACATCGCGCCACATTGCCTGGCCAGCCAGCGGTGCGGCCATCTGGTTCAAATCACGAATGCTTCCAGCGATTCGGGTGCGAACAGCTCTTCGGGCTGTAGCAAACGTTTGGACAGACCCTGTTCAAAGTGATAACGCAAAAATGTTTTGAGGGTGGTTTCGTTTTTTTCAAAACCATAGGGCCAGTAGTCGTCACCCATCTCGGCCTTGACCTGCTCGACGTGCGAGGTCAGCCAGGGCAACATGGTTTTTAGCGCGGCAGTCTCATACAAGTCGTCATAGGCGCGGCGCTGCGATTCTTCCAGGGCTTTCATCATCGAGCGCGCGACCCAGCGGTTGGCCTCATACACCTCGCGGCGTATCGCGACGGTGTGCATGATGGGAAATATATTGGTTTCCTTGAAGTAATTGCGCTCGACCTGCTCGAAGTCTTCAAACAGGCGTTTGACTTGCCCGCCACCTTTTAAAAAGCTTGACGGCATGCGGGCGGTATACAGCGCATCAATCTCGCCATCCAGCAGCATTTGCGCCAGGGTTTGCGTCGGGCCAATGCTGTGCACCTTGATGTTGGCAGGCAGGTCGAGTTTGATTTTTTCAGAGCGGCCTGGTGACTCCTCACCCCCGGTGTAGTAGGTCACACTGTCAACTGGCACGTCGTAGTGATCCTGCAAAATACCGCGAATCCAGACCGGGGCCGTCATCTGGTATTCAGGGTTGCCAACCCGCTTGCCAATCAGGTCTTTGGCCTGGCGAATACCGGATTTGGCGTTGACGTAAATAGACGAATGGCGAAAAAACCGTGATGGAAACACAGGAATCGCAACAAACGGGCGCGGCTGCCTTGACATGGACACGCTGTAAGACGACAGCGACATTTCAGCCACATCAAACTCTTTGTGGCGCAGCATGCGAAAAAACGTTTCTTCGACCGGCATGTTCAGGTAGTTCAAGTCAATGCCGTCGGGTTGCACGCTGCCGTCCATCAGGGCGCGGGTGCGATCGTAGTTCCAGCAGCCGAAAGTGAGTTTGAGTTTTGACATGAATTTTTAGATTGGGTTATTGCCTAATTTATTCAGATTTGATGTTGGCCAACTGAACGGCTTTGGTCAGCCGTTCGTTCTCGCCCAGAATGGCACGGTTGTAGTCCGCCGGGCCGCTGCCAATCGCGTCAATGCCAGCATTGCTGAGCAGCGTCACCACCTCTGGCGTTTTGGCAATCAGCGCCATCTCCGCACTGATGCGTTCAATGGCATTAGCCGGCGTGCCCGTGGCCGCCAGCACGCCAACGATGGGCGCGAAGTCAAAGCCCGGAATCAGCTCGGCCAGCGCGGGTAAATTGGGCTCTTGCGGGGTGCGCTTGGCTGCGTTGGTGGCCAGCAGCTTGACCTGCCCGCCTTTGACAAAGCCAACCAACGACGGCAAGGCTGAAAACAACACATCGACCTGACCACCAATCAGGGCGGGCACCGACTGGCCGGTTCCTTTGAACGGCACATGCACGATGTCCAGGCCGAGCGCTGCCTTCATGGCCTCCATGGTCAGGTGGTGGGTGCTGCCGATGCCGGACGAGCCGTAGTTCAGCGTGCCGGGCTTTGACTTGGCCAAGGCAATGAACTCCTGCAGCGTGTTGGCAGCCACCTTGGGATTGATGGCCATGTACAGCGGTGCACGTGCGGCCAGCGCCACCGGCATCAGGTCGCGTTTGTAGTCATAACCCAGGTTTTTATAAATCGCTGGGTTGATAGAAAACATGGAGCCATCGGTCACCAAAAACGTGTAGCCGTCTTTGGGTGACGATGCCAGCACCTGCGCCGCCACCACGCCGTTAGCGCCCGGCTTGTTGTCCACCACCACCGACTGGCCCAGCCTTTCGGTCAAGCGCTGCGCAAAAATGCGCGCCACCGTGTCAGGAAAGCCGCCTGCCGAGTACGGCACCACAAATTTGATGGGCTTGTTGGGATAAGCGCCCTGAGCGCTGGCAGCAAAAGGCAGCCAGCCCAGACTGACAGCCACGCAGGCCCCCAGCAGTGCGCGACGGCCCGAGCCGGGGTTCAGAAGTTGTTTTGTCGTCATGGTTTATCTCCGGGTGGGTCAGGTCAAAAAAGTGTGTTTTCGGGGTTCAAATTGGCTTCAGACCAATCAATACTTTGGCAAGCAGCTATCCATATCGTAGCAACCATCAGGTTGAATAAGATGGCTCCAACGCAGGCTGGGTGCTGTCCCAGACACAGGAAGCCTCAT
This sequence comes from Polaromonas sp. YR568, assembly GCA_945860515.1. Classification (GTDB taxonomy): domain Bacteria; phylum Pseudomonadota; class Gammaproteobacteria; order Burkholderiales; family Burkholderiaceae_C; genus Polaromonas. Next base: position 8,373 of record CAMARI010000079.1, read on the forward strand.
ACGCACGCCAGTCTGTTGTTTTAGGCACGATGGCCTGGTAGGCGCAAATTTGTTTCGGAATGCGCCAGTCACCCGTGCCGATGACTGGCTCGCCTTTGGCGAAGGACTGCACCGCTTGCAGCATCTGTTTTCTGAACTCCACAATCGCCTGATCGCTTGCGCCCAACCGCTCGTGCGTGCGGTCGGCAATCGGCCCCATCGTCAGCCACATGGCGATATCCTGATTGGGAAAGCCGGTGATGCCCGTGAAGTTGCCCGCCTTCATGGCTTGCCGGTCTTGCCAGAACAGGTTGGCACGGTTGCGCAGGGGCCGGTAGGTGCTGTCAAGATCAGGGCCGAGTTGCTGACCTAAAAACTTGCGCCAGGTATCGGTATCCGGCGTTTGCAACGGATGACCCCAAGCCATGAAGTAAAACGCGGTGTGGGTGTCGTCCATCGGCACGTTGATATTGGCCACGTTGTACAGGTTATTGGGGGGTATCAGGGCCGTGGCCGGTGCCACAAAGACAGTCGAGCGCACATAGTCGTTTGCGGCTGCATTGGTGATGGGGCGGCGTATGGCGGCGTACCTGAAGCCGTAGCTGCCACGCTCAATTTGCATACGCGGCGCCTTGTCGGTGGATGGACGCAGCCACATGCTGTCGGTGGCCTTGGCGCTGTCAACCCGGGCGGGCACCATGTCGGACGAATGCAGGCTGGAGCTGTGCGCCGAGTCAATCGCGCCTTCGAGTATTTGCGCCCAGTTGCAGTCAATGATGACCTTGGCAATCGTGACCTTTGTCTCGGCAGTCGGTGCCCAGGCGGGCGGCTCAAAGGCGGTCATGGTCTCGGGTGGGCCCATGTAAGCCCAGACAAAACCGCCCCACTCTTTGGTTGGATACGCCAAGTGTTTGGGTGGCGCGGCGTTGGTGCTGGAAATGGGAATCACAGGCTCGGACACGCGCTCAACGATGTTGCCTTCAACATCCATCTTCCAGCCGTGGTACAGGCAGCGCAGGCCGCAGTTCTCGTTGCGGCCAAACACCAGCGACACGCGGCGATGCGGGCAGTACTCGTCCATCACACCGACACGGCCCTCGGTGTCCCTGAACACCACGAGGTCTTCACCGAATACCCGTGCTTTGACGGGCGTGCCGTCAGGCTCGCTGACCTCTTCGATCAGACACACAGGCGTCCAATGGCGACGCATCAGCTGACCCATGGGCGCTTTGCCTTCTACGCGGCACAGCAAATCGTTTTCTTCATGCGTCAACATGCATCGGTTCTTTCAGCTTGCAAAATCAAATAAAGGCGACTATTCTTAGTGCGCTAAGAATATTCTTACCGTCAACAGTTGTCAATACCGCGCAGGAACGCCCAGATGATCGTAAACCCGAAGCTCGACTATATTTTTGTTGCCAGCCAAGAGGGCATCGCGCCTATTCTGGCCATGATGCAAGACCTCAGGTCCCAGGGACACCAGCAGTTCAAACTGATTTACTGCACACCAGATGCCGCCTCAACCCCCTTTCTTGATGAACTGACAGGCGCTGAATTCAGCCCCCACGTGACGCTGCACCACGACCACGGCAACCCCGACCATGCCTTTGATTTTTGGCCGTTGTTTGAAACACCCACCCAAGCCCATGTGTACTGCTACGGTTCAAAGGATTTGAAGGACGCAGTGGCCGACATGACGGGCCACTGGCCAACTGGGGCGGTTCATTTTGAAAATACTGGCGATGACATTGCCAGCCATGCGCCCAACACCGCGTTCAGCGTGCGCCTGAACAAGTCAGGCCGAGTCATCCCAGTCAGCGCCGAGCAGTCGATTCTTCAGGCACTGCGGGCAGCGGGTCTGCAGGTAACCAGCTCATGCGAAAGCGGCACCTGTGGCTCGTGCCGCAGCGGCTTGCTGGCGGGGCCCGTCGAGCACCGCGACCTGGTTCTGGCAGACAACGAAAAAGCCAGCAACATCATGGTCTGCGTGTCACGCGCCCTGCCGGGTTCAGCGTCACCAGAACTGGTGCTGGACTTGTGATGCCGCCGCTGCGCATCGGCGTGGTGGGTCTGGGCCGCGCTTTCACCCTGATGCTGCCGACATTTGTGCATGACAGCCGCGTCAAGCTTGTCGCTGCCACTGACCCGATCAGCGCAGCGCGCCAACAGTTTGAAGCCGACTTCAACGCGCCCGCTCACGACACTATTGAGGCCCTGTGCGCCGACCCTGCGGTTGAAGCGGTGTACGTGGCCTCGCCGCACCAGTTTCATGCAGACCATGTGTGCATGGCTGCCGCGCACGGCAAGCATGTGCTGGTTGAAAAACCGATGGCACTCACGCTGGCCGAATGCACCCGCATGATCGATGCCTGCCAAAGCGCCAGCGTGCACTTGGTTGTTGGTCATAGCCACAGCTTCAACACACCGATCGGGCGCGCCAGAGCACTGATTGAAAGCGGCGTTTATGGTGCTGTGCGCATGATCACGGCGCTGAACTTCACCGATTTTTTATACCGGCCACGCAGGCCCGAAGAGCTGCTGACAGCCGCCGGAGGCGGCGTGATTCACAGCCAGGCCGCGCACCAGATCGATATCCTTCGGCTGCTCGGTGGTGGTCTGGTGCGTAGCGTGCGCGCTCACACTGGCGCTTGGGACGCAGCACGCCCGACAGAAGGCGCCTACAGCGCGCTGCTGGGCTTCGAAGGTGGTGCTTTTGCGACGGCTGTATACAGCGGCTATGGTCACTTTGACTCTGACGAGTGGATGAACAGCATAGGTGAAATGGGGCAACTCAAAAACCTGGATGACTACGGCAGCGCGCGCCAACGACTGGCCACCAGTCAGGACGAAACCGCGCTGAAAGCCGTACGCAATTACGGCGGCAGCGCCTACACACCCAGCGCGTCCCCACCAGGCGGCCTGGCGCACCAGCACTTCGGCCCCCTCATCATCAGTTGCGACAAAGCAGACCTTCAACCGTCCGCGACCGGCATCACGGTTTATGCCGACCGTCAAAAATCGTTTGTTGCCCTGCCCGCACCGGTCATCCCACGCATCGAGGTCATTGACGAGCTGTTTGCTGCCGCCCGGCATGACCAGCTACCCGTGCACAGCGGCTCATGGGCACGCGCTACCACGGCCGTTGGCCTGGCCATGCTGGAGTC
>CAMARI010000080.1 GCA_945860515.1 Polaromonas sp. YR568
GGGTCGATTGCGATGCGGTCTGTGGTGTGGGGGTAGGTGATTTCCTGGTTTGGGCAGATAATCAAAATCTACACATTCACCCACACATTAAGAGGTGTAAAAAATGGCCACCAACCTCGCAATTGACGACAGCTTGATCGAATCTGCCCGTGCGCTGGGCGGTCAAAAAACCAAAAAAGCCGTGGTGACCCAGGCCTTGCAGGAATACATTCAAAAGCGCCAGCAGCTCAAACTGACAGAGCTGTTCGGCCAGATTGACTACGCCCCAGACTACGACTACAAAGCGCAAAGAAATCGCGCTGGTCTTGCCCCAGACGCCAAAGGCTAAAGCGTGCAGGTCGTGGTCGATACGTCGGTCTGGTCGCTGGTTTTGCGGCGGCGCGCTTTGCCTGGCGCTGACGATGCCGCGACGCTGGCACTGAAAGACCTGATCTCAGACGCCCGCGCGATGCTGATCGGGCCGGTCAGGCAAGAACTGCTCAGTGGCATCAAAGAACCTGCTCAGCTTGAGAAGCTGCGAAGTGCTTTGGTGGCTTTTCCGGATGAGCCGTTGACGCTTTCGGACTACGAATGCGCTGCGCGGTTTTTCAACACCTGCAAAGCCAGAGGTATTCAAGGATCACACACTGACTTTTTGATCTGTGCCGTAGCCAGTCAACGGAAATTGCCGGTTTTTAGTCTGGATCAAGACTTCGTGCACTTCAGTGAATGTTTGCCGGTTCAACTGTTTGGTTTGTCTGGGCGGCTGGATTAGGCTGTTTTTGGGCTTTTTAGGTACGTTTTAGGGCTGCAGGCCAATAGATGTATGCGCGAGCAGCTCCTGAATTAATCGCGGGTTGCGTTGCGAGGTGTGCCGGGCAACCCCCGGCAAACCACATGAAGGTGAGAGGCGATAAATTTAAGAGCTACTCGCGAAACAATCTTAGCTACAGCCCTAAAACACACCTGAAAACAGGAAAAACACCTGTTTTCAGGCGCTTTGAAGCTCAAACCACCTTCGCAATACTCGCGCAGACGTGGTCAATGTTCTTGCTGTTCAAGGCCGCCACACACATCCTCCCAGCATCCGTCCCATACACCCCAAACTCACTGCGCAAGCGCTGCATCTGGTCTTTAGACAGGCCTGAATAGCTGAACATGCCAATCTGGTCGGTGATAAAGCTCATGTCCTGCTTGACGCCCGCAGCCTTCAACCCATCGACCAGCTTTTGCCGCATGGCCTTGATGCGAACCCGCATTTCGGTTAGCTCGGCCTCCCACTGGGCGCGCAGTTCGGGCGTGTTCAGCACTGTGGCCACCACCGTGGCGCCGTGAATTTGCGGGTTGCTGTAGTTGGTGCGAATGACCAGTTTGAGCTGGCTCAGCACTCGGTCTGCTTCTTCTTTTGTGCTGCAGACGACCGACAGGGCGCCGACGCGCTCGCCATACAAAGAGAAGCTTTTGCTGAACGACGTGGAAACGAAAAAATTCAGGCCAGCGGCGACAAACTTGGCCACTGCCGCGCCGTCTTCCTTGATGCCGTAGCCAAAGCCTTGGTAAGCCATGTCTAAAAAGGGTGTGATGTTGCGCGCCTTGACGACGGCAATCACCTGGTCCCACTGTGCGGGGGTGATGTCGTAACCGGTGGGGTTGTGGCAGCAGGCGTGCAGCACGGCAATCGTGCCGGGCGCAGCTGCGTTCAGGGCGGCCAGCATGCCGTCAAAGTCAATGCCGCGCTTGGCCGCGTCGTAATACGGGTGGCTGATAACGTCAAAGCCGGCCTGGGTGAACAGTGCTTTGTGGTTTTCCCAGCTGGGGTCTGAAATCATGACTTTGGCGTTTGGGCTGAGCTTTTTCAGAAAGTCAGCGCCTATCTTCAGGCCCCCCGTGCCGCCTATGCCCTGGGCGGTGGCGACGCGGCCGCTTTTGACCGGCTCGCTGTCAGCGCCAAAAACCAGCACTTTCACAGCCGAGTCGTAGGCCGCAATACCGTCAATCGGCAGGTAGCCGCGTGGCTTGGGTGAGGCCATCATCAGCGTTTCAGCGGCTTGTACGCAGGCCAGCAGGGGCAGCTTGCCGTTGTCGTCGTAATACACGCCCACGCCCAGGTTGACTTTGTGGGGATTGGTGTCGGCCGCAAAGGCTTCGTTGATGCCCAAAATCGGGTCACGCGGGGCCATTTCGACGGCGGTAAATATGGACATGGTGTTCCTGAAAGTTAAAAAAGACGTAAGCTAGAGAGTTACCCTTATTTTAAGGGTGCTCGTAAGGCATCTTTTGAGGTTTTTTATGCCAGAAGTACTTGAACTGATCACCCCAGCGAATGACGCTCCCCTCAAAGGCACATTCGCGAGCTTTCCTGAGTCGCCTTTTGAGCTGTTCCAGCCCTACCTGCCAGCTGGAGACCAGCCGCAGGCCATCGACAAACTGGTCGAGGGCGTCAACGATGGCGAGGTGTTTCAAACCCTGCTGGGCGTGACGGGCTCGGGCAAAACCTTCACCATGGCCAATGTGATCGCACGGCTGGGCCGGCCAGCCATTGTGTTTGCGCCCAACAAGACCCTGGCCGCCCAGCTGTACAGCGAGTTCCGGGAGTTCTTTCCGAAAAACGCGGTGGAATATTTCGTCAGCTACTACGACTACTACCAGCCTGAAGCCTACGTGCCGCAGCGCGATTTGTTCATTGAAAAGGACTCAGCCATTAACGAGCACATCGAGCAGATGCGCCTGTCGGCCACCAAGAGCGTGCTCGAACGCCGCGACACCATCATTGTGGCGACCGTCAGCGCGATTTACGGCATTGGCGCCCCCGAGGATTACACGCAGATGCGCTTTATTGCGCGGGTCGCCGACAAGATGGGTCAGCGCGATGTGATTGCACGCTTGATACGCATGCAATACCAGCGCAATGACGTGGACTTTTCACGCGGCACCTTTCGTGTGCGGGGCGATGTGATTGATGTGTTTCCGGCGGAGCATTCAGAGCTGGCGCTGCGCATTGAACTGTTTGATGACGAGATTGAGTCCTTGCAGTTGTTTGACCCGCTGACGGGCCGCATCCGGCAGAAAGTGCCGCGCTTTGTGGTGTACCCCAAAAGCCATTACGTCACGCCGCGCGACAAGGTGATGATGTCGATTGAAACCATCAAGGTGGAGCTGGCTGAACGCATCGATTATTTCGTCAAGCAGGGCAAGCTGGTGGAGGCTCAGCGCATCGAGCAGCGCACCCGGTTTGACCTGGAAATGCTGAGTGAAATCGGCCACTGCAAAGGCATTGAAAACTACACCCGCCACCTGAGTGGCGCGCCGCCCGGCTCGCCGCCGTCAACGCTGTGCGACTACATGCCCAAAGACTCGGTGATGTTTCTGGACGAAAGCCACGTGATGATGGGGCAATTAAGTGCCATGTACAACGGCGACCGCTCACGTAAAACCACGCTGGTTGACTATGGCTTTCGGTTGCCCAGCGCGCTGGACAACCGGCCGCTGAAGCTGGAAGAGTTTGAGACCAAAATGCATCAGGCCATCTTTGTATCGGCCACACCCGCTGCTTATGAAAAAGAACACGCCGGTCAGGTGGTCGAGCAAGTCGTGCGGCCAACGGGCCTGGTTGACCCGCAGGTAGAGGTGCGGCCAGCGGTGAACCAGGTGGACGATGTGCTGGGTGAAATCCGCATTCGGGTGGATAAAAACGAGCGCGTGCTCATCACCACGCTGACCAAGCGCATGGCTGAACAACTGACCGACTACCTGAGCGAAAACGGCGTGAAGGTGCGCTATCTGCACAGCGATGTAGACACGGTGGAGAGGGTTGAAATTTTGCGTGACCTGCGTCTCGGTGCGTTTGACGTGCTGGTCGGCATCAATTTGCTGCGCGAGGGTTTGGACATTCCCGAGGTGTCTTTGGTGGCGATTCTGGACGCTGACAAAGAAGGTTTTTTGAGGGCAGAGCGCAGTCTGATTCAAACCATTGGCCGCGCCGCCCGTAACCTGAACGGCCGCGCGATTTTGTACGCGGATCGCATCACCGATTCGATGGCCAAAGCCATGAGTGAGACGGAGCGTCGCCGTAACAAGCAAATCGCGCACAACATCGAACACAACATCACGCCGATGAGCGTGGTCAAGCGCATCAAGGACTTGATTGACGGTGTTTACAGCGAAAAATCCGGCAAAGAGGCCGACAAGCTGCTGCTGCAAAAGGCGCTGGTAGAAGACATGAGTGAAAAAGACGTGTCACGCGAGATCAAGCGACTTGAAAAACAGATGGTCGAGCACGCCAAAAACCTGGAGTTTGAAAAGGCCGCTAAGGTACGGGATCAGCTACATGTCCTCAAAGAGCAGGCGTTTGGAGCACCAGGGACCGACAACATCGTTCCTATATCGGCCGCACGAACCTAAACCCGATCAATATGATAGGATACTGTAACCGGTCAGTATTTATCTTACTGACTGGTTTTATTTCGCGGCAGATATTGAATTTCTGGTATACTTGAGCAATCTACTCGGGATAAAACGGATAACAACATCGGCTCGGTGCGGGGTCTAACTGCACGGGGCGGCTGGAGGAGTAAATCTCTTTTGAAACATCATTTTCAAAAGTAACAATTGCTGTCTAGCGACAGCCAAGCTAATTTTAAGGAGCTTGTTATGCGCCTCACGACCAAAGGCCGCTTTGCGGTCACTGCAATGATTGATTTGGGCCTGCGACAAAACAGCGGTCCGGTCACACTGGCCGCCATTAGCCAGCGCCAGCAAATTTCTTTGTCTTACCTTGAGCAGCTTTTTGGCAAGTTGCGTCGCCACGAGTTGGTGGAGTCCACCCGTGGCCCGGGCGGCGGTTACACGCTGGGCCGCAAGGCGGCTGACATTACTGTTGCCGATATCATCGTCTCGGTGGACGAGCCAATTGATGCGACTCAGTGCGGCGGCAAAGAAAACTGTATGGGCGAGGGCACCCGCTGCATGACGCACGAGCTGTGGGCATCACTGAACAGCCGCATGGTTGAGTTTCTGGACTCTGTGAGCTTGCAAAAGCTGGTCGATGAGCAGCTGGCCAAGGGTTTGGTGGTAGAGAACTCACCGATGGTGAAAAAGGCCATCTTTACCCAGCCGATGCCCAAACCAACCCGCGTTAACGCGCCCAACTCGGTGTTCGCGTTGGGCAATGCCTTCTCCAAGTCCTGATCAAGCATTGCTATAGATTTTTGTCGCGTATTTGCTATTCAGCCAGTTAATTTATTGAGCATTTCAAATGGAAACCCCACACTTCCCCATTTATATGGACTACAGCTCCACCAACCCGTGCGACCCGCGGGTAGTGGACGCGATGATTCCATGGTTGCGCGAGCACTTCGGTAATCCTGCGTCGCGCAGCCACGCCTGGGGCTGGGAGGCCGAAGCGGCTGTCGAAAAAGCGCGCGAGCAAGTCGCTGCGTTGATAGGCGCAGATCCGCGCGAGATTGTGTGGACCAGCGGTGCTACCGAGTCCAACAACCTGGCCATCAAAGGCGCAGCGCAGTTTTACAAAACCAAGGGAAAACACATCATCACGGTCAAGACCGAGCACAAAGCCGTGCTTGATACCTTCCGGGAACTGGAACGCCAAGGTTTCGACGCGACTTATCTTGACGTTCAGGCCGATGGCTTGCTGGACATGGACGTGCTCAAGGCGGCGATTCGGCCAGACACGATTTTGGTCAGCGTCATGTTCGTCAACAACGAAATTGGCGTGATTCAAGACGTGGCGGCGATTGGCGCGCTGTGCCGTGAAAAAGGCATCATCTTTCACACCGATGCCGCGCAAGCCACCGGGCGTGTTGACATCGACTTAACGGCGCTGCCGATTGATTTGATGAGCCTGACATCGCACAAAACCTATGGCCCCAAAGGCATAGGCGCGCTGTATGTGCGGCGCAAGCCACGCGTGCGGCTGGAAGCACAAATGCACGGCGGTGGTCACGAGCGCGGCATGCGCTCGGGTACCTTGCCGACGCACCAGTGCGTGGGGATGGGTGAGGCTTATCGTATTGCCAAAGCCGAGATGCATGAGGAAAACAAACGAATTCGCGGTTTGCAACAGCGAATGCTCAACGGCTTGAAAGATGTTGAAGAAGTTTTCTTGAACGGCCACGCCGACAAACGCGTACCGCACAACCTGAACATGAGCTTTAACTATGTGGAAGGCGAGTCGCTGATCATGGGCATCAAGGGATTGGCTGTGTCGAGTGGCTCGGCCTGCACGTCTGCATCGTTAGAGCCCAGCTATGTTCTGCGCGCCCTGGGCCGCAGCGACGAATTGGCGCACAGCAGCCTGCGCATGACGATGGGCCGCTGGACGACGGAAGAAGAAATTGACTACGCAGTCGGTACGATCAAAGAGAACGTGGCCAAACTGCGCGAGCTGTCACCCTTGTGGGACATGTTCAAAGAAGGTATCGACTTGTCGACGATCCAATGGGCTGCTCATTGAGCGGCGCTTCGCAAAAAGTTAAGAGGTAAACATCATGGCTTACAGTGAAAAAGTGGTAGACCACTACGAAAATCCCCGCAACGTTGGCTCGTTCGAAAAGGGCGACGACACGGTTGGCACCGGCATGGTCGGCGCACCGGCTTGCGGCGATGTGATGAAGCTGCAAATCAAGGTCAATCCGGTCACCGGTGTGATTGAAGATGCGCGCTTTAAAACCTACGGTTGCGGCTCGGCCATCGCGTCCAGTTCCCTTGTGACTGAATGGGTCAAAGGCAAAACGCTGGACCAGGCCGCCAGCATCAAAAACAGCGAGATTGCTCAAGAGCTGGCACTGCCGCCTGTCAAGATTCACTGCTCGATTCTGGCGGAAGACGCCATCAAAGCGGCTGTGAGCGACTACAAGCAAAAGCACGGTCAAGCCCAAGCCATTGCCGCCTGATCATTAGCCTGAAAAGTCCACATGTCCGTAACCCTGACCGACGCCGCTGCCCGCCACGTGACCCGCTACATGACCAAGCGCGGCAAAGGCGTTGGCGTGCGGCTCGGTGTCAAAACTACTGGCTGTTCGGGCCTGGCCTACAAGCTTGAATACGCTGACGAAATCGCGCCTGAAGATGTGGTGTTTGAAGACAACGGCGTGACTGTGCTGGTCGACCCAAAGAGCATGGCCTACATTGATGGCACGCAGCTTGATTTCGTGCGCGAAGGCTTGAACGAGGGCTTCAAGTTTCTCAACCCGAATGAGCGGGACCGATGCGGGTGTGGCGAAAGCTTCCGTGTGTGAACCTTCAGTCCAGTGATTTCGAACTTTTCGGTTTAGCGCAAAAGTTCAGCCAAGACCGCGCAGCCATTGATGCCCGCTGGAAACAGCTCCAGAAAGAAGCGCACCCCGACAAATTCGCCGTACAAGGTGTCAGCGCCCAGCGCGTTGCCATGCAGTGGTCAGTGCGCATCAACGAGGCCTACCAGCGGCTCAAAGACCCGCTCAGCCGCGCGGCCTACCTGTGCGAGTTGCATGGCGCTGTCGTCAACGCTGAAAACAACACCGCCATGCCTGCCAGCTTTTTGATGCAGCAAATAGAATGGCGGGAGGCCCTGGATGAGGCCAAAACGGCTGAAAGTATTCATCAAATCTCCGATTTGACCAATGAATTCATACGCGATCAGCTATCAAAAATAGAGCAATTAATAGACATCCAAAACGACTTTAAGGCAGCTGTTGAGCATGTCAGAAGCCTGATGTTTGTTGAGCGTTTTGGTGCTGAGGTTGAGGCCCGCCTGGATCTGCTGGGACAATAAGTATGCACACGATCAAACGATATTAAGCGACATGGCACTTCTCCAAATTTCCGAACCTGGCCAGGCGCCCAACCCGCACGAAAGACGCATCGCTATCGGCATTGATCTGGGCACCACCCATTCGCTGGTGGCCAGTGTGCGTAATGGCGTGTCCGAATGTCTGCCAGACGACGAGGGCAGGGTGATTTTGCCGAGCGTGGTACGTTACCTGCCAGGGGATAAGCGCCAGATTGGTTTTGCCGCCTTGGCAGCTCAGGTCGATGACCCGGCCAACACCATTGCGTCCGTCAAGCGGCTGATGGGGCGGGGCATCCATGACATTGGCAGCCGCGCACAGTTGCCCTATCAGTTGATTGACAAGCCAGGCATGGTCACACTGCAAACAGTGGCTGGTGAAAAAAGCCCGGTGGAAATCAGTGCGGAGATTTTGGCAACGCTGCGCTTTCGGGCTGAAGATACCTTTGACGACGACATTTACGGTGCGGTGATCACCGTGCCCGCCTACTTTGACGATGCCCAGCGCCAAGCGACCAAAGATGCGGCGCAGCTGGCGGGCCTGAATGTACTGCGCCTGATCAACGAGCCCACCGCGGCAGCTATTGCGTATGGCCTGGACAACGCCAGCCAGGGCGTGTTTGCGATTTATGACCTGGGTGGCGGGACGTTTGATATTTCGATCCTGCGCCTGACCGAAAGTGTGTTTGAGGTGGTGGCGACGGGTGGTGATTCAGCCCTGGGTGGCGATGACTATGACCGCGCGCTGGTGGACTGGGTGCTGGCCAAAGCCGGGCTGGCGGCAGATACCTTGAGCCCAACCGACAAGGCTGCCTTGCAGCGCGCAGCACGGGCGTGCAAAGAGGCGCTGTCGATCACGCCAGTTGCCCAGTTTTCAGCGCAACTTGCCAAGACGCTGCTTAATTTTGAAATCAAGGCTGAAGATTTCGAAACCACCACTGCGCAGCTGACGCAGCGGACCTTGACGGCTGCTCGCAAGGCACTTCGTGATGCCAAACTGGATAAAAGCGACATTGACGGCGTGGTGCTGGTGGGCGGCTCTACCCGCATGCCACAAGTGCGCAAAGCGGTAGCCAGTTTTTTTGGCCGTGAGCCTTTGGTCAATTTGAATCCCGACGAGGTGGTGGCGCTGGGAGCAGCTATTTCTGCCAATCAATTGGCGGGCAACAATGCGGGCAGCGATCTGCTGTTGCTTGATGTGATTCCCTTGTCCTTAGGCATTGAAACCATGGGCGGCCTGGTCGAACGCATCGTGCCGCGCAACCAGACCATTCCGACCGCCATGGCGCAAGACTTCACGACCTACCAGGATGGCCAGACGGCGCTTGCCCTGCATGTGGTGCAGGGCGAGCGTGACCTGGTGGCCGACTGTCGCAGCCTGGCCCATTTTGAGTTGCGCGGCATGCCGCCCATGGTGGCGGGCGCGGCACGTATTCGCGTCACATTTACCGTTGATGCAGATGGTTTGCTGAGCGTGGATGCCAAAGAACAGATCAGTGGCGTGCAGGCGCGCATTGACGTGAAACCATCCTATGGCCTGTCTGACGACGAGATTGCGCGCATGCTGCAGGACAGCTTTTCAACCGCCCAGCAAGATATGGCCTCGCGAGCCCTGGCTGAAGCGCGTGTTGACGCTGACCGCATGGTTCTGGCTGTTAAAACGGCCCTGAGTGCCGACGCCGATTTACTCAGATCCAACGAGCGCGCGCAAATCGACAGTCTGATCGTCGGCCTGACCGACGCGCGTGAAAATGGCGACGCCGCGACGATTGAAGCAGCTACCCAAGTGCTGGCCAAAGGCACCGAAGCCTTCGCGGCGGAGCGCATGAACCGGGGCATACAACAAGCTCTGGCTGGCAAAAATATTGAATCCGTCTGAACACCTCATCATGCCCATCATCAAAATTCTTCCCCACGCCGAATACTGCCCGCAAGGCGCTGAGATCACCGCGCCCGCAGGCACGTCGATTTGCGAGGCCTTGCTGGACAACAAAATCAACATTGAACATGCCTGCGACATGAGCGCGGCCTGCACCACTTGCCATGTCATCGTGCGTGAGGGCCTTGCATCGCTGACTGCGCCAGAGGAAGAAGAAGACGACTTGCTCGACCGTGCCTGGGGCCTGGAGCCCAACTCGCGTCTGAGCTGTCAGGCCATACTGGCACAAGCCAATGTCACGGTTGAAATCCCCAAATACACCATCAACCACGCCAAAGAACTTCATTAAGAAAGACCGGCACTGACATGCGCCAAATTTTTCTGGACACCGAGACTACGGGCTTGTCGCCAGACAACGGAGACCGCATCATCGAGATCGGCTGCGTTGAACTGGTGGCGCGCAAGCTGACAGGCAACAACAAACACTTTTACCTGAACCCTGAGCGCGACAGCCATGAAGACGCGCTGAAAGTCCACGGCATCAGCAACGAGTTTTTAAAAGACAAACCCCGCTTTGGCGTGATTGCCGGTGAGCTGCTGGCGTATTTGAACGGCGCTGAAATCATCATTCATAACGCGCCGTTCGATGTGGGATTCTTAAACAAAGAGTTGGAAATTTGCGGCCAGCCGCCCATCTCGGCTCACGTCGGCAAAATCACCGACAGTCTGGTGATGGCCAAGGAGTTGTACCCCGGCAAACGCAATTCGCTGGATGCACTGTGTGACAGGCTCGAGGTCGACAACTCGGGCCGCACGCTGCATGGCGCGCTGCTCGACGCGGAACTGCTGGCCGACGTGTACATCAACCTGACGCGCGGACAAAACAGCCTGATGATGGACGCGGGCACCACTGCCCAAAGTGGTGCTGACGCACCAGTCATTGACCTGAGTCAGTTTGTGCTGCCGCTGCTAGCCGCCAACGACGACGAACTGGATGCGCATGAAAAGCTGCTGCTCGACATCGACAAGGCCAGCAAAGGCAAGACGGTCTGGCGATCAGCCACAGCCTGATAGTCAGCATATAATCGAAGGCTTGCTGAGAAGCAACGGGAGATTAGCTCAGGGGTAGAGCACTGCATTCACACTGCAGGGGTCGCAAGTTCGAAACTTGCATCTCCCACCAAAAATTATCCAATGAAATCAAGCACTTAGGGGCAACTCTAGGTGCTTTTTATTAGGTTCAAAGTAGTATGGTCCGGGTTTACTACAAGTCATAGATTTTTCTGAGTCTTTTCATAGATTTCGGATGAGTCCGACAAGCCCATTTCAATGAGTCCGCAGTGACGCCCACATGGCTTGCACGGTTCTTTGTGTTTTGCTCTGGGTGTGACGCAGCTGGCGCTGTGCGCAGCTTGAAAAAATCGCTACGTTTGTTTTGAATGGCGACCAGCTACTTGGCCATTAATGAATTGGCATTGGCTTACTGTCTATTTCATTGCTGGATTAGTGAGCCTGGCCAATACTTGCCGCTTTATTAGTTGGCACTGTTTATGCTTGGCTGATGGACAGGCCAACAGGTCGCAAGGAGTCCGTGTTATGGATACTTCAATCTCGCTACGCGTTGACGCTAGTACTGGTCAACGGAGCGGCAATAATTCGCCGCACGGGGACAGACAAAGCCGTCGCCGACAAAAACTGCAAGCATTGCTTCTAAGCTTAAGGGCGGGTGAGTTGGACGCTTCACGTCAGGCTTTCACTGCGCTTGTTAATTTTGACCCCTCTGTGTCTGCTGACCCCTATCTCAGCAAGATTGGCGCTGCTTTGCAAAGCAGTAATCTTTACGCAGCA
>CAMARI010000081.1 GCA_945860515.1 Polaromonas sp. YR568
GCCATGCTCTCGGTGGTGGGTATAAAGCGTGTTCCCATGTAAACATAGTCCGCACCGCAAGCGATAGCGCCCGCAATGCCCCAGCCATCACTGATGCCGCCGCCGACAATCACGGTGCCATCAAAAAATTCGCGTACTGCGCTGACAAACGCAAACGGCGACAGCATACCTGTGTGCCCGCCCGCACCTGCGCAAACACAGGCAAGACCATCGGCTCCCGCAGCTACAGCTTTGCGCGCCAGCTTGATGTCAATCACATCGGCAAAGACCAAACCGCCGTAGTTGTGCACAACTTCAATCGCGGGCTTGGGGCTGCCGAGTGCCGTCACGACAATCGGAGGTTTGTATTTGGCAATCAGTGCCAGGTCTTCAGGCAGACGGCTGTTGGACGAATGCGTGACCAGGTTCGCGCACCAGGGGCCGATGGTCGAGCCGGCTTGCTGGTCGCGGGCTTGAGCGAGGCCTTCGGTGATCTGCTTCATCCACACGTCCAGGAATTCAATAGGCCGTGCGTTCGGCGTGGGGAAAGCACCGATGATGCCTGCCCTGCAAGCTGCCAGTACCATCTCTGGGCCAGAAATTAAAAACATGGGTGCTGCAAAAACAGGCAGACGAAGATTGAATAGTTGCTGGCTCATACGTTTTTATTCACTCGCTTTGAAGCCAGAAATCTTCACTGCCTCGGCCCAGCGTTTGGAGTCGGCCTGCGCAAACTTGCTGAATTCTTCGGGCGTAGATGGCAGCGTTTCAAAGTCCGCCACGCGCCATTTTTCCTTGATTTCACTTGAACGCAGAACCTTGATAAATTCTGCATTCAACCGAGAGACAACTGCATCAGGGGTACCTGCTGGCGCAACGATGGCCGCCCAGATATAAATGTCCAGATCAGGAAAACCCTGCTCCCTGAACGTCGCTACATTCGGCATCAGCAGCGAGCGTTGTGGGCTCGTCACAGCCAACACTTTGACCTTGCCAGAATCCATGTGCGGCTTGACGGCCAGCAGTGGCAAAAACGCGGCCGTGACTTGTCCACCCACCAGGTTTTGTACCGCAGGTGGCGTACCATTGAAGGGCACATGAATCATCTCCATGCCTGTTCGCTGGTTCAAAATCACGCCGGCAAAATGTGAGGAGTTACCGGCCGTAAAAGAGGCAAAAGACACCTTGCCAGGATTGGCTTTGGCATAGGCGACAAACTCTTTGACGTTGTTGGCGGGCACGCTGGCATTCACCGCCATCACCATCGAGGTGCCTAAAAAGTTGGTGATCGGCCTGAAGGTTTTTTCGGCATCGTAAGGCAGCTTGGCAAAAGTATGGGGGTTGATGGTCAGCATGCTGGTGTTGGCCAGCAGCAGTGTGTAGCCGTCGGCGGGCGAAGCCATCACGCTTTGCGCCGCAATGATGCCCGAGCCACCGGGCTTGTTTTCAACCAGCACGGGCTGGCCGGTGTTCTTCTTAAATTCTTCCGCCACCTGGCGCAGTGCGGTGTCCAGCGTGTTGCCTGCTGCAAACGGCACGACGATGCGAACGGGCTTGTCTGGAAAACCTGATGGCACTTGCGCCTGGGATGGGAAAGTAGCTGTTAGCGATAGGGCGCCGATAGCGTGTAATACCCCGCGCCTTTTCATGTCCTTCATATTGGTCTCCTTTTGTCGTTATAAAACCCGTGCGATGAATCGCCTGAGGCAGTCGGCCAGAGCCAGAGGCTGCTCCATCGGCACCATGTGCCCTGCACCTCCTATCCACTCGAGTTGCGCACCTGGAATCAGCGCTGCGAGCTCTTCAGAACATTCAGGTGGTGTCACCAGGTCATCTTTGCCGCACAGCACCAGGACCGGCATGTTCAGTTTGGACAGCGTTGCCCGATGATCCGCACGTGCCATAACTGCGCGGTTTTGTGCAATCGCGGTGTCAGGCCCCACAGCGCGCAGGTCGGTCAAGATCTCGTCCATCAGGGCAGCGTTGTTGTGACTTTCAGCGCAGGTAGAAAAATGGCTGATCCTGAGCGTCACTTTGTCGAAATCACGCTCAATCGCAGCAATGGTTTTCTCGCGCTGCGCGGCACTTTCTGCAAGTTCTGGCCTGCCAGTCGTGTCTAAAAGACATGCAGCTCGAATTTTCTGGGTGTGTAAAGCCATCAAGTTGATAGCAACAAAGCCACCCATTGAAAAACCACAGACCACCAGCGCTTGCTCAGGCGGGACATTGCCCACCAGTGCCAGGGCGTCATCTGTCATTTCTTCAATGCTACTTTGCGTTTGTACGTTCAGGACGCGCACGTCGGCCACATCATGCAGCAGCGGGATGACTTTGGCCCACACTGATGACGTGTTCAGCATGCCGGGAATCAGCAACAAAATAGGCTTCACGCAGCGACTTTCAAAGATGATTCATACAACGTTTGCGGGACCAACGCTTTGGCCTGCTCACGCAGCTCGCGTTTTAAAATTTTGCCCATCGGGTTACGCGGCAGTGTCAGCAAGGGCAGCAGATATTCGGGCAGCTTGTAGCGGGCGATGCGCTTGTTATCCGTTAAAAACGAATTCAGCGATTCAAGGCTCACGACTTGCCCATCAATCGCGACAATACAGGCGCATACCTTCTCGCCAAGAAGGTCATCAGGCACGCCGACCACAGCTGCCTCCCGCACACCGGGGCAGGCGAGCAAAAGATTTTCAATTTCTTCTGACGAAATATTCACGCCGCCGCGAATCACGAGGTCTTTGGAGCGGCCCACATAGCGATAGTATTGCAGGCGATCACCGGCAATTTCAAACAGATCGCCGGTTTTATAAAAGCCTTGCGTGTCAAAGGCATGCTGGTTCAGTTCGGGCGCCGCGTAGTAGCCACTGAAAATTGTCGGCCCCGAAAATCGCAGTTCTCCTGGCGTGTCTGCTGTCGTGATGTCTTGGCCGGTCAGTACATCGACCAGCCGGGTTTTTATTTTTCGGGTTGTCGAAACGCTCCAGTCATAGCCCACCACGCCCGCCCTTGGGAAAAACGCTGACCGCAATGCTGCGTCGGGTATGTCAATGTGATTGCCTGACAATGCTGCGCCTTCATTGGAGCCAAAGTAATTGACGATTTGAACGCCATGCTTTTCTTCAAAGCCGCGCACCATCCAGTCAGACAGCGGGGCTGAGCCTGAACCGATGCGGCACAGACGCTTGAAATCAATGCCCGCCAGCAGCGCCTCGTTGTGCAGCAGCATATTCAATATTGCCGGTGGTGCGACGGTGTAGTCAATTTTTTCATCCCGCAGTTGCTGCAGAAATACCGGCAAGCTGAAGGGCTGGTGTTGTACGACCGTTCCGCCCAGCACCAGCCATGAGGCAAACGCGGTCGACAGGCCCGCCATATTGACGAGCGGAAACGAGTTGAGCAGGCGGGCATGCGGCTTGATGGCAGCCGCCTCAATGATGGAAGGTGCGACGACCAGCCACTCGTTGTGGCTGCGCGGCACGCCTTTGGGCTGGGCCTCGGTTCCCGACGTCCAGCAAATGGTGAAGACGTCGTTCGCAGTGACTTGCGCCGCCGATGCTGCACGCTTTAAAACCAGTCTGTCAGTGTTGCTGATCTCGCCTTGCGGCAGGTCCTCCCAAACGATGACCTCTTTCAAGGCAGCATGCTCAGTTTGGAGACGGGTAAACATGTTCCCGGCAAAATGGGGCGCATCCATCTTGCCAATGCGTGCAAAGGTAATCGCCGCCACGGCCGCTGTGGTGTGCAGTACATGGCCCAGCTCATGCTCGCGGTACTGCACTGGCACGGGCGAGACAATAATGCCGAGCCGGGCACAGCTCAGGTACACCACGAACTGCTCGACACAGTTGGGTAGTTGCATCACCACAATGTCGTCACGCGCGACACCTTTGGCCAGTAATTGCAAACAAAAAATATCAACTTCAACAGCAAGTTGCGCCCAGCTCAGCCGGCGAGGTGGACTATACGCAAACTCTGCACGATTGGCCGCATCAACCACGGCCTCTGCATCGGGCTGCTGTGCCACGTTTTTAACGAACAGGTCCCAAAGCGTGACCCTGCCCCACCAGCCGCGCGAGGTGTAGTCGTCAATACTGGCTTGAGGTACCAAAATCATCGAATCAGTAGCCGCGTTTTAAGCGCTCACCGCTGACCCAGGTTGCATGAAAACCATTTGGTACGCGCTGCGGTAGCTTGATTTTGCAGACCGGACCTTTGGCAATGTCTTTGGCATCAAAAACGGTGACATACGAGGTCTGTTTTTCGTCGTCCCACATGAAGCCGACCAGATAGCCGTCGTCTTCTTCGACCCAGTTGTCTTTGGGTGCAAACGGCGCTTCGCTGAACCATTTGTTCACGCCAGCGTGGTAGCTGGTGCAGGTGTCCTGCTCTAGGTCATAGCGGACAAACCCGCAAAAACGCGGGTCCTCGGCGCGGTTCAGACGGCCCATCAGCATGTTCCAGGAATAGCGGGTCTTGTAGCCTTGCATCCAGGAGTTGATCACCGGGAATTCCTGGTTCACGATGTCGTCAATCACCCGCTCTTTTGTCAGGCCGGTGCGCAGGTTAAAGCGCCACTCGTAAAACATGAAGTCGTGCTCCAGGTTGGCCAGCATTTTCGGGAAGCGTTCCACATCCAGTTTGCCGCGCATGTCGGTCGGTAGCCTGAAGGGCGTCCCCGTCATGACAATCTCCGTGCCACCTTCACCATCGTCTTCTTCCCAGGCGTTGGACACGTGGTACATGTAGGTTGGTTTGGCCTCAAACCAGCGGATCTGATCGGGCGTTCCGTGACGCGGAATAACGCCAAAGCGTGATGGCAGGGTGTGGTGAAACTTCAGCTTGTGCCGTCCGGCAGCAAACGCGTCCATGTCATAAAACAGCGGCAGGTCGTGCACGATGCAGTAGTTCGGCGTGACCGCCATGTCATGCGGGAGGCGCGGGCCGGGTAACTGCACGGGCATGAAGGTTTTGAGCTCGCCATGCCTGTCCATCACGCCGTAATGCATATAGGGTGATTCCTTGCCATAAGCAAAAAACAAAAACTCACCGGTACGCTCGTCGACTTTAGAGTGTGCTGAAATCGGCAAGCCTTTAAGTCGTTCGTCCACTTCAAGCTTGCCAACGGTGGACAAGTCGTGCGGGCGAACCATGTACACAGCGCCGCCCAAGTACCACATCGACACCAAATGACCAGCGTAAAACTTCACATCCGTGTTCGATGTATCTTTTACCGGCATGTCGGGCCGGTCTTTACGCGGTGGATCTTTGATGCCTTGCCAAAGGGCGCTGCCCGCCTTCAACTCCTCTTGCAGGCTGTCGGTGGCGACCCATCGGTTTTGGTAAGTGACTGTGCCGCCCTCAAAGCGTACCGCATGCAGCATGCCATCGCCGTCAAACCAGTGGTAGCGACCCGGCGCTTCAAAGCGGCGGTTCGGGCCGTTGCGCACATACATGCCCGTCAGGTCTTTTGGGACTTGACCCTCGATATCGGTGAGCTCTATCGTCAGCTCATGCGTGATGGGCGCAAAGCCGCCTGATAAGACGGGAATCTCATTAAGAACGCTGGTATCGCTGGCACCCATGGTTTTCTCCTTGAGTTAAATGGTGGTGGTTTTGACAGGTCTGCGCGATTGCGAAATACAAAAGCGGCTGGCCACAAAGGCCAGATGGGTAAGAGATGCATTGCCCGCCGAGTTCAAGCCTGTGACGTGGTAATCGCTGTAGGCGGCTGCAAAATTCAGCGGCATGGGACCGGTCAGGTTGATGGTGAGCTGCGCGCCTGCTTTGGCGTAGGCAGTTTCTGCCTGGCTGATAAATGCTTCGTCAAGAGAGTACAAAAAGGCCGTCAAGCCGCCAAGTTCTTTCACATCCTGCGTGGCTTGCCGCAAGGCGTCTTGCGCATCGTCGCAGGCAATCACAAAGCTGATGGGGCCAAAGCGCTCCTCGCCATACAAAGAGCGATGTGCGGTGCTGACCTTCAACATCAGCGGTGTACTGGTGCGTGCATTGGGGTAGTCTGGGTGCCGGTACGCTGCAGGCGTTAGCAGTATGTCGACCGCATTTTTGGTCTCTACGCCCTTATATTCATGCGCAAGTAGCGCCATATTGGCTAGTAATTCCAGTGTTTGCGGCGACTGGATCGTGGCCAGAATCATGGCTGCCTTCTTCGGCTCGCTGGTCAACGCCGTGACTGCATCAGCCAATTGGCGTGCCACGTCATTGAAGGGCACCAAACCTTGCGGTGTTTGCACACCGTGCCTGGCGATGTAAATATTTTGTGGGCTGGTACACATTTGCGCGCTGAACATACACAGCGTGGTGGCTAGGCTACGCAGCACAGCATCGAGGTCGTCGCACGACTCCAGCACTACCGTGTTGCAGCCCGCCGTTTCGGTAAAGCTAAGCGCGGGGTAGGCGTTTTGCTCGACCCACTGGCCAAAGCGCGTGCTGCCGGTAAAGTCAACGATGGCGGTTTTCGGATGCTTGACAAGCAGCTTGCCGATCGGCTCTAGCGTGCTGTCTAGCGCCATGGTGACCAGATTCGCATCAAAGCCCGCGCGTGCCAGAACTTGCCTGAAGACGCGCACTGAGATCGCCATCGGCAGCACGGTGGCCGGATGCGGTTTGACGATGACCGGATTGCCGGTGGCCAGACTGGCCAGCATGGACGGCCAGGCGTTCCAGGTGGGGAAGCTGGCGCATGAAAAGCAAACGGCTACGCCGCGCGGAATGATGCGGTAGGTTTTTTCCAGTGCAATTTTTGCCGAGCCAAACTGGCGCTCCCACTGCGCTGTTGGCGCCACTGCATCCATGGCGTGTTTGGCATACACCAGCGCTTCAATACCCCGATCAAGCGCATTCACGCCCGAACCTGCATAGGCCATGTTGAAACTTTTCCCTGCAGTGTGCATGACGGCTTGGGCGATTTCAAACAGGTGCTCGCGGTACAGCACATCCAGCACCTCCATCAGCACGCCGATGCGGGTTTCGGGTGGGGCTTCAGCCCAACTGGGCATGGCGTTTTCGGCAGCGTTGAACAGGGTGTCGACGTCAGATTGTGGGTAGCTGATGCCTAGCGGGTCTTGCGTGTAGGGCGAGACTTCTTCGCCAAGATCACCGACGTGGCCTGGTTGATCCAGCGCAAAACGCTTACCTAGATGCCCTTTGAAAGCCGCTAACCCTTTGGCCTGCGCTGCTTCGGCATCCGGGTACTTGGCCGGCATATCTGGGAAGGGGCTCCAGCAATGGCGCTCCCGGCAAGCGGTTTGCGCGCGCTCAAAAATAGCGCGGTGTTTGTCAAACATCATGCGGCTGCTCTGGCCCACAACAGGCTGTGATGCCGCGCCACATCCGTGCCAGGCACTGTGTCAGAGGCGGACAGGGTGAGGCCCCCACCAGCCGCAAACGTCATTTTTCGGATTTGCTTTGTGCCGACGAAGTTCGGGTTCAAGGAATGGGTGACATGGTGCGTGACGTGCTGCTGGCCAACCGGTCCCTCGATGTCATACGGCCCGGCATATTGAAAGTAGCTTTCAAAAGCTGCCAACCGTTCCTCAACAGGTGCGCTGCGAACACTGCTTGACGACAACTTGGGCCTCGCGCCGCGAGCAATGCAAGCGCTCATGAAGCCGTCATGGGTATAGGCAATCATGCCTGTGGCTTGGTTGCCATAAGGCAGCGTCGGCTCACGTCCGTCGCTATAAGTGATGTCCCAGCGAACCAGATGCCAGGTGCCCAACAGAGGGTTGTTAAGTTTGTCCAAACCTGTCTCCAATCAGTTGTGAGGTACGTTTAAGTCCACTTCACTTTCTTAACTGAACCTAGTCTAGATTAACTGCTGGCGCTTTGCAAGAGCAAATTTACCAAGTTCGAACGCTAATTCTTACGCAGTCCCAGAACCATCACTGCACCCACCACCAGCAGCGCGCCAACCACTTGCACGGGTGCAATGGTTTGCCCCAAGATCAGCCAAGCCAGCACCAGCGCAAACACGGGCTCCACATTCATGATGGCTGAGTTGCCGGCCACCCCCAGCTTGGGCAGCACGGTAAACATGATGGTGAAAGCCGTGCCATACAAAAATGTCAGCGCGCCCAAGCCCCACCAGCCTGCACTTGCCGTGGGCAAATGCACGCCGCCTTGCGCGCCCACCATCGCCAAAGCCACCACGCCGGCCAGCATCATGGTGCAGGCGGTGCGCAGCCGGCCATCCACTCCTGCAGTTTCATGCTGCGTCAAAACGAGTGCCAAGCCAAATGTGGCGGCTGCTGCCAGCGCAAACGCCACGCCTGCACCCATGCGCGCCCACTGCCCGGCAGCGCCCAGCCCTGACGCCGCACCCAGAACATCCAGTGCCAGCGCCAGGCCGACCAGAATGACCGGCATGGCTTGCAACGTGGCGCGCTCGGGGCGGCGCCCGTAGAACAGTCGTTCCCACAGGGCGGTCCACAACGGGTAAGTATTGAAAGCCAGCAAGGCCAGCGCCACGGGCAGACGCGCCACGGCGGAATACAGAAACAAGCTTTGCACGCCAATCAATAGGCCGATGATGACCAGAAATTGTTTGTGTCGTTTTGTTGTCATCAGCGGTACGTGTTGGATCAGCAACAAACCAGAGACCACCAAGGCCGTGACAGCACTGCGAAATATCACCGCCGTAGCCACATCTACGCCGTTGTTAAATGCAATACGGGCCGAGACGTGGTTGGCGCCCATCATCAGCGCGATGAGCAGCAGCGTTGCAAACGCCCCTGCGCTGATGGCACGTTTGCCCATGGGTGCAGCCATCAGTACAAACCGCGAATGCGCGCCTGCAGGCGGGCCAGGCCCAACAGGGCGTCGGTATAAGGTGTAGGTATTTTCGTCAGCGTGCCAAGCTCTTTAACGGCGGTGACCAGCGCATCCAGCTCCACCGCCTTGCCCGCTTCAACGTCTTGCAGCATCGAGGTTTTAAAGGCGCCCAGCTTCATCGTCACCACATGGCGGTCTTCGGGTTGCTGGTCAATCGTGATGCCCAGCCGTGCGCCGATGTCCTTGGCCTCCAGCATCACGCTGGAGATAAAGCCGCGCACCAGGTCGTCGCCCATGATCAGGTCCGTCGTTGCCCCGGTCAGCGCGCTGATCGGGTTGACTGTCATGTTGCCCCACAGCTTGAACCAGATGTCTTTTTGAATTTGCTCTGATACGGGTACCTCAAAGCCGGCCTTTTCAAGCAGCGCTGCCAATTGCAAAACCCGCTGCGTTTTTAAGCCTGACGGCTCGCCGATGATGAGCTTGTTGCCAAAGTGGTGCTGCACCAGGCCGGGCGCACCCAGTGAACAGCTGGCATGCACAACACAACCCACGATAAGCTGCGGCGCAATGGCCTTGGCGATCTCGCCCTGAGGGTCAATGCTGGTCAAGGGTTGATTTGCATAATTGCCACCAAAGCCTTGCAAATACCACCACGGCACGCCATTCATGGCCGTCATCACGACCGTGTTGGGGCCAAGCAGTGGCGCAATATGTTTGGCAACTTCTGGCAAAGATGGCGCTTTGACGCTGATGACCACCAGGTCCTGCACACCAAGGTCGGCAGGTGATGATGAAGCTTGGGCTGTCTGTGCCGTCACTCTGCCCGCCTGATTTAACCGAAGCCCATGCTGGTTCAGAGCTTGCAGTGTGGCCCCACGCGCCACCGTGCTAACGCTACAGCCTGCATGGGCAAGGCCATGACCTATCCAGCCGCCAATCGCGCCTGCGCCGTAAATACAAACCTTCACAATGCTATTCCCAGTCTTGAAAAGGTCAAATTAAGATGCGAAAAGTGGCTGTAGCCGAGTAAATACATGGTCAAACAGCCCCTGATTAAATAGCAAACAATCACTGCTGGTAACTCGCGTCGATGCGCGCTACCTGCAGGGTCAGTGCCACAAACATGTCTTGCCCGCCGCCGTGTTTGGGGTCGAACTGCAAAGCATCGCGGGTACTGCGGGCAGCAGCGCTGCTTGGCAGCCGCACCGCGATGTGGTTATAAATCATCTCCGTCCAGGCCAGCATGGCAAAGATGCGGTAGCAGGCCGCCAGCTCTACACGACCGGCCCACTCGTCGGCATGCATGGTGCCTAGCGGGGTTGGTTTCAAAAGAGCCTTCATGATGGTGCGATCGACGACGTTGTCGGGAGCGAGGCAACCTTCAAGCCGGGGCCGAAGGAGCAGCTGTCCCCGCGGGGGGCAGGGCGCTACACGCAGTGAGTAACCGTGGGGGTGACATCAAGCGTCGGCTGTGAAGCCCACTGCTTTAACGATAGGCGCCCATTTGGCGGTGTCTTTTTTAATCAAATCAGTCAACTCTGCGGGTGTTGACGACATGGCTTCGAGGCCAAAACCTGCTAACCCGTCGATCACATCTTTTTGTGCCAGCGCTGTTTTCAGCGCAGCGCTCATGCGGCTGACCACGTCTTGCGGCGTTTTGGCGGGCAGCAAGAAGGCAAACCACTCGCTGTGGGTCATGTCTTTTAAACCCTGTTCAGCGTAAGTCGGCACGTCGGGCGCAAAGCGGTTGCGCTTGGCGCCTGAGGTCCCCAGGATACGTACTTTGCCGGTCGGCAAATGCTGCGTGAGGTCACCAATCGGGCCCGACACGGCAGAGATATTGCCACCCAGCAAATCCAGCATGGCTGGCTGTGTGCCGCGATAGGCGGCGTGCTTCATATCAATACCAGCGCTTTTGCCAAGCAATGCGCCGATAAAGTGCGGCGTTGAGCCCGCCGCTGGCGAGCCAAAATTTGCGCCCAGCGGATTGGCTTTGGCCCACACCAAAAATTCTGGCACCGTCTTGACCGTCAAAGGAACAGCCGGTCCGACCGCAAAGCCGAAGTCAAACACGCAGGCCAGCGACGCTGGCACCAGGTCGACCAGCGGATCGTAGGGAAGTTTTTTGTAGATATGCGGGTAAATGGTGAGGATGGAGGTGGGCGTTTGCAGCAAAGTCATGCCATCTGGCTTGGCCTCCTTGACGAATTGCACGGCAATCTGGCCACCCGCACCGGTTTTGTTTTCAACCACCGCTGTTTTGGCGTAGTCCGGTGCCATGCGGGTAGCGACCCTGCGGCACAGCGTGTCAGACGTGCCGCCCGCTGCAAAGCCGGTGATGATTTTGAGGTTGTCCAGCGCTTGTGCCCAGGCACTTTCACCCAAGGCGGCCAGCAGTGCGGACGCACTCGCAGATTGAACAAGGTGACGGCGTGAAAGAGTCATGACAAATCTCCGGTTTTTGAGTTGAAAGGTGATGGTGCCATGTAAATGTTCTGTTCGTCCAGATTGGATCACCGCATTCGGGAAAGTCAGTAGGTTTTACTCGCCCCAATTGGGGCTTGGGTATCCAGTCAGACAGCCACAAACAGTGCGCCCAGCGCCAGGTAGTGCTTTGCCA
>CAMARI010000082.1 GCA_945860515.1 Polaromonas sp. YR568
AATGTGTCGATGAGCGATTGGTTATTTTTATTTGAAAAAGAACCTGTGTGTGCGAAGTTGCGTAACGCTCTTACTGCTGGGTGATTTGGGTCTGGACGGGGTTCTTTGTCGGTCGGTCCTTCTTGTTGAGTGGGTGCTTCGTCATAGCATTGCAGCCACTCAATCGCCTCTTTCTGTGCCGTTTTCAAATTCCGTTTTGAAATTGTCATTTGGCCGCTCCACGGAACTGAATCATATCACCGCCCGCTGCCAGCTTGTCCAGATAGTCTGCCCACTGTTGCATCATGCTAGCCCGGTGCTTAATGTACTGGGTGCGGTTGTAAGCTCTGCCGTTTGCGTCTTTCACGGCATGGGCTAGCTGCGCTTCTATCACCAGTGGGTCAATGTTCAATTCTTCGGCCAGCAGCGTGCGTGCTGTGGCTCTGAAACCATGCACGCTTTGCACGTCAGGGCCATAGCCAAGCGTCAGCAGCGCCGCCCGTAGCGTGTTGTCGCTGATAGGCCTGTCATGGCTGCGTTCACCGTGGAAAACCAGCGCGCCGTGTCCCGTCAGGGGCTGCAATTTGTGCAATATGGCCACGGCTTGGGTTGATAGTGGCACTTGGTGCGGGTTGCCGTTTTGCTTGCCTTCTACGCTACGCTTCATGCGGTTTGAAGGGATAGTCCACATGGCTGCATCTAGGTCAAATTCAGCCCATGCCGCTGCCCGTAGTTCGCCTGGGCGTTGAAATAGCAGCGGTGCTAGCTGCAATGCTGCCCGCACAATTGGCCCGCCCTGATAGCCCCGAATGACGCGGATCAATTTGCCAAGCTCTAACGACTCTGTGATAGCTGCAAAGTGTTTTCCGTGGTGAGGCTTCAATGCGCCCCGAATATCGGCGCTAACGTCCCGCTGTGCCCGTCCTGTTGCGACGGCATAGCGCCACACTTGCCCGGCGGTGGTCAATACCCGGTGGGCAACATCCAGCGCGCCGCGTTCCTCTACCCTTCGCACCGTGGCCAGCAGCTCGATGGCTTCAATCTCCCCAATATGCCGTGACCCCAAAAACGGGAAAAGGTCTTTTTCAAGGTTGCGCTTTTCACGGATGGCGTAATGACTGCTCCAGCTATCCAGCTTCATGGCGTACCACTCGCGTGCTGTGGCTTCAAAGGTATCAGCCGCCGGGGTCAAGGCTTTTAGCTTGGCAACTTTTCGGGCTTGTACCGGGTCAATGCCTTTGCTTTTTTCAAGCTTTGCAGCTTCACGGGCTTTTCTGGCTGCGGTCAGGCTCACGTCTGGGTAGCTGCCTAGGGCCAATTGCTTTTCAGCCCCTGCAATGCGGTATTTCAAAAACCAGCGTTTTGATCCGGCGGGACTGACCTGCAAATACATGCCGCCAGCATCAGTAAACCGTACTTGTTTTTTGTCGGGCGGACAAACCGCGTTTCTACATTGGGCATCAGTCAGCATGGGGGTGCAACTCCAATTGAAAGTGGGGGTGTAGCAAGCAGCCCCTTCACTGGGAGATTCTTAAAAACGGGGGTATAAAACCCAAAATTTCTTAAAAATCACTGCCTACACCCCCATTTGTACCCCCGGTAGGGGCTAGCAGTCAATAGCTGCCTTTATCCCTTGCTATCGCGTAACCCTATGATTTACCAATGAAAAAGGCCATTAAGAATCACTCCTTAAAGGCCTTTAAACTGTCTAATGGTCGGTGTGAAAGGATTCGAACCTTCGACCCCTTGCACCCCATGCAAGTGCGCTACCAGGCTGCGCCACACACCGAAACTGTTGTGATTATAGCTTGAGGGTTGGCAGTGATTCAGTGCACTGCACTGAGCAAATCGCGGATTTCAAACAGCTCGCGCCTGACCAGTTGTAAGCGCTGCTGGGCAGCCTGTCCATTGGGTAAATCCTGTTCATCATTCAGCATTTCGCCGTCTTCAAAATCAGCTGAATCAGGAAAGTCGCCCAGACCCGAATAGGCAGCGTCCATGACTTCAATACCGTCGAGCATGACTTCACCCTGACGGCGTTTGTCGCCTTCAATCTGGACGATCTCATGCAGCTTGTTACGGGCGCCACTGATGGTAAAACCCTGGTCATACAGCAGGTCTCGAATTTTGCGGATCATCAGCACTTCGTGGTGCTGGTAATAGCGGCGATTGCCGCGCCTTTTCATCGGACGCAGCTGTGTAAACTCTTGCTCCCAATAACGGAGCACATGAGGCTTGACGCTGCAAAGCTCGCTCACCTCACCAATGGTGAAGTAGCGTTTTGCGGGAATGGATGGGAGGGAATTCTCCAATTAAATCAATGCGCTTAAGCGGAAACCTGCAAATTTACTCTAAGTTGAAACTTAGCGCAAAGACTGATTTGGTTTTTTTTGCAAGTGTTGCGTGCTGACACAAGCCGGTGAACGACTAGCAAGCACTTACAAACTGACGCGTGTTTTAGGGTACGTGGACCGAGCGTTTTCGCATTACACGGTGGGGCCTGCGGCATTCACTTGAATCTGCTCTTTGAGTTTGTGGCTGGCGTGAAAAGTCACCACGCGACGAGCCTCAATGGGTATCGCCTCTCCGGTTCGCGGATTGCGGCCAGGGCGCGGCGCTTTGGTACGTATCTGAAAGTTGCCGAATCCTGAAATCTTGACGTCAGTCCCGTCTACGAGTTGGTCAGAAATCAGGTCAAAAAAAGCATCAATCATGTCCTTGGATTCGCGCTTGTTCAGACCAATCTGCTCAAAAAGCAGTTCTGCTAGGTGTGCCTTGGTCAGCACCGGTGTTTCCAGGCTTTCGATCGAAAATTCCATATCGGCCCTCTTGCCTCTTGTTCATGACTTGTTATCTTTGGCTCATCAAGCACGTAGCCGGGCTTGAAGCGTCGTCTGCAAATGACTCACCACTGACTGAACAACGGTCTCTATCTGGGTGTCTGTCAGTGTAGCGTTAGGGCTGGAAAGCTGCAAACGCACAGCTAGGCTTTTCTCGCCCAACTGCATCGTTGTGTTGCCAGCCAGAGGCCTGTAAACATCAAACAAGACGGCACCTTTTAGCAGGCTTTCTGTAGGAGCCTGGTCGATGGCGGCCATCAGCGCAGCATGCGTGACCCGCTCGGGCACGATGACCGCGATGTCGCGCTCCACAGCTTGCAGCTTGCTGACAGTCTCAAACACGGGCAATGGTCGCTGAAGCACGGCATCGAGCGCCAGCTCAAACAACAGCGGCGCCTGCGCCAGCTCATAGCCCTGGCGCCACTTGGGATGCAACTCACCGACATAGCCGATCAATTGCCCCGCCACAGAAATACTGGCGCAACGGCCAGGATGCATGGCAGGATGCTCGGCTGGTGCAAAGCTTGCCTTGAGCGGCGCCAGCAAGGCCTCGATATCGCCTTTGACATCAAAGAAATCAACTGTTTTCGCGGGCTGATCCCAGTTCAAAGCGGCGCGTGGTCCGTATGCCAAACCAGCGACCCGCATGGGCTGGTCAAAACCAGCAACGGTGGTGTCTGTGTTCTGGCTTTGTGCGTCGCGCAAGAACACGCGGCCCAGTTCAAACACATTCACGCGTGGCGCCTTGCGGTCAAGGTTGAACTTGAGCACCTGCAACAGCGAGCCGAGCAAAGACGAGCGCATCACGCTCATCTGGCTGGCAATCGGGTTCAGCAGTTTGATGGGGTTGGGATTGCCTGCCAGCTCGTGCTCCCAGCGCTCTTCGACAAAACTGAAGTTGATCGTTTCCTGGTAACCCAGCGATGCAAGCGAGCGACGAACCGCAAACGGGCTGCGTTCTGCCTCACGCCTTAACTTGGCCGTGATGGGCGCCAGCGGCGGGGTTGCAGGCAGATTGTTGTAGCCCACCATGCGCACGACTTCTTCAATCAGGTCTTCTTCAATTTGCAGGTCAAAACGGTAGCTGGGCGGTGTGACCGTCAGGATGCCATCACCTTCTACCAACGGCAAGCCGAGGCGCTGGAGCACCTGCACGCACTGCGCTTGTGTCAAGGGCATGCCAATGACTTTGACAGCGCGCGCCACGCGCAATGTGACGGGTGCAGCGGTGGGCAGATTAACCTGTGCATCGTCCATAGGGCCGCAGGCTGTCTGTGGCGTACCGCAAATGTCGATGATGAGTTGGGTGATGCGCTCAATGTGCTCCACCGTTTGCCCAGGGTCTACGCCGCGTTCAAAACGGTGACCCGCATCGGTTGAAAAGTTGTAGCGGCGCGAGCGACCCGCGATGGCTTTGGGCCACCAGAAAGCGGCTTCAAGGTAAACATGTTTTGTATCGTCAGACACGGCGGTGGCGTCGCCGCCCATGATGCCAGCGAGTGACTCGACCTGAACATCATCGGCAATCACGCCCACTTTTTCATCGACGGTGACGGTATTGCCATTGAGCAGCTTCAGTGTCTCGCCTGCCTTGCCCCAACGTACGTCCAGCCCACCCTGAATTTTGTCCAAATCAAAAATATGGGATGGCCGACCCAGTTCAAACATCACATAGTTTGATATATCAACCAGCGCCGTCACGCTGCGCTGGCCACAACGTGCGAGGCGGTCCACCATCCACTGCGGCGTTACCGCTTTGGTGTTGACGTTTTTGATCACCCGGCCTGAAAAGCGGCCACACAAATCAGGCGCGCTGATCTTGACGGGCAAACGCGTCGGGTCGCTGACGGCAACAGCGGGAAACACCTGCGCTTTGAGTGGCGCGCCCGTCAAGGCAGCCACTTCACGCGCAACGCCGTACACGCTCAGGCAGTGCGCCAGGTTCGGCGTGAGTTTCAGGGTGAAAAGCGTGTCATCCAGATTCAAATGTTCGCGAATATCCTTGCCCAGCTGCGCATCAAGCGCGAGTTCAAGCAGCCCGCCATGATCATCCGACAGCTTGAGCTCGCGCGATGAGCAAAGCATGCCCTGGCTTTCAACGCCGCGCAGTTGCCCGACCTTGATCAAAAAGGGCTTGCCATCTTCACCGGCCGGCAGTTCTGCACCGACCAGCGCGCACGGCACTTTGATACCGACGCGAGCATTGGGAGCGCCGCAAACGATGCTGAGCAAGCTGCCCTGCCCGACATCGACCTCGCACACCTGCAGTTTGTCGGCATTCGGGTGTTTGGCTACGGACTTGATTTCACCGACGACGATTTTTGAAAAGGGTGGCGCAACCGGCTTGAGCTCTTCGACCTCCAGGCCGGCCATGGTGAGTGTCTCGGCGAGTTGCGCTGTTGTCAGGGGTGGGTTGCAAAATTCTCGCAACCAGGATTCTGGAAATTGCATGGTCTTACCTTCTTGTTCTTGTTTTTTTATGACTGAAATTGCGACAGAAAACGGACATCGCCATCAAAAAACAGGCGCAGATCGCTCACGCCATAGCGCAGCATGGTCAATCGGTCGGGGCCCATGCCAAAGGCAAAGCCAATGTATTTTTCAGGGTCGAGGCCCATATTGCGCACCACGTTTGGGTGCACCTGGCCCGAGCCTGCCACTTCCAGCCAGCCGCCCGCAAGCGGGCCTGTCTGGAATTGAATGTCTATTTCAGCGCTGGGCTCTGTGAATGGGAAAAAGCTGGGCCTGAAGCGCAGCACCAAGTCATCGCTTTCAAAAAACGTACGGCAAAAATCGGTGAAGACAAACTTCAGATCCTTGAAGCTGACGTTCTCGCCAATCCACAGCCCTTCGCACTGGTGGAACATGGGCGAATGCGTGGCGTCGCTGTCAACGCGGTAGGTACGGCCTGGGGCAATCACCCGAATCTCAGGCATGGTGTGACCCGCATCAATGGTGGCGCGATGCTTCTTAACATGCTGCACTGCATAGCGAATCTGCATCGGGCTGGTGTGGGTGCGAAGCAAGTTGGGTGCAGACTCTGTACCGCCTTCAACATAAAAGGTGTCATGCATGGAGCGTGCGGGATGGTCTTCAGGCGTGTTGAGCGCCGTAAAGTTAAACCAGTCGGTTTCAATCTCTGGGCCTTGGGCCACATCAAAACCCATCGAGCCAAATATTGCCTCGATACGCTCCATGGTGAGGGAGACCGGGTGCAAGCCGCCCTGGGTGTGCTGCCGACCGGGCAAGCTCACGTCGAGTGCTTCTGATTTGAGCTGCTTTTGCAGCTCTGCGTCCGCCAGTTCTTGCCGCCTGTCATTGAGCGCGGCTTCAATCGCCTGCTTGGACAGATTGATGGCTGCCCCGCGTGATTTTTTCTCGTCAACCGACAGCTGCGCCATGCCCTTCATCAGCTCGGTGACACGGCCAGTTTTACCCAGAAACAGCGCTTTGGCGTTTTCCAGGTCAGCGGGCGTGAGGGCCGCGCTGAACGAAGCTTTTGCATCGCCAACAATCGTTTCTAAATCAATCATGCAAGCAAACCTAAAAATGTCAGTAAAACAAAAGGGCTAGAGCCTTTTCAAGCCCCAGCCCTTTATTTGTGTGCGCGAGCAGCTATTGATTAAATAGCGGCCAGCTTGGCTTTGACTTGGCCCACGATGGCACCGAAAGCAGCGCTGTCGTTGATCGCCATATCAGACAAAACCTTGCGGTCAATCTCGATACCGGCTTTTTTCAGGCCGTTGGCAAACTGGCTGTAGGTCAGGCCGAATGAACGGGCGCCGGCATTGATACGGGCGATCCACAACTGGCGGAACACGCGCTTTTTGGTACGGCGGTCACGGTAGGCATATTGCCCAGCCTTCATGACCGCTTCTTTGGCGATCCGGAAGACGTTGCCGCGGCGACCGCGGAAACCTTTTGCAAGGGCTAAAACTTTTTTGTGGCGGGCGCGAGCCGTTACACCACGTTTGACGCGAGGCATGTGATTACTCCTTGTTCGTCGTTAAATTAAATACCACGGCCTGGCAGCATCTGTGCCATGTGACCCATATTGGTCTCATGGACAGCGACAGCACCACGCAAGTGACGTTTGTTTTTGGTGGTCTTCTTGGTCAGGATGTGACGTTTGAAGGCTTGGCCGCGCTTGACGGTGCCACCTGGACGAACGCGGAAACGCTTTTTAGCGCCGCTCTT
Organism: Polaromonas sp. YR568; assembly: GCA_945860515.1. GTDB lineage: Bacteria > Pseudomonadota > Gammaproteobacteria > Burkholderiales > Burkholderiaceae_C > Polaromonas. The sequence continues at coordinate 7,017 of CAMARI010000082.1, forward strand.
GGTCTTCATTTTGGGCATTTCTGCTCCTTTTCATTTGTGCTCGTGAGGCGTTTGCAAACTGTTTGCAACCTTGATGGCCCCGAGACACTTGTCAAAGTGTCGAGTTTTAAAGCTCTTCACTTGTCAGCAGTGAGGTTTAATTCACCACTTTTCGCAAAGCCGGATTTTCATCAGGCTTTGCAGGAATACCTTTCGGCACCCCTTTTTTAGACTGCCGCCGCTGCCGGCGCTTCTACCAATACTTTGCCACCCGGCTTTTTCTTGCCCGGCGCAATCATCATCACCATCTGGCGGCCTTCCAGCTTGGGAAACTGCTCCACCACAATCAAATCGGCCAGCTCATCCCGGATACGCGCCAGCAGGGCCAAGCCCAATTCCTGGTGGGTGATCTCGCGGCCGCGAAAGCGAAGCGTGATCTTGCATTTGTCGCCGTCATCCAGAAAGCGCTTGATGTTACGCACCTTGATGTTGTAGTCACCATCGTCCGTACCCGGGCGAAACTTGACTTCCTTGACCTCAATGACCTTTTGCTTTGACTTGGCTTCCGCTGCCTTTTTTTGCTCCGCGTACTTGAACTTGCCGTAGTCCATCAACCTGCAAACCGGCGGCACGGCCGTCGGCGAGATTTCTACCAGGTCTACGTCAGCTTCTCCAGCTAACCGCAAGGCCTCCGTGATGCTGACAACGCCGAGCGGCTCGTTGTCTGGCCCGGAAAGTCGTACTTCAAGGGCCATGATTTCACGGTTCAAGCGATGCTTGCGTTCTTCGCGTTGGCGGCGGTCACGAAATTCAGTAGCGATGGTCGGTATCCTTTAAAACTCTGCTATAAAAGCTATAGCTGCTCGCGCACGTAATTATTGGGTTAGAAGCACAATTGATCACCAAAACAGGTGAAAAGCAGGCCAGTCACGACAATTTTTGTGTGATGTCTGAGGCGATTTGCCTTGCAAACGCGTCCAGAGGCATCACACCCAGGTCTTTGTTACCCCGGGCGCGCACCGCAACGGCTCCGGCTGCCATCTCTTTGTCGCCTACGACAAGAATATATGGCAGCTTTTGCATCGAGTGCTCGCGTATTTTATACGTTATTTTCTCGTTGCGCAGGTCCAGATTGACCCTAAGCCCTTGATTTTGCAGCGTTTTAGCAACTTCCCGGGCGTAATCGGCTTGGGAATCGGTGATATTGAGCACACTAACCTGCATCGGCGCCAGCCAAGTGGGCAGTGCGCCGGCATGCTCTTCAATCAAAATACCAATAAAACGCTCAAGGCTGCCGACGATCGCTCGGTGCAGCATGACGGGCCTGTGACGAGCGCCGTCTTCGCCGACATATTCAGCATCCAGGCGCTCAGGCATTGAAAAATCAACCTGCATGGTGCCGCACTGCCACTGGCGACCAATCGCATCTTTAAGCGTGTATTCAATCTTGGGGCCGTAAAACGCGCCGTCACCCGGGGCAATTTCAAATTCACAACCCGACGCGCGCAAACTCTCCATCAGCGCGTTTTCGGCTTTGTCCCAACTTTCATCCGAGCCAATCCTGGCCTCGGGCCGGGTGGCGACTTTGTAAATGATGTTTTTAAAGCCGAAGTCGGTGTAGACCTTTTGCAACAGCGTGGTGTAGTCCACGCATTCTTTCAAAATCTGCTCTTCGGTGCAAAAAATGTGACCGTCGTCCTGGGTGAAGCCGCGCACCCGCATGATGCCGTGCAGCCCACCCGAGGGCTCGTTGCGGTGGCACTGGCCAAACTCGCCGTAGCGCAGCGGCAAGTCACGATAGCTTTTGATGCCCTGCTTGAAAATCAGAATATGGCCAGGGCAGTTCATGGGCTTGAGGGCGTATTCACGTTTTTCGCTCTCGGTCGTGAACATGTTGTCGCGGTATTTGTCCCAGTGGCCGGTTTTTTCCCACAGGGTTTTGTCAATGACTTGTGGACCCTTGACTTCCTGGTAGCCGTTGTCCTGGTAGACCTTGCGCATGTACTGCTCCACGCCCTGCCACAGGGTCCAGCCCTTGGGGTGCCAAAAGACAAGGCCAGGCGCGTGGTCGTCGATATGGAACAGATCGAGTTCTTTGCCCAGTCTGCGATGGTCGCGCTTTTCGGCTTCTTCAAGCTGCGTCAGGTAGTTCTGCAAATCGTCTTTGCTGGCCCAGGCCGTGCCATACACACGTTGCAGCATCTCATTGCGGTGGTCGCCGCGCCAGTAGGCGCCAGCCAGTTTCATGAGTTTGAAAAATTTCAGCTTGCCCGTGCTGGGCACATGCGGGCCACGGCACAGGTCTTCGAAGTTGCCTTCGCGGTACAGCGAAACATCTTCGCCCGCTGGAATACTGGCAATGATTTCGGCCTTGTAATGTTCACCAATGCTGTTGAAATGCGCTACCGCCTCGTCACGCGGCAGCACGCGGCGCGTCACGGGTTCGTCTTTGGCTGCCAGCTCGGTCATGCGCTTTTCAATCGCCACCAGGTCTTCAGGCGTGAAGGCGCGCTTGTAGGAAAAGTCGTAGAAAAAGCCGTTTTCAATCACCGGGCCGATCGTGACTTGTGCGTCAGGAAAAAGCGCTTTGACGGCGTAGGCCAGCAAGTGCGCGGTCGAATGGCGAATCAGATCCAGACCTTCCGCGTCTTTGGCAGTGATGATGGCCAGCGCGCTGTCTTTTTCAATCAAAAAGCTGGTGTCAACGACTTTGCCATCGACTTTGCCGCCCAGCGCGGCTTTGGCCAGGCCGGCGCCTATGGTCGCGGCGACTTCAGCCACCGTGACGGCTTGTGGAAATTCGCGCCTTGAAGCATCGGGGAGCGTGATTTGAATCATTGAAAATCGTTCTCAGGGTCTGATAAAGCAAAAAGCGCGGTAGGTGCCGCGCTGATGAATGGGTTAGCGTGGCTTGATTTTAAGCGACTACCGGGTTCCTAGCGGCTTCGAGCTCAAGCCATGACAGGCCGGGCCTGCGTGGCGTGGGCGAACAAGCACCACCTCACAACAAAGCCCGACTACAAAAAAGCCCGGACAACCCTGGTTCTGGGCTGGCCGGGCTGATGCAAACCGGTGTCAGATCAGTGGAACTGCTCTTCTTCGGTCGAACCGGTCAACGCGGTCACGCTTGACTTGCCTCCCTGAATCACGGTGGTGATTTCATCAAAGTAACCGGTGCCCACTTCCTGCTGGTGCGACACAAAGGTGTAGCCGCGGTCACGGGCTGCAAATTCTGGCTCCTGTACTTTCTCGACATAAGCCGTCATGCCGCGTGCAACATAGTCTTGCGCCAAGTCGAACATGTTGTACCACATGGAATGGATGCCAGCCAGGGTGATGAACTGGTATTTGTAACCCATCGCGCCGAGTTCTTTCTGGAACTTGGCAATGGTGGCGTTGTCGAGGTTTTTCTTCCAGTTAAACGATGGCGAGCAGTTGTAGGCCAGCATTTTTCCGGGGTGAACCTTATGCACGGCGTCAGCAAACTTCTTTGCAAATTCCAGATCAGGCGTTCCGGTTTCGCACCACACGAGATCAGCATAGTGGGCATAAGCGACAGCGCGGCTGATGGCCTGGTCCATGCCCTTGTTGGTTTTGTAAAAGCCTTCGGCGGTGCGCTCGCCGGTGATGAAAGGCTTGTCGTTTTCGTCGTAGTCGCTGGTCAAGAGGTCGGCCGCTTCTGCGTCGGTACGGGCAATCACCAAAGTAGGCACACCGCACACGTCAGCGGCCATGCGTGCTGCGATCAGCTTTTGGCAGGCTTCAGCCGTTGGCACCAGCACCTTGCCGCCCATGTGGCCGCATTTTTTGACGGACGCCAACTGGTCTTCAAAGTGAACGCCCGCTGCGCCAGCCTTGATCATGGCTTTCATCAGTTCAAAGGCATTGAGCACGCCACCAAAACCGGCTTCAGCATCGGCCACGATGGGCGCGAAGTTGTCGATGTAGCTCTTATCGCCAGCGTCTATACCTTTGGAATGCTGGATTTCATCGGCACGGCGGAAGGTGTTGTTGATGCGCTCAACCACGGTGGGTACAGAGTCAACCGGGTACAGCGACTGGTCTGGGTACATCGATGCGTAGCTGTTGTTGTCAGCAGCAACTTGCCAGCCCGACAGGTAAATGGCTTTGACGCCGGCTTTGACCTGCTGCATGGCCTGTCCACCAGTCAGAGCGCCCAGGCAGTTCACGTAGGGTTCGTTGTGAACCAGGTCCCAGAGCTTTTCAGCGCCCCGGCGAGCCAGAGTGTGCTCAATGTGGAAGGAACCGCGCAAGCGCACCACATCGGCCGCGCTGTAACCGCGCTTGATGCCCTTCCAGCGTGGATTGGTGGCCCAGTCTTTTTCAAGCGCAGCGATCTGCTG
>CAMARI010000083.1 GCA_945860515.1 Polaromonas sp. YR568
AAACCAAGTATCAACAGACACCTTGGGAGAACACGAGTCTGAGTGGGGATTTTTTCTTTAAGGTGCAGAGGTGAAAAACTACCGAGCAACTTGCACTTGCTACCAACAGCCGTTTGAATGAAAACCGAGGAAACCGAAATGCGGACATCCGTCATCAAGAGAAACTGTGCGAACTTCTTGACTGTATTGAGTCTGGTGCTAAGTGCTACGGCATTTGATGCACAAGCACTAGCACTAGAGATAGAGGTAAGAGGCTCTCGTTCATGTGGAGACTGGGTGAGCACAAGACCAGTGAGGAGCATCGAAACCATCGCTGTTGAAACTTGGCTCGTAGGCTATTTGTCAGGATTGGCGATTGGAACTAACAAAGACTTCATTAAAGGGACTGACAACCCCTCTATTTTTCTATGGGTCGATAACTATTGCAGGGCGAACCCATTAAAGAGCCTCGGCGACGCTGGAACCGACCTTTACTTTGAATTGATTAAACAGAAGAAGCTGTAACCCATGACCACCAAAATCATCGGAGTCATCCAAGTCAAGGGCAGCGCTGGTGGCAAAACGGTACAAAACTATGTACTGCAGTCTGTAAATAGTCTGTAAGACCCCAAAAAGCAACACTAGAACAAAAAACCCCACTATCTTTTGAATAGCAGGGTTTCTATGCGCCGTAAGGCTTTTTACTTGGTGGCCTGGGGCGGAATCGAACCACCGACACAAGGATTTTCAATCCTCTGCTCTACCGACTGAGCTACCGGGCCAAGCCTTTGATTATATAACAGTCAACGGGCGGTTCACGTACCGCGCTTGCCGCGCGTGAGATCCACGCCAAGTTGCTTGAGCTTGCGATACAGATGCGTGCGTTCCAGACCGGTTTTTTCAGCGACCCGGGTCATGGAGCCCCCTTCTTTGGCCAGGTGAAATTCAAAATACGCTTTTTCAAACTCATCGCGTGCATCGCGAAGGGGCTTTTCGAGTAAAAAATTCTGGTTTGCCTGTGGGCCCATATCAACGATGACAGGCGGTGTGCTGCCCGTCATGGCGGCTTCAACCGTCGACTCTGGCAGGCCGACCTGGACGCCCAAAGGCGGGAGCTTTCGGCTGACAGACTTCGTCAGCCCCAGCTCAACAGCTTTGAGCAGCTTTTGAAGGGTAATGGGCTTTTCAAGAAACGCCATGGCGCCAATTTTGGTGGCTTCAACCGCGGTGTCAATGGTGGCGTGACCACTCATCATGATGACGGGCATCGTCAGCAAGCCAGTCGCAGACCATTCCTTTAAAAGCGTCACACCGTCGGTGTCAGGCATCCAGATATCGAGCAGCACCAGATCTGGTTTGCTGCGTTGGCGGGCAGCACGTGCTTGTGCGGCGTTTTCAGCCAGCTCTATCTGATGGCCTTCGTCGTTCAGAATTTCCGACAGCAGGTCGCGTATGCCCAGTTCATCATCGACCACCAGAATGTTTGCCATATAGAGTTGTTGCCCTGCCAGTTTGCTTGAATGATGTCAGACCGCTACCGCGAATGATAACGACACTTGGGCGCCTGACACGACGCCGTCCGTCACACGGTTGGAAATATCGATCCGTGCACCATGCTCATCCGCAATTTTTTTGACGACAGCCAGACCTAAACCGGTACCTTTGACCTTGGTTGTGACGTAGGGCTCAAAGGCGCGCTTGAGGATCCGCTCGGGAAAACCTGTGCCCTTGTCCCGAACCATCAGACGCACTCGCCCTGATGAGCCAGGGGGTCGTGCGTACTCGGTTTTGATTGTGACGACGCCGCCAATTACACCCTCTTGAGCATCCTGTGCATTTTGCACAAGGTTATGAATGATCTGGCGCAATTGCTGAGCATCGCCCATGATAAGGGGGGCGGCAGCATCCAGTTCGGTGCGCACCGTCTGGTCGGCATGATCACTTGCATAAAGCTGCATCACATCACCGATCAGCATATTCAAGTCAACCGGCTTGAGCTCAGCTGCGGGCAGGCGGGCATAGTCACGAAATTCATTGACCAGCCGCTTCATGGCGTCAACCTGATCGACGATGGTCTTGACCGACTTGGTCAGCAGCGCCTGCTCTGCACCCTCCAGCTTGCCGGTCAGCTTCATTTCAAGCCGTTCGGCAGACAGCTGAATGGGCGTGAGCGGGTTTTTGATTTCATGAGCCAGCCTGCGGGCGACTTCGCCCCACGCCTGGGCGCGCTGGGCCGAGACCATTTCAGACACATCGTCAAACACCAGCAAAAACTCTTGGGCGCCAGGCATTTTGGCACCGCGCGCAATCAGGGTGATGGCGTTATCCGGGGAGCCCGGCATCGCGGTATTGAGTTCAAACGACTGCTGCCACTGCTCCGCCCCGTGAGGCGGGTTGGCATCGCCGAGAAAATCAGCGAATTGCGCATTCACGTCTTTGGCAAACGCATCAAGCCCTGGGACTTCAGACAGCAGCTTGTCGTGATAAGCCGCCATGGGCGCGCGCAAGATACGGGTGGCCCCCGGGTTACTTGACTGAATGCGCCCGTCGGCGTCGAGCACAATCACGCCCGCCGTGAGATTGTCCAGGATGGTTTGCAGGTTGGCGCGCGCGGCGTCGACCTGGCTCATGCTTTGCTGGACAGCCGAGCGCGCATCACTGAGCTGTTGGGTCATGTCGGCAAACGAACGCGTCAGGCCGCCTAGCTCGTCCCTGCCTGGCAGCGCCGCTTTGGGGGTCAAGTCACCCCGTGCCACTTGTCGCACGCCCTCGGCCAGCACCAGCAACGGCTTAGCCAGCTGGTTGCCCAGCAGAACTGCCAGCAGCACGGCACCAAATATCGCCAGAAACAGACTGAGCGTGAGCGTGCCGATATACATGCGGCGCAAACCGTCTCTGGCCAGCGCCCGCTCCTGATACTCGCGGTTAGCCTCTTGCACGGCAATGGCATTGGCCACCACCGTGGCGGGAATGCCCTGAGTCACCTGCAAAAACCGTGCTTCTGCCAGCAAGCCGAGATTGGAACTGTTCAGCATCGCCAGCGCTTGAATCCGGCCCGAGGGTGCCGCCGCATTTGCCCCTGCTGCACCGCCTGAAGACTCTTCCAGACCTTCAATCTGGGTCGCCACACGCTGGGTTTTGGCGTTGCGAAAAAGCGTTGCTGACGGGCGCTCGGGGCTGATCTTGAAACGCGAATCGCCGACGCTGGAAATCACCTGACCGCCTGCCGTCCACAGCACCACATCGCTGGCAGACAACTGGTCGCGCAGCCGCTCCAGCGCGAGAGCAGCTGTGCCATCCGGCGTTTCAGACAATTGCGTTGCCGCCTGCCGGGTTTTGTTGGCCAGGTCAAGCGCCATGGCGTCCAGGGTGGCGCGGCCCAGATTCAGGCCCGCATCCAGAGCGCCTTCCACCTTCACATCAAACCAGCTTTCAATCGAGCGTGAAACAAACTGGTAGGACACACCGTAAATCAGCAAGCCTGGCAACAGGCCCACCATGGCGAAGATGGCTGCCAGTTTGACCAGCAGACGGCTGCCAAAGCGCCCTTGCCGCAAGCGAACATACAGGCGCAGCACGATCCAGCCAATCACCAGCAGCAGCAACCCAGCCACCGCAATATTGAGCACCAACAGCTGGGCGTAATTGCGCTCGTACAGCTCGCGGTTGCCGGTGGCCTGCGTCAGCAGGAAAAGAAGCACCAGACTGAGCGCCAGCACCGTGCCGGCCCCCACGCCCACCGTCCAGCGAAAGGCCGGGCTGCTCTTGGGAACATCCGCACGCCCGCTAAGGCCCGCCTCTTTCGTCTTGAACTCACTGGAATTCACTTGTCGGCCTCTTTGTTCAGAGGCACTGCAGTTTTGGTTTTATCTGACAAAGGACGCACAGCACCCAGCTGCAGGCGCTCGGTGCGCTGCGCTGAAATGGTCCAGTCTTTCTGGCCCACCACACCAATCTGAAAAGGCCGTGGCAATTGGGACAGGTCCAGGCTGTAGCTGAAGTTCAGTTTGTAGCTGGCATCTGGTTCCACGTCGGCGTTGTCTGCCACGCGCCAGCGCGACAGACGCTGCACAGCTGACAGCGCATCCGTCAGACTGTCGTAGTTCTGGTTCAGTGTGGCCCTGAGGCCGCCTGCCCCCTGCACGACACCGTTGACAATATTGACCCGCCAGACACGCGTCAAGGGTTGATACGCCAGCCTGATGGTGCGCGTGGAACTGGCCACGCGCCGGTCCGTCCAGTACCAGCGGCTCTGGTAGATGTCCGCTTCGACCACAAAAAACATGGCGATGCCTTTGACCAGCGCATCTTCAACCGGCATGGGCAGCTCAAAACGCACGTTCGCCGACAGGTAAACGCCATCCTCGGCGCGCTCCACTTTCCATTGGCCAATGTCAGCCGCCAGGGCGTTTGGGCTGAGCGGCAGCAGGCCCAGGCAAAGCATCAAAGCCGCCAGGAAACGACTGGAAACCATCACGGCAAAACAAGCCATACGCTGCACTGACCCGCATCCCGGAAAACGCATCGCAGCCTCAAGCAGTCTGCTTTTTAATGAGGGCGTAATAAAAACCGTCGTGTTCACCCAACAAATTGTCCGGGAAGACCGCGCCAGATGAGCCGTTTTGGGGCATTAAATGGCCTGGAGAGGGCTCCAATCGGGCGTCAGTGTGGTGCGCAAGAAACGTTTGCACCTGCGCATCGCCCTCGGCCCTGAATACCGAGCAGGTGCAGTACACCATGGCACCGCCCGGTTTGAGCAGTGGCCAGAGCGTTTGCATCAACTGCGCCTGAATACTGGCCAGCTGCGCGATGTCCGTCGGGCGGCGCAGCCAGCGCACGTCAGGATGGCGACGCACGATGCCCGATGCCGTGCAGGGAGCGTCCAGCAAAATTCCGTCGAACAGCACGCCGTCCCACCACCGGCCGGGCTGGGCTGCATCGCCAACGGTGATCTGGGCATACAAGCCCAGGCGCGTCAGGTTTTGGTCAATGCGCTCGCAGCGGCGTGCATCAATGTCCAAGGCGGTCACGGTGCAGTCGGCCAGTTCTAGCAGGTGCGCGGTTTTGCCGCCTGGGGCAGCACAGGCGTCAAGAATGTTCAGACCCTGGCCCGGCGGCAAGGCCCCTATCAGCAGGGGTGCCGCCATTTGCGCCGCAGCATCCTGCACTGAGAAATGACCTTCTGCGTAACCGGGTAAGGACGGCACTGCCACCGCATGCGCCAGCACCACACCCTGATCGCCCAATGCTGCCGCTTCAATATTCATAGCTGCTAGCGCTTGAAGATATTGGTCTACAGACGTTTTTCGTCTGTTAATTCTCAGCGTCAACGGCGCTTTGGTGTTGTTGGCACGCAAGATGGCTTGCCACTGCTCGGGATGGTCTTTGCGCAGGCGGTCTATCCACCACTGGGGATGGTTCCACACGGCTTGCGGGTTGGCATCGGTTTTGGCCACCAGCGCATCACGCTCCCGTAAAAAACGCCGCAGACAACCGTTGATGAAGCTGGCTTGGTGGGTGGTCGCTTCGCTGCGCTTGGCCGCTTCAACAGCCTGGTCGACCAGCGTAAAGTCTGTATAGGCTGGCGTCCAATTTTCCGACGGGCCGCCCCTAGCAAAATGAGCCCCCTCGGGGGGCAGCGCAGCAGACGCAGACGCAGTGGCAAGCGTGGGGGCTTTTTTTTCTCGCCAAAGCAAGGCGAGAACCACGCACAGCAAGGCATCGGCCTCAGGCGGCGGTGGCTTTTTGGCCAGTTGTTGGCGCAGCGCCTCGGCTCGACCCAGCCAGCGCAAGGCGTGAAAGCCCAACGCCTGCACGCCCGGTCGCAAACGCGCATCCACGTCCAGCAAGGCGGCGGTCATGGACTGGCCATCGCGGACCGCCAACAGCAAGCCGCTGGCGCCTTGAAGCTGCCGCCACAGCGGAACTTGAGCCATTGCCAAAGGGGAAGCTGGTGCGGCGGATGAAGAGTTGTTTTGCATGCAAAAGAGTGGAAAGCCGTCAAAAACGGTAACTATTCATTTGGTAGCTGAAAATAGCTTGGTCCACTGTCCGAGTGTGCCAGCTTAATCAGGGGCCGCACAAACACGCATCACTTCGGCACCATAGGCCTCGAGCTTTTTAACGCCCATGCCGGCAATGCCTTGCAGCTCGTGTACGGACTGGGGGGCGCGCTCGGCGATGGCGCGCAGCGTGGCGTCGTGAAAAATCACAAATGCCGGCAGGTTGTGCTCTCGGGCCACTTCCGCGCGCCAGGCTTTGAGCCTGGCCAATCGTTCCAGTGCGCCTGCGTTGAGTGCGGCCTCGGCAATGCCTTTGGCAGATGTTTTGGTGACTTTTTTAGCCCGGCTTGATTTTTCAGAGCCGGTTTGTTCACGCAGCATCACGCTGGTCTGGCCTTTGAGGACTTGGCGCGCATCGGGCAGCAACTGCAGCGTGCCGTACGCTTCGGCATCCACGAAAACCATGTTTTTGGCAATCAGCTGGCGCAATACTGCGCGCCATTGGGTTTCAGCGAGCTCGCTGCCAATGCCGAAAGTAGACAGCTTGTCGTGGCTGTGTTGCAGCACTTTTTCAGTCGCCTTGCCGCGCAAAATATCCATCAGATGCCCGGCCCCAAAACTGATGCCACTGGCCTGCTGCACGCGGTAAATACAACTCAGGATCTTGCGGGCTGCGTCGGTCGCGTCCCATACGGCTGGTGGCTGCAAACAGTTGTCGCAGTTATTGCAACGCGCCCCCACGCTCGTCACTTCGTGTAATTCGCTGCCCCCCGAGGGGGCGTTTTTTCCTAGGGGCGGCCCGTCGGAAAAAGGCTTATCTTTAGCCTCAACATATTTTTCGTCGAAATAGGCAAGCAAGCTCACCCGTCTGCATGCCGTTCCTTCGGCCAGATTGAGTAACGCATCGAGCTTGCCACGCATCACGGCCTTGAACTCTTCGCTGGCGGCCTCGCTGGTGTCAATCATGCGGCGCTGGTTGACCACATCGTTCAGGCCGTAAGTCATCCAGGCATTGGCGGGCAGCCCGTCGCGCCCCGCCCTACCCGTTTCCTGGTAGTAGCCTTCGATGTTTTTGGGCATGTCCAGGTGTGCTACAAAGCGCACGTCGGGCTTGTCAATGCCCATGCCAAAGGCAATCGTGGCCACCATCACCATGCCGTCGTCGCGCAAAAACTTGTCTTGGCGCTGTTGCCGCAGCGCCGAGTCAAGCCCCGCGTGATAGGCCATGGCGTTGATGCCTGCACCGGCCAGCGTGTCGGCAATTTCTTCAACCCGCTTGCGTGACTGGCAGTACACGATGCCTGCTTCGCCTGCGTGTTCAGTTTGAATAAAACGCAGCAGTTGCCGCGTGGCGTCGGTTTTTTCGACGATGCTGTAGCGGATGTTCGGTCGGTCAAAGCTGGACACAAATTGCGCCGCATCTTCAAGCTGCAGGCGCTCGACCATGTCTTGCCGCGTCAGCGCATCGGCGGTGGCCGTCAGCGCCATGCGCGGCACGTCAGGAAACATCTCATGGAGCAGGCTCAAACTTCGATATTCGGGCCTGAAGTCGTGACCCCACTGGCTGACGCAGTGCGCCTCGTCAATCGCAAACAGACTCAATTTGCCGCGCTGATTCAGGCCGCGCAACAGGTCTTTCATGCGTGGCGTGTTGATGCGTTCGGGCGCTGCATACAGCAGGGTCAACTCGGCACTTTTCAACTGCTTTTCAATGGCGCTGGCTTCATCAAAGCTCTGCGTCGAATTTAAAAACGCAGCCGACACGCCCGCCTCGCGCAGCGCACCGACCTGGTCGTGCATCAGCGCAATCAAGGGCGAGATGACGATGGTGACGCCGTGCCCCGCGTTTTGCCGCGTGATGGCCGGTATCTGGTAGCACAGTGATTTGCCGCCGCCCGTTGGCATCAGCACCAGCGCATCGCCACCACCGACCACATGGTCAACGATGGCCGCCTGCGGCCCGCGAAAGTCAGCATAGCCAAAGACCTCGCCCAAAATGTCCAGCGGCGAGGGTTGATGGGTGGCTTGATGGACGGGTTCAGTCAATTCAGATCAATTTATTTGCTATTTAAACGGAGATCAGAGCGCATGCAATCATTGGCTTGGGGGCAGATTTGACAGGTAAAACCATCTACAAGCCTACATTTGCTCCCATGGAAGCCCGTCAAACCGCCATCCCGACAACCTCGAGCGCTTGAAATGCTCGTCCAGCTCACCCTCAAAACCATGCACGACATGCTGCACGTCGGTAAAGCCTGCCGCCTCCAGCGCATCACCAGCCGCCAGCGTGCGTTGGCCAGACCGACACAGCAGCAGCAGCGGCTGGTCTTTGCCCGTCGCTTCCCTGGCCACCATTTCTGCAAACTTGTCTGCATCAGGCTGCAGGTCAGGATATTCGTACCAGGGCACATTCACAACGCCGGGTGGCCGGCCCACGTACAGAGACTCAATTTCCATACGTACATCAACAAACAGCGCGTCGGGGTGTGCTTGCAGCCAAGCGTAGGCTTCTTTGGGTTGTAGGTTTTTCATTGGCAATGTGAACTAGAGCCCATATTGTCACGGAAAGTATGAGGTCAACAGGTGTTTGCGAACCCCCCGTTTAAAATGAAATGATGAAACCCATCACCTACACCCGTGGCCAGCAGCTGCCTGCCATTCTTGAGCAACGCATCGCCATGTTAGATGGCGCGATGGGCACGATGATTCAGCGGTTCAAACTCAGCGAGGCGCAGTACCGGGGTGAGCGGTTTAAAGACTTTCACAAAGACATCAAGGGCAACAACGAGTTGCTCAGCCTGACGCGGCCTGATGTGATCGCCGATATTCATGAAGGCTATCTGGCGGCAGGTGCGGACATGGTTGAAACCAACACCTTTGGCGCAACCACCGTGGCTCAGGCCGACTACGACATGGCCGAGCTGGCGGTGGAAATGAACTACGAATCAGCCCGTATTGCGCGCGCGGCTTGCGACAAGTTCTCAACGCCTGACAAACCACGTTTTGTGGTGGGCGCACTCGGCCCCACCCCCAAAACCGCAAGCATCAGCCCCGACGTGAATGACCCGGGCGCGCGCAACACCAGTTTTGAGGAGCTGCGCAAGGCCTATTACGAGCAAACCGAAGCGCTGGTCAAGGGCGGCAGCGATGTGCTGCTGGTGGAAACCATTTTTGACACGCTCAACGCGAAGGCGGCGCTGTTTGCGATTGACGAGTACTTTGACGACTCGGGCGAGCGCTTGCCTCTCATCATCAGTGGCACGGTCACGGATGCCTCAGGCCGCATCTTGAGCGGCCAGACCGTCACCGCCTTCTGGCACAGCGTGCGCCACGCCCGGCCGCTGGCGGTGGGCCTGAACTGCGCGCTTGGTGCGGCGCTGATGCGCCCTTACATACAAGAGCTTGCGCGGGTGGCGGGCGACACCTTTATCAGCTGCTACCCCAACGCCGGCTTGCCCAACCCGATGAGCGATACCGGCTTTGATGAGACGCCGGATGTGACTTCACGGCTGCTGCATGAGTTTGCAGCCGAAGGCCTGGTCAATATTGTGGGTGGCTGCTGCGGGACCACGCCAGACCACATTGCGGCGATTGCGCAAGCAGTTGCGCCCGTAGCCCGGCGCGGCTTGAACAGCGGATACTTTTACAAAGAAGCGGCTTGACCGGCTCTTTTCAAACAGGGTGTTCCAGGATTTGGATGCCTGTGCTGCTTCAATTGACTGAGCTGGGATAACATACGCGTAACCCAAGGAGCGTTGCAGCGAAACCATCGTTTCGTGAGGCTTGGGTCACGTAGGCCTGCAGCAGCAAGCACGATTAAACGACGCTCACCCCATCTATTTGAGGTGAGTGACATGCCTACCATCAGCACCGCGACCGTTGCCCCGATGAAGCTGTCTGGCCTGGAGCCGGTCAGCATTGACACGGGAAATTTGTTTGTCAACATTGGCGAACGCACCAATGTGACAGGCTCCAAGGCATTTGCCCGCATGATCTTGAATGGCGACTTTGAGGCCGCGCTGGCCGTGGCACGCCAGCAGGTTGAAAACGGCGCGCAGATCATCGACATCAATATGGACGAAGCCATGCTGGACAGCCAGGCGGCCATGGTGCGGTTTTTGAACCTGATCGCCAGCGAACCGGACATCGCCCGTGTACCCATCATGATCGACAGCTCCAAATGGAGCGTGATCGAGGCCGGCTTGCGCTGCATTCAGGGCAAGGGCATTGTCAACTCCATTTCAATGAAAGAGGGTCTTGAGCCTTTCAAACAACAAGCCAAGCTGCTCAAGCGCTATGGCGCTGCGGCAGTGGTCATGGCGTTTGACGAAAAAGGCCAGGCCGATACCTATGAGCGCAAGATAGAAATTTGCGAACGCGCCTACCGGGTACTGGTCGATGAGCTCGACTTTCCCCCAGAAGACATCATTTTTGACCCAAACATTTTTGCGATTGCCACGGGTATTGAAGAGCACAACAACTACGCGGTCGACTTCATCAACGCCACACGCTGGATCAAAGCCAACCTGCCCGGCGCCAAAGTGTCAGGCGGTGTGAGCAATGTGTCTTTCAGCTTTCGCGGCAATGACCCGGTGCGTGAGGCGATTCACACCGTCTTTTTGTACCACGCCATCAAGGCCGGTATGGACATGGGCATTGTGAACGCTGGCATGGTGGGCGTTTATGACGACCTGGAGCCCACGCTGAAAGAGCGGGTAGAAGACGTGGTGCTGAACCGCAGGCTAGATGCAGGCGAACGCCTGGTTGAAGTGGCCGAGACTGCCAAAAGCGGCGCAAAAGACGACAGCAAGCGCAATGAATGGCGCCATCTTGAAGTGCGCGCCCGGCTGTCACACGCGCTGGTGCACGGCATGAACGAGTTCATCACCGAAGACACCGAAGAAATGTGGAAGCTCATCGAAGCCGAAGGCGGCCGGCCGCTGCACGTGATTGAGGGCCCCTTGATGGTCGGGATGAATGTCGTCGGCGATCTGTTTGGCCAGGGCAAAATGTTTTTGCCGCAGGTGGTCAAAAGCGCACGGGTGATGAAGCAGGCCGTGGCGCATTTGTTGCCCTATATCGAGGCCGAAAAGCTGCTGCTCGAAGCCGCAGGCGGCGACGTCAAGACCAAAGGAAAAATCATCATCGCCACCGTCAAGGGCGACGTGCACGACATTGGCAAAAATATCGTCACCGTGGTGCTCCAGTGCAACAACTTTGAAGTGGTGAACATGGGCGTGATGGTGCCCTGCCACGAGATTCTGGCGCGCGCCAAGGTTGAGGGCGCAGACATTGTGGGCCTGAGCGGCCTGATCACCCCCAGCTTGGAGGAAATGCAATACGTGGCCGCCGAAATGCAAAA
>CAMARI010000084.1 GCA_945860515.1 Polaromonas sp. YR568
CGCACACTGGCATGGATGGCGCGGTTTGATGCCAGGCTGTGACCGAGTGGTTTTTCAAGCACCACCCGCATGTTCGGCCGCTTCAAACCAGCCGCCGCCATCTGCTCACAAAAAACGGTGAACAGAGCCGGTGCAGTGGCCAGGTACATCACCACCGTGTCGGCAGCGTGCTCTTGGAGTTTGCTGGCCAGCCGTGGGTAGTCTGAGGCGCTGGACAAATCCATACGCAGGTAAAACAGCAGTGCCGCAAAACGCGCGAACTCTTCTTGTGAGGGCCGTTTGGCCAGTTCAACCTGGTCAAAGCGCGACTTGATGAGCGCACGGTAGGCCTCGTCTGACAAGTCATCGCGCGCCACGCCGACAATCCGGCCTCCTTCAGGCAGCGAGCCGTGGCGAAATGCTTGAAACAATGCAGGCATGAGCTTGCGCCACACCAGATCGCCCGTACCGCCAAACAAAATCAGATCAAAACTCATCGTTGAAAACCGGCTGACGTCGTGCGCCACGCCGGGCCGCCCGAAGCAAGCACAGCCCCCTCAGGGGGCAGCGCAGTACACCAAGAGACAGGCGTGTGGGCGATGTAGGTCATGAAGTTTCGTATCGTGTTGATATCATCGTAACCAGAAAACGAACACTACAACCTCATGAATCAGCTCGAAGCTCTCAAACAATTCACCACTGTCGTGGCCGATACCGGCGACTTCATGCAGCTTGCACAGTTTAAGCCGCAAGACGCCACCACCAACCCGTCGCTGATTTTGAAAGCGGTGCAAAAGCCCGACTACCAGCCCTTGATGGCAGGCGTTGTCAGCCAGTTCAAAAACCGCCAACTGGATGAAACCATGGACCGCCTGCTGGTGCGTTTTGGCTGTGAAATTTTACAGGTTATTCCTGGCCGCGTGTCGACCGAGATCGATGCGCGCCTGAGCTTTGACGCCAATGCGACCTTCACCCGCGGGGAACGCATTATTGAGCTGTACCAGGCCGAGGGTGTGCACATTGATCGCGTGCTGATCAAAGTCGCTGCCACCTGGGAAGGCATACAAGCTGCCGAAAGGCTGCAGCAGCGCGGCATCCACACCAATCTGACGCTGTTGTTTTCCTTTTGTCAGGCCGTGGCCTGCGGGCAAGCCAAAGTGCAACTGATTTCTCCTTTTGTAGGCCGCATTTATGACTGGCACAAAAAAGCCTGCGGCAGCGCCTGGGTAGAGGCTGACAACGTGGGCATCAATGACCCCGGCGTGCAGTCGGTGCGCGACATTTACCAGCACTTCAAGCACTTTGGCATCGCCACCGAAATCATGGGTGCGAGCTTTCGCAACATCGGCCAGATCACGGCGCTGGCGGGCTGCGACTTGCTGACCATCAGCCCTGATCTGCTGGCCCAGCTGGCGGCCACCGATGCGCCTTTGCAGCAAGCCTTGAATGCTGACGCGGCCAAGGCACTTGATTTGCCGCCTTTTAATTTTGACGAAGCCGGCTTCAGGTTTGCACTGAACCAGGACGCCATGGCGACTGAAAAGCTGGCCGAAGGCATACGCGGCTTTGTGGCCGACGCCATCAAGCTTGAGCAACTGATGCTGGCGCTGTGATGCGTGCACGGTGTGACCAGACCCCGGCCTGGGCGCAGCTGACAAGCGCGTTTGAAGCAGCCGGCAAATCCTTCGATGTGCGCGCTGCCTTTGCAGCCGATCCGCAGCGGTTTTCCCGCTTCAGCCAGGACGCGCCGCACGTTTTTGCCGACCTGTCGAAAAACCTGGTGGACACCCCCACACAATCACTGTTGTTTGAGCTGGCGCGCCAGTGCGGGCTGGAGCAACACCGTGATGCGATGTTTGCAGGCCAGGCAGTCAACAGTACAGAAAACCGTGCCGTGATGCATTTTTTACTGCGAAATCCGCCTGCAGTCCAATATATTCCAGCACGAGCAGCTATTAATAAAACGGCAGACAAGCAGGCTGAAGTTGAAGTGACCTTGAACGCCATGCTGGCCTTTGCGAGCGAGGTTCGTGCGAGCGATCACATCACCGACATCGTCAACATTGGCATTGGCGGGTCAGACCTGGGCCCGCAAATGGCGGTGCTTGCGCTGCACGCGTTTGCAGACCAGCCCCAACGGATTCATTTCGTCTCCAACGTTGACGGCCAGGCCCTGCTAGACGTACTGGCCGCGTGCAAGCCGCGCAGCACGCTGTTTTTGATCGCTTCAAAAACCTTCACCACGGCCGAGACGATGCTGAACGCGCAATCTGCCAAAGCCTGGTTTGAAGCGCAAGGCGGGCAAGACATCAGCCACCATTTCGCCGCACTGACGACCAACATCGCAGCCGCCAACGCATTCGGTATCACCACCACGTTTGGTTTTTGGGACTGGGTAGGCGGCCGCTACTCGCTGTGGTCGGCGATTGGTTTGCCCCTGGCCATAGCGATAGGCGGCAAGGCTTTTCGTGAATTGTTGGCTGGCGCGCACGCCATGGACAAGCATTTTTGTCATGCGCCGCTGGAGCAAAACCTGCCTGTGCGCCTGGGCTTGCTGGACGTTTGGTATCGCAATTTTCATGGCTTTAGCAACCGCAGCATTGCCCCCTACAGCCATGCCTTGCGCCGCCTGCCCGCGTATTTGCAGCAGCTTGAAATGGAAAGCAATGGCAAACGGGTGGACACGCAGGGCCATGCCTTGCCTTACGACACTGCACCGGCCCTGTGGGGCGAGCCGGGCACCAACGGTCAACACGCCTACTTTCAAATGCTGCATCAGGGCACGTCGGTCATTCCGGTTGAGTTTATCGCTGTGAAAAATGCAAGCCACCCTTTGCCGGGCCACAACAGCAAACTGCTGGCCAATATGCTGGCACAAGCTCAGGCCCTGATGGTGGGAAAAATCGATAACGGCGGTCACCGGCACTTCCCCGGCAACCGGCCCAGCACCGTGTTGCTGCTGGACGAGCTCACACCGGCCAGCCTGGGCGCTCTGCTGGCGCTGCAAGAACACCGGGTCTTTGTCAGCGGGGCCATTTGGGGTATCAACAGCTTTGACCAGTGGGGCGTCGAGCTGGGCAAAGAGCTGACCAAAGAAATCGAATCACGCTTGCACAGCGGCGACGCCAGCGGCCTGGACCCGTCGACCGCCGGTTTGCTGGCGCGGCTGAAAACTTCAACGGCTGGTCAGTGACAGACCCTGCTCAAGGGTTACCTATAAAAAGGAAAATGCGCGCAGCGTTGCCGCTGGCCTTGGCCAGACCCAGGTAAATCGGGCCCAGCACCGTCTCGCCGCCCAGGTAAACACTGGCCGATCGAACCAGCCCGCTGCCTTGCGTTTCTGAGTAGCGCTGTTGCATGGTGCCGCCCTCCAGCGACAAGCCGATGCGCAAGTCACCGCGCAGGCCCAGCGGCATTTGGCTGATGATTTTTTCGCTGCGCAAACCCAGGTAGCGCATGTCCGAGCCCAGCAACTGCTTGAAGGCCAGCCCAGAGATGTTGTTGACGCCGCCCAGCACGGCGGCATCGCTGATCGGCAGCTGCCCCTTGCTGGCCTTCGTGAAGGCCACCCGGCCGGTGAGCACATAAGTGCCGAAACCCAGCGCCTGACTGAAGCTGCCGTCCAGCTTGCCGTAGTCGCTGGCCTGGGTTTGCATCAGGCGGGCGCGCCAGCCTTCGGTCGGAAAGTAGGGGCTGTTAAAGCGGTCCAGGTCGGCCAGGGCAAACCAGGCGCGGGTATTGCTGGAACGGTCTGCAGGCAGCAGGCTGCCGATGCTGTTGCTGGCATTTTGGTTGCGCAGCAAGAGTCCCGACTTGAGTACGCCGTGTCGGCCCAGGTTCAGGCCCAGGCCGGTATTGACTTCGGTGAACACGGTTTTGAGGCGCGCTTGCGCCCGGCCGTCTTGGTACAAGTCCAACGATTGGGCGCCCAGCAGCGCACTGGTTTCGGTAAACCAGGGGCGGTCGGCCTCCAGCGGCTGGTACCAGTTGACGCCCACAAGGTTGTCCGAGCCCAGCTGCCCGGTGAGCAGCAACTCGCCACCGCTGCGGTTGAGTTGCGTCATCTGGTAGGCCAGGCGGATGTTGTAGCGCGCATCTTCACGCGATCCCCAAGCGAAGTTCAGGCCACTGCGCAAAAAGTTCGGGCCCCAGGGTTTTTCGGTCGGGTAAAGCCGAAGCATGTTTTTGTCCTCGCTGCGTACCAATTGGTAGCCGAGGTTGCTGTAACGGCCTTCGCCGTAGGCATACAGCAAGTCTTCTTCCAGCACCTTCACGTCCAGCGGCGCGCCGGCCTTGTTGCGCATTTGCGCGGCAAACAAGCGGGTCCGCTCGGCATCCAGACCGACCGTCTCTACCGCGTCCAGCGTCAACTGCGGCACACCGCTGCGCGCCATCCGGCTCAGCCAGACGGCGTAGTCAGACGCCCCCAGCGCCAGGCTTTGCAACTGGTCTTGCGCCCGGGAGGCCGCTGCATAACCGCGTGCAATGGTCTCGTCGCTGCGCTCGAAGTCAGCTGCCGTGATGCCGTCCAGATCGGGCTGGATGTAAATGTCGATGCCCGGCCGCAGCAGGCTCAGCGACTCGGTGACATTTTGCTCGGTCAGCAGGTTGATCATCTGCGCCGTCACGGACAGCGGCGAGGCGTCGATGTCCTCGGCCTTGAGCAGCGGCGAGCCGACGTTGATGGCAATCACCACATCAGGCCGGCACAGGTCTGTTACCTCGGCAATCGGCACGTTGTCCACCAAGCCGCCATCGACCAGGCTCAGGCCCTCGTACTTGACGGGGGACATCAAGCCAGGCACAGACATGGTCGCGCGCATCAGCGAGGCCAGGTCGCCGTTGCGCCAGGCACGCCGCTGGCCTGTGACGATGTCGGTGGTGAGCAGGGCTAGCGGCAGGTGCTGGCTTTCGACGCGCTGGGGCGCCAGGTCGGCGCGTACCAGCCGGTCAATGAAGAACTTGATCTTCTGGCCGCTGAGCACGGCCGACGGGAACTGTAGCGAGCCGTTTTTAACGCCCGCTTCAGAACCCGGGATATAGATTTGCGAAAAGCCCTTGAGGCGCGGCGTGAAATCGGCATAGCTGGCGGCGTCTTTGAACATGTCGCGCCAGTCGGCTTGCCGCAGCGCCCGTTGCATGTCGACGGGCGACAGTCCTGAACTGAAAGCGCCTGCCACCAGGCCGCCCATGCTGGTGCCCGCCAAGCAATCAATCGGAACACGCAACTCCTGCAGTTTTTGCAGCACTCCGACGTGGGCTGCACCACGCGCACCGCCGCCACCCAGCACCAGCCCGATACGTGGTGCCGCCTGGGCATGGGCTAGCGGTGCCAGGGCGGCCAGCCAGATCATCAGAAGCGGCAAGACGAGCAGGCGAGAGGGAAAAGCAGGCGGGCAGTTTTTTTTCATGTTGAGGCGCATGGCGTAGTTTTTGAATGTTACTTCATGTTACTTAATGTTACTTCAGCCTCCTTTGTCCTGGTCAGCGAGGCCGTTCAAGCGCCTGCAGTAAGCTGCGCCGCCTCTGGTAACCGAGCATGGCGCAGCCCATGCGCCGACTGCATAATTTCCAGATTTATATCAATCCTGGAGACTACCCATGCTTTATCGTTTCATCGCTGGATGTGCCGCGCTCGCCGGCCTGCTTGTCGCAGGTTGTGCGGCGACGCCACCGGCGCCTGTGCCAACGACGCTGCGGGTCAATGTGTTTCCAGGCTCCAGCAATCTGCCGCTGCTGACGGCCATCAACAAAGGCTTTTTTGCCAAGCGCGGCCTGACGATTGAGGTGCAAAACACCCCAGACTCTAGCTCTCAGCGCGCTGGCTTGCCTGCGGGTCGTTTTGAGATCGCCATTGCGGCGGTCGACAATGCCGTGGCGATGGTCGAAATGGCCAAACATGATGTGATCATCGTCACCGGCGGAGACTCAGGCATGAACGAATTCATGGTGCGGCCCGACATCAATTCTTTTGCCGATATTCGCGGCAAGTCATTGGCTGTGGACGCCCCCAACACCGCCTACGCACTGGTGGCCAAGAAAATCCTCAAAAACAAGGGCCTTCTGGAAGGTCGCGACTACAGCCTCAAGCTGGCCGGCGGCACGCAGGGGCGATCTGCCGCGATGGTCGCCAATCCAGATTTGGCCGCCAGCATGGTCAATCCACCATTTTCTTTCACGGTGCGTGAACGGGGCATCAAAAGCCTGGGCCGCGCCACAGAACTGGCTGGCCCCTATCAGGCGACCGGCGCTTTTGTCATGCGAAGCTGGGCCGCTCAAAATGCGTCTGCCCTGGAGCGCTACATTGCCGCTTACATTGAAGGCACCCGCTACGCCATGGACCCAGCAAACCGCGCAGAGATGGCCAAGCTGCTCGAAGACCGCTTCAAGCTGCCGCCCGCCGTGGCCGCCCAAAGCCTGGAGGCGCTGACCACACCCGGTTTTGGAATGGCTACCGATGCAGGCTTGCACCGCGAAGGTTTTCGCAATGTGCTGTCCCTGCGGGCCGAAATGGAAGGGCAGTGGGGCGGCGTTGCGCCTGACCCCGCAAAGTACCTGGATTTGTCTTATTACGACCGGGCGCTGCGTGTGGCGGGCAAATAAAGCGCCCATTTAGAAAGCATTAAAAAAGGGCTGCAGCGCTTTCGCACTGCAGCCCTTTTGATAGTTGGCTTTCGGTTGCTGAGCCAGAGCGAGTCTGGCTCAGCCGGACATTACATGTCCATGCCGCCCATGCCGCCCATACCACCCATGCCGCCACCACCCATGCCGCCGGCTGGGGCGTCATCTTTTGGTGCTTCTGCAATCATGCACTCGGTGGTCAGCATCAGGCTGGCAACAGAAGCTGCGTTTTGCAGTGCGGTGCGAGTTACTTTGGTGGGGTCCAGAATACCCATTTCAATCATGTCGCCGTAAGTTTCGTTGGCTGCGTTGTAGCCGTAGTTGCCTTTGCCAGCCATCACAGCGGCCACAACCACAGAGGCTTCGCCGCCGCCGTTGAACACGATTTCCCGCAAGGGTGACTCAATGGCCTTCATCACCAGCTTGATGCCGGCGTCCTGGTCAGCGTTGTCGCCTTTGATGACGCCAGCGGTTTGCTTGGCGCGCAGCAGGGCAACGCCGCCGCCAGCAACAATGCCTTCTTCCACCGCAGCGCGGGTCGCGTGCAGGGCGTCTTCAACGCGGGCTTTTTTCTCTTTCATTTCGACTTCGGTGGCAGCGCCAACCTTGATCACGGCAACACCGCCAGCCAGCTTGGCCACGCGCTCTTGCAGTTTTTCGCGGTCGTAGTCGCTGGTCGCTTCTTCAATCTGAACGCGCACTTGCTTGACACGCGCTTCAATGTCAGCAGCAGCACCAGCACCGTCGATGATGATGGTGTTTTCTTTGCCGACTTCAATGCGCTTGGCCTGGCCGAGGTCAGCCAGTGTGGCTTTCTCAAGCGACATGCCGACTTCTTCAGCGATGACCTTGCCGCCGGTCAGGCAGGCGATGTCTTCCAGCATGGCTTTGCGGCGATCGCCGAAGCCTGGAGCCTTGACAGCCACCACTTTCAAGATGCCGCGCAGGGTGTTGACCACCAGCGTTGCCAGGGCTTCGCCGTCAACTTCTTCAGCGATGATCAGCAGTGGGCGGCCAGCCTTGGCGACTTGTTCCAGCGTAGGCAGCAGGTCACGAATGTTGCTGATTTTCTTGTCGTAAAGCAGCACAAACGGGTTGTCCAGAATCGCGGACTGCTTTTCTGGGTTGTTGATGAAGTAAGGCGACAGGTAGCCACGGTCAAACTGCATGCCTTCAACCACGTCGAGCTCGGACTCAAGCGATTTGCCGTCTTCAACGGTGATCACGCCTTCTTTGCCGACTTTGTCCATCGCATCAGCAATGATCTTGCCAATGGTTTCGTCGCTGTTGGCGGAGATCGAGCCAACTTGTGCGATTTCTTTCGAGGTGGTGGTGGCTTTCGACGCTTTCTTCAGCTCTTCAACCAAAGCCGTCACAGCCTTGTCGATGCCGCGCTTCAGGTCCATCGGGTTCATGCCAGCGGCAACGTACTTCATGCCTTCGCGGACGATGGCTTGTGCCAGCACGGTAGCAGTCGTGGTGCCGTCACCAGCGATGTCAGACGTCTTGGAAGCAACTTCCTTGACCATCTGCGCACCCATGTTCTGCAGTTTGTCTTTGAGTTCGATTTCTTTGGCGACGGACACACCGTCTTTGGTCACGGTAGGGGCGCCGAAAGAGCGCTCCAGCACGACGTTACGGCCTTTAGGGCCCAGAGTTACCTTGACGGCGTTGGCGAGAATATTCACGCCTTCGACCATACGTGCGCGGGCTTCGCCGCCGAAAACTACATCTTTTGCTGCCATGTGTGGCTCCTGGAAAGGGTTAAAAAGCTAAATTAGGGTGTTAAAAGTGCCTGCAGCCAAATTGATACTTGGGCGAACAGCTATTAAATTAGTAGTGACTTGAGCTGAAGAGATTACTTCTCAACAACAGCAAACAAGTCTTCTTCTTTCATGACCAGCAACTCGTCGCCGTCAACCTTGACCGTCTGGCCGCTGTATTTGCCGAACAGCACGCGGTCACCCACCTTGACGCCGACCGGCTGAATTTCGCCTTTGTCGTTTTTCTTGCCTGGGCCAACAGCCAGGATCTCGCCTTGATCAGGCTTTTCAGCGGCGCTGTCAGGAATGACGATGCCTGAAGCGGTTTTGGTTTCGTTTTCCACGCGTTTGACAATCACGCGGTCGTGCAGAGGGCGAAGTTTCATGGGTTCTCCAGTTGTAAAACAGTAGGTTTTAAGGTTCAAAGGCGCCAAACACAAGGGTCTGACATCAGCGAGACTGCGACACGAGGTGTTGTTAGCAGTCATTGCCGTCGAGTGCTAATGATAGGGGCTTTTCATGACCGTTTCAAGTGGTGATCGTTGAAAAAAGTCGATTTTCAGCGAACTCTGAACTTTGAGTGATCGAGAAACTGCGCTAACTCATTGAAACGTATAGCTTTATTTCTGGAGGCTTGCATTAGGAGCTGGGCACATGCGCCTACATGTCCGACGATATTCCCGGCCACCCTGCGTCAAGCCGCATTGGCGTCGGCAAACCCCGGCTCGACAGCGTCCAATTCGCGCGCTTGAGATCCCAACACCGCAAATGAGTGCGCTGGTCGACGGCCGGCTAGTGATCGATTTCAACCCGATGCCTACCGTCAGACCTGGCTCGCCGGTCCGAAAACCGGCTTTCTTTTTTCGCGGTGAGACGCCAGCCCTTCGACCGCGTCGGGTCCGGTGAATCCAAGCATCTCCAGCGCTGTGGATGCGTCAAATGCTGGCCCCATCATCCTGAGCCAGTTGTTCAAAGCATATTTAGTCCACCGGATCGCTGATTGCGACCCAGAAGCCAGCTTCACCGCGACCTCCAGTGCTTTGGCCTGAAGTTCACTTTCGTCTACGCACAAAGAAACCAACCCTAGCTCTTCAGCCCGTTCACCGCTGACAGGTTCGCACAAAAGAAGATGGTATTTCGCCTTGGCCATTCCGCACAACAAAGGCCATAGGATGACAGCGTGATCCCCGGCAGCTACGCCTAAACGCGTGTGCCCGTCAACGATTTTTGCGGTTTTTGCAGCGACCGAGATATCAGCCAGCAAAGCCGCCACGAGCCCGGCACCAACCGCTGGCCCTTGTATTGCGGAAACAATAGGCTTGCTGCAATTGATGATGTTGTAGACCAGATCACGCGCCTCCCGCCAAGTGCGGCATCGCACTTCGTAATCGCTGATGATTTCCTCGATCATTGTGAAATCGCCGCCTGCGGAAAACGCACGGCCTGCGCCGCACAAAATGACGGCGTTGATATCGGGATCACGGTCCACATCGCGCCAGACATCCGTTAGTTCGGCATGGCCTATTGAGTCCAGTGCATTGAGCTTTTCCGGTCGGTTGATGGTGATCCGAAGGACGCGGTCCGCAGGTCGGTCAAATGCGAGTCGTGTGTAGGCGGCGTAGCGATCAGTCATAAACACTCCATGAAAAGTTACTTCAATCAACAGCAGCTATTGGGAATCGGTGGCGCAAGCCGCAATGATCCCACGTCGTTCGCTGGCATGCGGCAGAGCCCGGATTGCATCCTCGCTAAAACCTGGCTCTTGAAGTATTTCGAAGGTGCTAGGGGAAAGTGCGGGGGTATTCGAACCGACCGTTGTTCTTCGCTTGTTGATTGCAGTGTCAAATTCAGCCACTTTTCAGCTCAATATTTGAGCCAATAAATTTGTGGGAAAAGTGAGGAACGACGCGGCTTGCTTTGGGAATTACGCTGATCGCTTTGACGCCTAGACGCTTAGTTTGCCTAACGCTTTTTTTTGAGCGTCTCGCTGACCCAAGGTATCTTCGGATTCTTTTGCCGGTCTACTTTTGCGGCTTGCCGGGTTTTCCATAATAGCCGGGACAAGCTTTTAGAAAAACAATCGTTTGGTATTTTAAGCATTATCAAGTGATTAAATTCAATATGCACCTCATTTGTCGATGCCGCAATGACTTGCCAACATTGGCGACTCACCCATGACCGACGTATACGTGATTGGAACGGGGTGTACGCCGTTTGGCAAACATGCTGATCGGTCTTTTGCCGATTTAGCCCAATGGGCTTACACAGATGCGATGCAAGATGCTGGCCTGCCAATGTCAGATGCCAATCTGATCGAACAAGCTTGGTTTGGCAACTGCGGCATGGGGCAGTGGGGACAAGGGGGCATCCGTGGGCAGGTATGTTTCACACCGATGGTGCAATCAGGCCTATTCCCAGAGCGCGTACCTATGGTCAATGTGGAAGGTGGGTGCGCCACAGCGTCGCTCGCATTTCATGGGGCTTGGAAAGACATCTTGTCCGGCCAATGCCAAGTCAGCCTGGCGATGGGTGTTGAAAAACTCATCAGCCCTGACCGACCCGAGCGTATTCCCGAAATCTTCGGCACCGCCATTGACCAACTCGAACCCCAACGCTGGCAAGACTACTACCGGCGCGCCGGTGAAGCGGCTGGCAAGCCCTTCGAGATGGCACCTGGGCGAACCGTTTTCATGGACACCTATGCCATGCAAGCGGCCTGGCACATGAAGACCCATGGCACCACACAGCGGCAAATCGCGGTGGGCGCGTCCAAAAACCACCACCATGGCAGCCTCAACCCCAAAGCCCAATATCGGTTCGAGCTCACCGTGGAAGATGTGCTGGCCGATCGCGAAAGAAGCTGGCCCTTGACGCGAGCGATGTGTTCGCCCTTGGGCGACGGAGCGGCCGCCGCTATTTTGTG
>CAMARI010000085.1 GCA_945860515.1 Polaromonas sp. YR568
GCAAGTTAAATTGCAGCGCCAGGTTGCGTTGGGACTTGGTGTTGTCGGGTGCTTTGGGGTTGGAGCCCCCAACAGAAAATCGCACCACCACAGGCACTGCCTGGCCGCGGAAAACGGACGCGATTGACAAGCCTCTGGCATCGGCCGTGCCCACAAACTCGCCGGTCGCGCAAATGCCCTTCGCGCCCGAACGACGGTAACCCTCAAACTTACCTGTCGTGGCTTCAAATTGATTCACCATAGCGCTTGGGTCGTTGGCCGATACGGCTGGCGCCCCAGTGCTGGTTTGCGCGATTGCACTGACGGTCGACATGAGCGTGGCAACGGCCACAGCAACGCGAGTCGAGGTTTTCATCGGGGTAGCTCCTGGTTAATGAAAGCGAGCCGCTGATCGCAGCTAACGATTGGTAGAGTTGACTTCGTAACCCAATTCCTACAGCAATGCATCAAAAAACGAACCAGTTACCATGCATTCCGATAAAACCCTGAGCTTTTGGCCATGACGATGTGTGAACTATTTTCGAAACTGATGTCGATGCAAGGCTCGTTTTGAGCCGATCCCTCATCATCGCCCCACAGTGGATTGGCGATGCCGTCATGACAGAGCCGCTGCTGCTGCGGCTGGCGGCGCGCGGAGAGCGCCTCACGGTAGGAGCCCTGCCATGGGTGGCACCGATATACCGGGCCATGCCGCAGGTAGCTGAAGTGATTGAATTTCCGTTTGCGCACGGCGGTTTGCAGTTCAAGGCGCGGCGCAGCATGGCCCGGCAAATGGAAGGTCAGTTTGACGCAGCTTATGTGCTGCCCAACTCGCTAAAAAGCGCCCTGCTGCCGTTTTTGGCGAGTATTCCCAAACGCATCGGCTATTTAGGTGAGGCGCGCATCGGGCTGCTGACGCACAGATTGAAGAACCCCAAGAACAAGCCGCCCATGGTGGCCTTTTACTCGGCGCTCAGTGGCGAGGCCGGGTTTGAATCAGACCGCCCGCAACTGCATATCCCGGATGCGCACATCGACGAAACCCTGGCCGGCTTGGGCTTGACGCGGGGTGCGTATGCCGTGTTTGCGCCGGGCTCTGAATACGGCCCAGCCAAGCGCTGGCCGGCAGCGCATTACGCTGAACTGGCCACCCAACTGGCGATGCCGGTTGTGCTGCTGGGTTCTGGCAAAGAGGCGGGTTTGTGCCACGAGATTGCCAGCGCCGCCAAAAATTGTCTGAATTTGGCAGGAAAAACGCCTTTAACCCAAGCAATACATGTGCTGGCAGCTAGCAAAACAATAGTCAGCAACGACTCGGGCCTGATGCATGTGGCGGCAGCGCTGGGCATGCCGCAGGTGGCTGTTTTTGGCTCCAGCAGCCCGCTGCACACGCCGCCGTTGAGCGACAAGGCGGCGGTGCTGTGGCTCAAAAGCGATGCGGCATACCAACCGCCGCTAGACTGCGCGCCCTGCTTTGAGCGCGAATGCCCGCTGGGCCACACACGTTGCCTCAATGACATCAGCGCTGCGCGTGTGCTGGCGGCGATGCCCCTTTAGGCGTTTAGACGTTAGGCAGTTCCACCACAAAGGTGGCCCCGCCGCCGGGCCGGGCTTCGCAGTGCACGCTGCCGCCGTGTCGTTCGCTGATCGACTTGACCAGCGCCAGACCAAGACCGACGCCACCGTCTCGCTCGCTGGCACCGGGCAGGCGGTAAAACGGCTCAAAAATGCGTTCGCGCTGGGCTGCCGGCACGCCGGGGCCCCGGTCATGCACCTTGATCACGGCCAGCGCCTGATCTGCAGTGCCGTTTTTGGACAATTCCAGGCGGATGTCGCCCGTGCTGTAGCGCCGGGCGTTTTCCAGCAGGTTGCGCATCAGCCGGCGCAGCAGGCGAGGTGAACCGCTTATCACCAGGCTTTGCCCGCTGGTTGAGATGCCCAGCTCGGAACCGGCTTTGGCGCACTCTTCTGCGGCCAGACCGGTCAAATCGAGCTGCTCAAATGGCTCCGCGTCGGCCTGCCTGGCATCCAGGCGGCTGGCGAGCAAGATTTCGTCGATCAGCTGGTCCAGCTCGCTGATGCTGCGTAACACCTCCAGTCGCTGCGGCGATGCGGCATCTCCGCTCATCAGTTCCAGACTCATTCGGATGCGGGCCAAGGGTGAGCGCAATTCATGCGATGCATTGGCCAGCAGCGACTTGTGCGAGTTCATCAGCGTTTCAACACGCTGGGCGGCGTGGTTAAAGCGTTCGGCCAGAAAAGCCACTTCGTCTTTGCCTTCGGCATCCACCCTGACCGACAAGTCACCCTGGCCCCAGCGCTCGACACCGCGTTGCAGCGCCTCCAGGCGCAGCGTGAGCCGCCGGATGATGGGGTAGGCACCCAATGCCACCGCCAGGCCGACCAGACCCAGCATCCAGCCAAAACCAAAACCCAGCGGCGGGCGACCGAACGGTCCCGCGCCAGGGGGGCGAGGAGGACGCGGCAACAGCATGTAGAGGGTCTGACCGTCATTGGTGGTCACATCAAACTCCAGCCCGCTACCGGGCTTGCGGCCGGGCTTGGTTTGCGCGCTGCCAATCACCTCGCCGGCTTGGTTATGCACCAGTATTTCGCGGATCGGCAGCTCGCGTGGCTCGCGCGTGGCATGCCACACACCAGCAGCCGCAACCGTCAGCACCACCACGGTGGCCACCACCGCCAGCCAGATGCGGACGTAAAGCTTTGATGTAAAACGCGACCACATCAGTTTTTCGTCCCGTTTTAGTCTTGCTGCTTGGCAAAGACGTAACCCACGCCACGCACCGTGAGAATACGCTTGGGCTCTTTGGCGTCCACCTCGATCGCGTTGCGAATGCGGCCCATGTGCACGTCAATGGAGCGGTCAAATGCCTCCAGCTCGCGGCCGCGTACCGCCTCCATGATCTGGTCGCGGGTCAGCACCCGGCCGGCCCGCTCGGCCAGCGCCACCAGCAAGTCGAACTGATAGGACGTCAGCTCGCACGGCTTGCCTGAGACACTGACAAAACGCGCATCGCGGTCAATCTCCAGCGAGCCAAAGCGCATGACCTTGTACGCACTGCTGATGCCGGCCACCATTTCGCTGCCGCGCCGCAAAACCGCCCGAATCCGCGCCAGCAGCTCGCGCGGCTCAAAGGGTTTGGGCAGATAGTCGTCAGCACCCATTTCTAGGCCCACGATGCGGTCCATCGGGTCGCCCTTGGCGGTCAGCATCAGCACGGCAATCCCCGGGCTGGCCGCTTTGATGCGGCGGCACACCTCCAGACCATCCATGTCGGGCAGCATCAGGTCCAGGATGACCAGCTCAGGTGGCGTGGTTTGCAGCGCATCCAGACCAGTAGCGGCATCAGCCGCATGGGTAAACCCATAACCGGACTGACGCAAATACTCGCCCACCATGCTGGCCAGGCGGGTGTCGTCTTCAATCATGAGCAGGTGTTGTTGTGCCATGAAGCTATCCTTGCTGGGTTGCGGCAAGCAAGTTTGTCGCTTGGGTAAAGATGGGGTAAACCGCGCTGGGGGCTACTTGCCGGGCGCTGGCGGCTGTATGCGCGAGGCCAGCCAGACCAGCACCAGCACGGGCAAGCCCAGCAAAGCAGTGGCAGTAAAAAAGTGGCTGTAGCCAAAGGCATCGACATACTTGCCAGAATAGCCCGCCAGAAATTTGGGCAACAGCAGCATCATGGAGCTGAACAGCGCGTACTGCGTGGCGGAGTAGTTGATGTTGGTCAGGCTGGACAAATAGGCAATGAACGCTGCCGACGCAATGCCGCTGGACAGGTTGTCGGCCGATATGACAAACGTCAGTGCCCACACATCGTGGCCACGCGAGCCAAGCCAGGCAAACAGCAGGTTGCTGACCGCAGACAGCACCGCGCCCAGCATCAACACACGCATCACGCCAAAGCGCATGGCCAGCACACCGCCGACAAAGGCACCCACCAGCGTCATGATGACGCCATAGATTTTGGTCACCGCCGCCACTTCGTCCTTGGTGTAGCCCATGTCCACATAAAACGGATTGGCCATGATGCCCATCACCACATCACTGATGCGATAAATCGCAATCAGCGCGAGGATCAAGATGGCCTGCTTGCCGTAGCGGCGCAAGAAGTCGGAAAACGGTTCAATCAGGGCGCTTTTCAGCCACTCGGCGGCGTTGCGCGCGGGGGGTATCAAGCGCATGGCGGGCTCCGGCGACAAGAGCACCGTGCCCAAGCCCAGCAACATTGACGCGGCCATCACCCAGTAAGCGGTTTGCCACGCGCCTTGCTGGTAGCCCACCACACCCGTCACTTCAGCCCGCGCGGCAATCCACAGGGCACCAGCACCGGCCCAAATCATCGCGATGCGGTAGCCGGTTTGGTAGGCGGCGGCCAGGGCGGCCTGACGGTCGGTGTCGGCTGATTCAATCCGGTAGGCATCCAGCGCAATGTCTTGCGTGGCCGAGCCAAAAGCAATGGCCAATGCACACCAGACTACCGGCGTGAGCGCCAGGCGCGGGTCGGTCAAACCGATGCCAATTAGCGCGCCGATGATGACGATTTGCGAGACCAACAGCCAGCTGCGCCTGCGGCCCAGCAGGCGCGTGAGGACCGGTATCGGCATGCGGTCGACCAGCGGTGCCCACACCCACTTGAAGGCATAGGCCAAACCAACCCAGCTCAGGTAGCCAATCGTGGTGCGGTTGATTCCCGCCTCACGCAGCCAAAAACTCAGCGTGCCAAACACCAGCAGCAGCGGCAGCCCGGCTGAAAAGCCCAGCAGCAGCATGCGCAGCGTGGCAGGCTCGGCGTAGACGGCGAACACCTCGCGCCACGGCTTGTTGCCTTTTTCAGTTGTGGGTGTGCCTGCTGCTGGCATGGTGGAGGACGGGTTTTTATCTGACATGTTTCAAATCACTTTTGAGTATTATTAGGCGATGTGCTTTTTATGCGACGCAAAATCTTCCGCTTGGGTTCACCGACGGGCATTTTTATTGGCTGCCGGCTCTGCTGCCATGGCAGCGCCGGTTGCGCCTGCTTTGGCACAGGTTGACGTGGGGCCGTCGTCTGGCCTGCGCAAGCTGGTGCCGGCTGAAGATCTTGAAGACGCGGCCAGCCAGCAGTACGGCCAGTTGCTGGCCGACGCCCGTGCAAAAGGCGCGCTGGCCCCGGCTGGCAATCCGCAGTTGCAACGCCTGCAGCGCATTGCCGCCAAGCTGGTGCCGCAAACCGCACAGTGGAATGACCGCGCCAGACAATGGAAGTGGGAAGTCAATTTGCTGGGCAGCAAACAGATCAACGCGTTTTGCATGCCGGGCGGCAAGATCGCTTTTTACACCGGCATTTTGAATCAGCTCGAACTGAGCGACGACGAAGCCGCAATGATCATGGGCCACGAAATGGCCCACGCCCTGCGTGAACATGCACGGGCCAGGATTGCCAAAAGCAAGGGCACGGGCACCGTGCTGTCGATCGGCGCACAACTCCTCGGCCTGGGCCAGTTGGGCGAGGTGGCCGCAAGTCTTGGCACCCAACTGCTGACCCTGAAATTCAGCCGTGAAGACGAAACCGATGCCGACCTGGTAGGGCTGGAGCTGGCCGCACGCGCTGGCTACAACCCGCAAGCCAGCGTCAGCCTGTGGGAAAAAATGGGGCAGGCCAGCGGCGGTGCAGGCGGCCCGAGCTTTTTGTCGACCCACCCGTCGGGCCCGCAGCGCATTCAGCAGCTACAAGCCAATGTGCCCAAGGTGCAGGGGCTGTACCAGCGCGCCGGGGGCTGACTTTCAGATTTTGGGGGTCTAGATCCCAAAGATCAATGATGCCGATCATGGCAAGGAGCGCGCATGACCCCGACACAGATCATTTCTCTGGCCATGACGGCTTTGCTCATCTTTTGGGCTGTTGGCGCGTACAACCGACTGGTGCGGCTGACAAACACCATTGCCAATGCCTTTGGGCACATCGACGTGCAGCTCAAACGCCGCTACGATCTTGTTCCCAAGCTGGTGGAAGCCTGCAAAAAATACCTCAACCACGAGCGCGAAACCATGGAGGCCGTCATCAGCGCGCGCAACCAAGCCAAAGCCGCTTGCGATGGGGTTCGCAGCCGCCCCACCAGTGCACTGGCCGTGACCACACTGACGGCGGCCGAGCAAGCCTTGACAAGCAGCCTGGGCAGCCTGTTTGCTTTCAACGAAGCCTTGCCGGAATTGAAAGCCGACCAGACTATTCGCGACTTTTGCGAAGAACTGACCAGTCTCGACAACCAGGTGACGTTTGCGCGTCAGGCGTTTAACGACGCCGTGCTCGACTTCAACGATGCGCAGGGGCAGTTCCCAGCGGTGTTGATTGCCAAACTGTTCAGCTTTGCGCCGTCAGCCATGTTGCAGGCTGCTGAGGTTGCCGAGTAGCGCAAAGGGGTGCGGGTTGCGGTGTAACCGTGCGATTTTCTGAATTTTGTTACATTTTCATCGTGCTGGCCGGCTGCACAGCATCAACGCCTTTGCCCGATCAAGCGCGGCAAGGCAAACGGCAAACAGCCTGCCCCGCCTTGCAATGGCGTTAAGCAACCGGCAACCCGTTGGCCACAAGCCTATTTCAGTGCACTTGCCAACATATTTTTGAGTCAAAAAATCACCCTTGTTTTTGTGGTTATTTTAATGATGTAATAAATCGTTACCATAAGCGCTTGTAAATATTCATGAAAAGTAAATTATGAAAAGCAAGCTTTGGTTTTTTGCAATTTGTCTTGGGCTTGGTTCCATCAACATCAGGGCTCAACCCGCCACAACGCCTCCAGCAGATTTTCAAGCCACGCTCTGGGCGTCAAGTTGTATGGCTTGTCACGGCACCGACGGCAAAGCTGAAGGCGTCGGAAGGACAATTGCCGCACGCAATGCCGATGAGTTGTACAGCTTGCTGCTTTCATATAAGACGGGCGACAAAACAGGTACCGTCATGAACCAGCATGCGCGTGGCTACTCTGACCAGCAGCTCAAGCGCATCGCAGACTATTTTTCTCGGGTGAGGTAACGCCTCATGACAATTAAACGCCGAGCATTTCTGCAAACTGGCGCCGCTGCGCTGGTCAGTGCCCCTCTTTTATCCGGTGCCGACAAAGGCCAGAGCATTGTTGTCATTGGAGGCGGTTTTGGCGGCGCTACCGTCGCCAAATACCTCAAACGATTTAATCCTGCGCTTCGGGTCACCCTGATTGAGCCCAACGCAGACTTTGTCATGTGCCCCATGAGCAACCGTGTTGTTTATGGAGGAATCACGCTGAAAGCTATCAGCACGCCTTATGACCGCTTCGTCACCAAGCACGACATCAAGTGGATCCGGGCCATGGCCGACGACATTGACCCTGAGAAAAAAGTAGTCAGGGTCGGCAATGAGCGCGTGGCCTACGACAGGTTGATCGTCTCGCCTGGGGTTGAATACGACTATCAGGGTATCGCGGGCATGGAGTCGGCTCGGGCACAAGAACTGGTGCCTCATGCCTGGAAGGCCGGAGCGCAAACCCAACGACTCAAGGAACTGCTGTACGCCATGCCGCAGGGCGGAACGATCGCCATGCACATTCCCAAAGTGCCTTACCGCTGCCCACCCGGGCCCTACGAACGCGCCAGCCTGATTGCCTATTATTTACAAGCCAGAAATCCAAAGGCGAAGTTGTTGGTATTTGACAGCAACCCGGAAATTCAATCCAAAAAGGGTCTGTTTGAAGCGGTCTGGAAAAACAAGTACGCAGGACTGCTGGAATACGTTCCAAATGCCGAGGTAGAAAGTGTTGATGCGGCCAATATGACGCTTGAACTTAAAGTCCACGGCAAACAAAAACTCAATGTTATCAATTTGATTCCGCCGCAAAAAGCTGGCGCAATCGCCAGGCGCGCAGGGCTGGCAACAGTGGGCAACCGCTGGTGTGGCGTCGATTTTTTAACGTATGAATCAACCCGTCATCAAGGAATTCACGTGTTGGGCGACTCGATTGCCGGTTCACCTGGCATGCCCAAGTCGGGTCATATGGCCAATCAAGAGGCAAAAGTCTGCGCGGGTGCCATTGCCGCCTTATCTGTCGGACAACCCGTGCCAACAGAGCCATTGATTGCCAACACCTGCTACAGCTTTGTGTCCCAAAGCGAGGTCATTCACGTGGCGTCGGTACATCGCTATGATGCTGAGAAGAAAGCCATGGTAACGGTCCCCGGTGCTGGGGGCTTGTCGCCAGCACCGTCGCAAGTCGAGGCCTTGTATGCCATGGCATGGGCTGCCAACATCATGAATGACACATTGGGATGACCCGTCGTTTAAAATTTTTTGGGTTGCAGATGCTCGAAGGCAGAGCTGGGTGGATTGGTAATAAAACATGCATTACTGGTTACTCCCGATGCATCTAAGAGTAGTTCACGCTAAATTATTAACACTCATCATTTATTTGGACGTCATATGAAAATCAGAGCCTCTGTCTTTTTTGCAGTCTCAATCTATTGCGTCAGCACAGCTGCTTTTGCCCAAAGCGATGCAGGCAAAGAGGCGCTGTACGTCAAAAGCCTGGCTGCCACCTGCGCCAACTGCCACGGCACCAACGGTGTGGCCGTGACCGGTTCCAGCGTCACGTCGCTGGCGGGCCTTGACAAGGCCTATACCGTGGCACAAATGAAAGCCTTCAAGACCGGCACCCGCCCCGCCACCGTGATGCACCAGCTCAGCAAGGGCTACAGCGACGCTCAGATTGAGGTGATCGCCACCTATTTCGCAGCACAAAAGAAATAAGAAAGTTCATCATGACCAAAACAACGCTTTCCAGTCGCCGTACGTTTCTGCACTCGTCTGCTGCCCTGAGTCTGCTGGGCATCTCTGGCTTGTCCGCTTGCGCCAGCATGTCGGGTGTGCCATCCAAAGCCAAAGTGGTGGTGATTGGCGGCGGCTACGGCGGCGCGACGGCGGCCAAGTATGTGCGCCTGCTGTCGGATTACAAAATTGACGTGGTGCTGATTGAACCGCAAGACGCGTTCGTCTCGTGCCCGATGTCCAATCTGGTCGTCAGTGGCGTGAAGCAAGTCGACTTTCTAACCACCTCCTACGCCGGTTTGAGCAAGAACCACGGCGTCAAGGTTGTCAAAGACTTTGCAGACAGCATCGATACCGCCAAAAAAACTGTCACCTTGCGCGGCGGAAGCGTGATTGCCTACGACAAGCTCGTGGTGTCGCCCGGTGTTGATTTGATGTTTGGCGGCATCGAAGGCCTGCAGGCCGCCCATGCCAGCGGCCAGATACTGCAAGCTTGGAAAGCCGGACCCGAAACTGTGGCGCTGCGCCAGCAGCTGCAAGCCATGCCCGATGGCGGCGTGTTTGCCATCACGATTCCAGAAGCGCCCTATCGCTGCCCACCCGGCCCTTATGAGCGGGCGTCAGTGGTGGCCGGTTATTTCAAGGCCAACAAGCCTCGCTCAAAGGTGCTGATTCTGGATGCGAATCCGGATGTCACGTCCAAGCCCGGACTGTTCAAGAAAGTCTGGGCTGAGCAGTACCCCGGCATGGTTGAGTACCGTGGTCAGCACAAGGCCATCGCGGTTGATGCCAAAACAAACACCGTCAAATTCGATGTTCAGGACGATGTGAAAGCGTCTGTGCTGAATGTGATTCCATCCATGCGTGCCGGGGCCATTGCTGTGAAGACCGGGCTGAACAACCAGGCCAACAACCGCTGGTGCGGCGTGAACTACCTGACCTTTGAGTCCACCGCCGCCAAAGATGTGCACGTGCTGGGCGACTCGATTCAGGTAGCACCGGGCATGCCTAAAAGCGGGCACATGGCTAACAGCCACGGCAAGGTGGCGGCCAGCGCCATCGTGGCACAGATGTCAGGCTGGGACGTGAACCCTGCACCGATGCTGACCAATACCTGCTACAGCTTTGTGGACACCAAAAACGTGATTCATGTGGCCAGCGTGCATGAATACGTGACGCTTGAGAAAACCTTCAAGACGGTGGCGGGCTCGGGCGGCATCAGCACCGCACCCAATGAGCTGGAAGGCGTGTATGCCCTGAACTGGGCCAGCAACATCTGGGCAGATACGCTGACGTGATGTAAGTCCTGCTGCGGCTTGGCCATTCGGGTCGCGATAACGCCCGGCCTGCCAGCCATTGCACAAAAAGGACCAAGTTAGGACGATTCGCTCCGACTGCGGGAAAGTCCCAATGCACTGTCTCAGTGCATTGTCTAACATTCATGCATTGCACCAGCGCTTGACGGCGCTGCATGCGAGAAGCCGAGGAGACACCATAAAAGGACAACGTATAAGCCCCGCCAACACAAACGGCAGGGCGGACGCACCAAACAAGAGCGCTGGCCATCCCAGCGCTCTTTTTTGCCCAAATCAAGCCCTGAGAATGCATAAAGTCGGGTTTTAGACCAATAAATACAAGCCGCGTCGCTCCTGAATAAATAGCGATTGGAGGTCTTCGCCTGATGCGACAATCGTCCGCATGGAATTGTTAATCGTCACGCTGGCCTCGCTGCTGGCCGGTTTTGTGGACTCGATTGTCGGGGGCGGCGGGCTGATTTTGGTGCCAGCCCTGTTTGCCGTCTTTCCGACCACCCACCCGGCCACGCTGTTTGGCGTCAATAAGGGCGCCTCCGTCTGGGGAACGGCGGTGGCCACAGTGCAGTACGCCAGCCGGGTGCAAATGCGCTGGTCGGCCCTGCTGCCAGCGGCGGGGGCAGGCTTTGCGGGCTCTTTGGCCGGGGCCTGGCTGGTAACCCTCATTTCAGGCGGCTTTTTGCGCAAGGCCCTGCCCTTTGTGCTGCTGGCGGTGCTGGTTTACACGCTCGTCAAAAAAGACCTGGGCCGCACGCACGCGCCACGCTTTAGCGGCGCCGCCGAGACCTTCGCCGCCTGCTGTATCGGCCTGGTACTGGGTTTTTACGATGGATTTTTCGGGCCGGGTACAGGCAGCTTTTTGGTGTTTTTATTTGTGCGCTGGCTTGGCTATGACTTTTTAAACGCATCGGCCTCAGCCAAGTTGCTCAACACCGCCACCAATCTGGCGGCCCTGCTGCTGTTTGCCTACAAGGGCCATGTGTGGTGGCACTTCGCCCTGAGCATGGCGCTGGCCAACATCGTGGGCAGTTTGCTGGGTGCGCGGCTGGCGCTCAAACATGGCTCTGGCTTTGTACG
>CAMARI010000086.1 GCA_945860515.1 Polaromonas sp. YR568
ACCCATGAATGAAAAAGGCCTGACATTGCTGTCAGGCCTTTTCGTTGCTTGTTTTGCTGACTTATTCAATATCCAGCACGTGAAAACCGTAGGCTCCGGCGCGACGGTCTGCAAAATAACGCAAAAGGGTTTCGCGGACGGTCTTGAATGCAATCTCTTCCCAGGGAATGTCTGCTTCTGTGAATAGCTTGGCTTCCATGGTCTCAAAGCCCGGGTTGAAATGGGGGCTGAGCAGTTTGGCCCTGTAAAACAGGTGCACCTGTCCGACCCTGGCTACATTCATCAGGGCGAACAAGTCTTGCATCTCAAACTCAGCGCCAGCTTCTTCAACCGTCTCGCGCGCAGCACCTTCTTTGGCGGTTTCACCCAGTTCCATAAAACCTGCGGGCAAGGTCCATTTGCCTTTGCGTGGCTCGATGTTTCGTTTGCACAGCAGCACTTGGGCACCGTCATCGCCCCAGGTGGGGACCGTACCCACCACATTCAGCGGGTTTTCGTAATGAACTGTGTGGCAGGCCGTACAAACAGCGCGCAGCTTGGTGTCGCCGTCGTCTGGCAGGCGGTAGACGACGGACGCACCGCATTCGCGGCAGTGTTTGATGGGTGAGCGCTGCATATCGGAAATTATGACGTAATAAAAAGCCGCTATTAAATAAATAGCTGCTCGCCCATGAAATTATTGGCTCAGAAGTCTTCAAGATAGCTCAAAAACGGCCTCTTGGGCCGTTTTTGAGGTTTGGAGCGCAACAAGCAGTTGTTGAGCAGGCTGTGCTCAGGCTTTGGTGGTCTTGCCGTGCTTTTCAATCAGAGATCTGGCTGTGTCAAGCAGTTTCTTGCCATCAAAACCCTTCTTGTTCATGTCTTCAACCCACTCGACTTCTACGGTGCGGGCTTTGCGGCGGAAGTCTTGTGCTTCTACCACGCTCACGGTGTAAATGCTATTGCCACGGTCACTGGCGGTCTTGCGGCCGATACTGTCGTTGCCTTGCTGGGTCTTGCCTAAAAACGCTGATGTGGCCATGCCAGAATTGTTGTCGATGACTTTTTTCAGGTCAGGCGCCAGGCTGTTGTACTTGGCTTTGTTCATGGCCATCACAAAGGTGGTGGTGTACAGACTGCCGCCCGCCGGGTCAAATTCGGCATGAAACTTGGTCAGCTCATTGACTTTGACCGCGGGCACAACCTCCCACGGGATCACGCAGCCATTGATGGTGCCTTTGCTCAGTGCATCAGGAATGCCTGGCAGCGGCATGCCGACAGGCGTTGCGCCCAGCACGCCCAACAGCTTGGTGACCTGGCGGGTAGGGCCACGCAATTTCATGCCGCGCAGGTCAGCGATGGACTTCACGGCTTTGTCTGCCGTATGGATCACGCCGGGGCCATGCACATGAAGGGCCAGTACCTGTGTGTCCTTGAACTCGTCGCTGGCAACGGTCTGAGAATATTCCCAGAACGCTTTTGACGTGGCCTCGGCATTGTTCATCATGAACGGCAGCTCAAACACTTCGATGCGCGGAAAGCGTCCAGCGGTGTTGCCGGGCAGCGTCCACACCACATCCACCACACCGTCTTTGACCTGGTCATACAACTGTACGGGCGTGCCGCCCAACTGCATGGCGGGATAGCCTTCAAACTTGATGCGGCCACCAGATTCTTTTTCAACCTTGTCCATCCACGGCTTGTGCATGGACAGCCATACATTGGACTGGGGTGACATGAAGGTATGAAACTTCAATGTGACGGCTTGCTGCGCCATGCCTGACAGTGCAGGCGCACCCAGGGCTGCGGCGGCGCCGGTTTTGAGAAGGGTGCGTCTGGCGATCATGGCGGTTCCTTAGCTGATAAAAGATGAAGCCTGCAATTTAAGGGCATTCACAGGTTTTGAAAACCCGTGAATGCCCTTAGCAGATCGTCGGCAGACGGCCAACTGGCCGGATACGTCTGGTTTTCAGCTTTTGTGTTTTGGGGCTCGACTATTCGGGCTTGATGCCGGCTGACTTGATGGTCTTGGCCCAGAACTCGGTATCTTTTTTAACCAGCGCATCCAGCGCCGCAGGTGCCAGGTAACGCAGTTCAACACCCGCACCATCGGCTCGGGTTTTTGTTTCTGGCAGCTCGAGTGCGGCCTTGATCTGCCCGCTGAGCCTGGCAACGATATCGGGCGGGGTATTGGCTGGCGCGAAAATGCCGACCCAGGCCTCCAGCTCAAAACCCTTGAGGCCAGCTTCGGCGGTGGTAGGCACGTTGGGCAGGCCAGGGTGACGCGCTTTGCCTGCCACGGCCAGGCCATTGAGCTTGCCGACCTGAACCTGACCCATCACGGACGGCGGGGTGGTGATGAATACCTGTACCTGGCCCGACAACACATCCTGTAAGGCCGGCCCTGAACCGCGGTAAGGGATGTGCACCATGCTGGTTTGGGTTTGCAGCTTGAACATCTCGGTGCCTATGTGCGAGAGCGAGCCGTTGCCCTGCGACGCGTAGCTGACCTTGCCTGGGTTGGCTTTGAGATAACCGATAAATTCACCCAGGTTTTTGGCCGGAATGGAAGGATGAACGGTAATCACATTGGTTGCAATGGTGATCAGAGCCACCGGAACAAAGTCTTTCTGCGCCCAGGGCAGATTGGGTGTCAGGTTGGGGTTGCCAACGTGGTACGCCGAGTAAGAGTTGAGCAGGGTATAGCCGTCCGGGTTGGCCCGGGCCACTGCCTGGTAAGCCACATTGCCACTGCCGCCGCCCCGGTTGTCAACCACGACCGACTGGGATGTGACTTTGGCCAGCGAGTCAGACAAAATGCGCGCCGACGCATCCACAAAACCACCCGGAGGGTTGGGCACCACCAGCGTGATCGGCTTGCTGGGGTAGGTTTGGGCGAGCGACCAGGTTGCCGCAGCAACAAGAAGCAGGGCAAGGGCTGGGCGTTTAAATAGCAGTTTTATAGTCATGGTGTCTTTCGTTTTTTAAGCGTGGAATCAGGTGATGTATTTCACCAGCCAAAGTGAAATACCGGGGAACAGCAGCAGCACTATGGTGCGAATCGTGTCAGAAATCAAAAATGGCATCACGCCCTTGTAACTTTCGGCAATCGGTACGGCGCCTGGCTTGCCTTTGGTCATGCCATTGACGACATACACATTCAGTCCCACAGGCGGGGCCAGCATGCCAAAGCCGACCGTCATCAGCACCATGATGCCAAACCAGATGGCGGTGTACTCTTTGCTCATGCCAAAGTCCAGCCCCATGATCATGGGAAAGAAGATCGGGATGGTCAGCAAAATCATGCTCAGCTCGTCCATCACCGCACCCAGCACCACATAAAACAGCATGATGGCTGCCACCACCATCACGGGCGACAAACCCCATGAGCCCACCACTTGTGCCAACTGAGATGGCACTTGCGTCAGCGCCAGCGATGCATTCATCAAATCAGCACCGAGAAAGATCAAAAAGATCATGGCCGAGCTTTCGGCGGTGGCGTAAAAGCAGTTCTTGAACTTGTCCCAGGTCATTTCACGCTTGGCCAGCGCGGCAATAAAAGTCGCAAACGCACCCACCGCTGCGCCTTCGGTCGGGGTAAAAAAGCCGCCATAAATGCCACCAAATACGATGATGAAAATAACGGCAATCGGCCCAATGCCCTGGATGGCGTCAAGCATGTTGGTCTTGATCGCTTGCGCGTTGTCAGGTGCTTGGCCGGGTACCAAGCGCACGTAAATACTGATCGCCACCACATAGCCCAGCATCGCAATCATGCCGGGCACCATGGCGGCGGCAAACAGTTTGGCGATGTTTTGCTCGGTCAAAATCGCATAAATGACCAGCGGCACCGAGGGCGGAATCAAAATGCCCAGCGTGCCGCCTGCGGCCAGCGTGCCGGTAGTCAAGCGGCCTGAATAGCCATGCTTGCGCATTTCGTCGTAAGCCACGTTGGTGATGGTCGCTGCCGTGGCGACTGACGAGCCGCAAATCGCTCCAAAAGCCGCGCAAGCCAGCACCGCTCCCATTGCCAGGCCGCCCTTGAAGCGGCCCATCACACCCGCAGCGAACTGAAACAAAGCCTTGCTGATGCCGCCCTGTGTCGCAAAATGCCCCATCAGGATAAACAGCGGAATCACAGACAGGTCATAACTGGCAAAACGCGCGAAGGCCTGGCTGTTCAAAAAGTTGGCCAGTGGGCTCCAGCCGGTTTGCAGCACATAGCCAATTCCGCCTGCAATAAACATCGTGATGGCAATCGGCACGCGTACCGCCATCAGCGCGAGCATGATGCCGAAAATCATCAGTGCGAGTTCAATCGCACTCATACCGCAAGTTCCGGGTTGTCTTCTGTGGTTTGGGTTGCAAAGCCAAACAGGCCCTGATGCAGCGCAATCAACACGGTCAGCGCCAGGGGCGGCACCATGACGGCGTAGACCACCCATTCGGGGAAGCCCAGAATTTGGGTTTCTGAATGGGTGCGAAACGAGTTCAAGCCGCCAACGGTTGTGCGCCATGCCATGAGTGCCATCACACAGGCCAGCAGCAAAGCACCTGTGCGTTCCATCGCGTTTTGCGCAGCGGGCGAGGCTTTGGTCGTGAAAAAGTCCACCACAATGTTGCCGCGCCTGACCTGGCACCAGGGCATGAACAGCGCAATGGCCGCACCTGCTGCAGCACCCGACAGCTCAAAGTCGCCAACAATCGTTTTGCCAATCAGGTCGCGGCCAACCACGCTGACGCAGGTCATGAGGGTGATGAAAATCAGCAGCAGACCCGCCATGATGGCGCACAGTTTTGCCAGCGTCGACAGCACTTTCACGCGGCGTCCTGCTTGAAGATCACGCCCATGAACTCAGACGACTTTGACGTGCAGCTCTCCCAGGCCCGCCACACTGCCCACCATGGTGTCACCTGTGACAACCGCCGCCACGCCCTCGGGCGTACCGGTGT
This sequence comes from Polaromonas sp. YR568, assembly GCA_945860515.1. Taxonomy (GTDB): domain Bacteria; phylum Pseudomonadota; class Gammaproteobacteria; order Burkholderiales; family Burkholderiaceae_C; genus Polaromonas. The sequence continues at coordinate 4,933 of CAMARI010000086.1, forward strand.
AAATCAAATCGCCGGGCATCAGTTTCCATGCAGCCGACAAATGCTCAATGGTTTCGGCCACATTCCAGATCAGTTTGGACACATTGCTGCGCTGACGGTCAACGCCGCCGACTTGCACATAAAGCTCGGCGTTGTTCACATCACCGGCCTGGGCCACAGGTGTGATGGGGCCAATGGGCGCGGAATGATCCACTGCCTTGCCGATACACCAGGGGCGGCCCGCCTTTTTCATCTCGCCTTGCAGGTCGCGGCGCGTCATGTCCAGGCCCACCGCATAGCCATAGATGTGCTTGTGGGCATCGGCGGCCAAAATGTTCTTGCCGCCGGTGCCAATGGCCACCACCAGTTCAATCTCGTGGTGAAAATTCTTTGTCAGGCTTGGGTAGGGAATCGTTCCCGTCGTGCCAGCATCGACCACCACGATGGCGTCTGCCGGTTTCAAAAAGAAAAACGGTGGCTCACGGCCGGTGTACCCCATTTCCTTGGCATGCTCTTCGTAATTGCGTCCCACGCAGTAAACGCGGTGCACGGCGTAACGGGCACTGGTCCCGACAACTGGTACTGAAACCACGGGCGGCGGGGTAAAAACATAAGTTGAAGGATTTGTCATCACAAGCTCTCTTTTCTGTGTATGCGCAGCGCCTGATGCACCGGGCGGTCTAAAAACTCAGCAGCACACCCCATGGCTGGGGATGCGAGCGCATAGTGTGCCACGAAGGAATTCCAAAATCGTCATGCGGACCCCGCGCAAACAAGCAAGTTTTACTGTGACGCTCGATAGAACCGATGGTGCTGGGCTATTGCGCTGCGTCATGCATCATCACTGTCCAGATAAACCCCGTCCCGCAGCAGAAGCTTTTGCAAGGCGCTGACATCAACATCGGCCGTACTTTGCGCGGCTGACAAGCTCGCGGCTGCTGTGCCTGCTGCTTGGCCCATCACAAAGCAGGCGCCGCTGACCCGTGCCGCTGACTGCCCCTCATGGGTCATAGAGGCGCATCGCCCGGCTACCAGCAGGTTGTCAACGCCGCGCGGCACCAGCATGCGCCACGGCAGGTCGTTGTACACCCGGCCCTTGCTGTTCTCGTTCGCCCCATTGTGCGGAAACCGCCATTCAATGCGGCCTTCAGCATGCAACTCCATCGGCCAGGCATTGATGCCAATCGCATCGTCAAAGCGGCTGGCGTTCAAAATATCTTCGCCCGTCAGCACATACTGCCCTTGTATGCGTCTGGTTTCACGCACGCCAATTTGGGCCGCAATATCGACAATGCTGGCGTTGGCAAAGCCGGGGACTTCGTCACGTAAAAACGCAAAGTAGCTGGCGATTTGCAGGCGACCGACCAGCTCGCCATCGCTGAGTTGCCGGGCATCTGTGGCATCCATAGCCTGACCTGCGGCATTGGCAATCTGCGTGACATTCGCACGCCATTCGCTTGGATTTTTTTGTGGCCTGAGGATCGCTCCTTCACGCGCAAATCGGTATCGACCCGGCTTGTCCGCCTGGGCCTTCGCCATCCAGCTGTTGATGGCTGTGAACTCGCCCACTGCGGGCAGGGCCAAAGCTGCATCCACATGCCCGACACGAAACATGGTGGTCGGATACAGGCCGCTGCCCAAGCCGTCGCCAAGCTCGTATGGCGCGCCTGCAAAGTGAGCGATGTCCGCGTCTCCTGAACAGTCGATGAACCGCGCGCCCCGTATGGCCATGCGGCCAGATTTGGTTTCCACCACCAGCGCTTGAATGCGGCTGCCTTGCATGACCACTGACGCGGCCCAGGCATGAAACAGAATTTGCACGCCACTGGCCAAAAGCAGCTGGTCTGCAGCACATTTCAAACTGGACACGTCGTAGGACTGAACCCGAATGCGGCCTTGCATGCCGTCTTGCGGTGCGTTGACGCCGCCCAGAGCTGCCATGCGTGCCAGAAGATCGTCCACCACGCCGTGTACGACCTGCCGCATCTCGCCGTTTTTGCGGCCATACAGACCTGCAAAGTTGGTGACCCCACCCGCTGTGCCCATGCCGCCCAGAAAGCCATAACGCTCTACCAGCAACACCCGGGAGCCGTGCCGGGCGGCGCTGACGCTGGCCGCAAGACCGGCGGGTCCGCCGCCCACGACGACGACATCGAACTCGCCATAAATGGGAAGCTGGCGCGCTGGCTCGAAAATGGATGCCATCGGGATGAAAGACCTATTCCACTTTGATGTTTCGCGCTGCAATGATCCCACTCATGATGGCGGTTTCGCTCTTGATACGGCTGGTCAGACCTTCAGGCGCTGTACCCACGGCCTGCCAGCCCTGGTTGAACAGCTTTTGGCGGGTATCGGCATCGCGAATGATGTTGGACACCTCGGCATTCAGCCTGGCTTGCGCTGCTTTTGACAGATTGGCGGGGCCGACCAGTGCTGTCCAGACTTCCAGGTTGAAGTCGCGCACGCCAGCGTCGGCCAGCGGTGCAATCTCACTGGCCAGAGGGCTGCGGCCACTGGTCACGCCGATGGCCTTGAGCTTGCCGGCCCGGATTTGCGGCAACGCAATCCCCGGCGGCACCAAGGCCATCTGAATCTGGCCGCCCAGCAGGGCTGTGACCACTTGCGGGTTGCCCTGGTAGGGAATATGAACAGCTTGCAGGTCACCCGCTTTGGACTTGAGAAGCTCCATGCCCAAGTGGCCCACCGAGCCATTGCCCACCGAGCCGTAGTTCCATTTGTCAGCCCCAGTGCGGGCAGTGTCAAAAAAGGCGCTGCCCGACGGCAGGTTGGTGGGTGCCACCAGCACCAGCGGGGCTGCGGTGAGCAGCGAAAGCGCTGTGAAGTCTTTCGCGGGGTCGTAGGCCAGTTTGGGGTTCAACAGCCGTGCAGAAGTCAGGTTGCCATTGATGACAACGCCCAGTGTGTGGTCGTCCGTTGCTTTGGCGACCTGGTCAGCAGCGATGTTGCCAGATGCGCCCGGCTTGTTCTCGATGATGACCGGTTGGCCCAGTACTTTTGACAAAGGCTCTGCCAACGTGCGCGCTGCCATGTCAGGTGTTGATCCGCCAGGAAAGCCGACCAGAATGCGCACAGGCTTGGTGGGCCAGGCCGCAACCGGCTCTGCCTTTTTCGGCTGGCTCTGGGCAGTGACACCCGACGAAAAAGCAGCAGCGACGATCAAAAGCAGAAAGCTCAAATGATGTCTGCACGGCAAGCTGGCTGGTCTGAAATAGGGATTCATGGCATGGCCTTATCAAAAATCAAAACCATGATTTGAACAGTTTTAGATAAGGCGCGAGGGATTGACGCAAAGCAGTCGAAAAGCTTGCGTAACAATATGCTTACTTTTTGGGGTAATCCGTTGAAGCCCTTAAACTCCCGACATGCCGAAAAGTTTTCATTTCAGCGAAGCACCCGGACACCTCATACGCCGGGCACAGCAACTGGCGGTGGCCATTTTCATGGAAGAAACTGGCGCGTTTGACGCAACGCCCGTGCAATTTGCGATTTTGAATGCGTTGATGGATGACCCGGGCGAAGACCAGATCACTTTGTCTCACCGGGTGGCGTTTGACCCGGCCACCTTTGGCTCGGTCATCGGACGCATTGAGGCCAAAGGCTGGGTCACGCGCCGGGCAGACCCGAGCGACAGAAGGCGCAAGCGGCTGTGGATCACAGCCGAAGGCCAGAAGGTGGCCTTGGGCATGAAACGGGCCGTTGCCAAAGTCCAGCAGCGGATTGTTGGCCCACTTGATGCCGACGAACGCGAACAGTTGTCAGCGCTGCTGGGCAAGCTGATTGCCGGACATGAAAAACTTGCCGGCTAAATTAGTCTGGTAAGTAGCTGCGTTCGGGACGAAGAGAGCGGAGGTTTGAATCTTCTCGCTCCGACCAAGACATGCCGGCGATGAGTCCATTGAATTCTTTAGGTCAATGGGTTTTTTCTTCCGGGGTTCGCCCTGTGACGGTGCAACTCTTGCGCCAGCCTTAGCCCGATTCAACCCCATTGGTGGCATTCCCCCAAACCTCTAGACATATTTCGCAGCGCACTTTGACGCTACCGCTCGAACTCGTGGGCGCTGAGCTGATCGAAATGTGCTTTCGCAAGCCGGTATTCATTTCTGCAAGTAGTACTTGACAAAGTAAACCATCTATTTACAATAAGTGGCAATGATCTCAACGTTCAAGCACAAGGGTTTGGAGCTATTTTTTACCAAAGGCACCTACAAGGGGGTGCCTGCTCAGCATGGTGCCCGCATTGAGCGGATGCTGGACAGATTGTATGCCGCCCGCGAAGCCAAGGACATGGATTTGCCTGGCTTCAAATTCCATGCACTCAAAGGGGACAGAAAAGGCGAGTTCGCGGTTTCTGTTTCCGGTAACTGGCGAATCACGTTTGAGTTTGATGGTCAAGATGCCGTAAATGTTAATTTGGAGGACTACCACTGATGAAGTCGCTACGAAACCCCCATCGCAAGCCCACGCATCCTGGCGCTGTGCTTCGCGAAGATGTGTTGCCTGAACTTGGCTGGACCCAAGCTGAGCTGGCAAATCGGCTCATGGTCAGTCGACAAACCGTTTCTCATTTGCTGCACGAACAAAAGGCTGTGACCGCTGACATGGCCATCCGCATTTCCAGCGCTGTGGGTGGAACGCCTGAGAGTTGGCTCAGTATGCAGCAGGCCGTTGACCTGTGGGAAGCGGGGATTAAGTTCAAAAGTAACCCCGTACTTGCACCGCTGTTCCGACAGGCGAACGTGGCTGCTTAAGTCACAGTGAGGCTCCCAAACATTCAGGTTCAGCGTCCATTGTTTTGACGCTTGGTATCAGCCCGAAAAGACAGAAAACCCGCTTGCTTGACGTGCGCTGAACATAGGCTGCTTGGACATTTTTGTAGTCAACTTGTCAACCTCGAAAACCGTCGAGCAGGCTTAAATGACCAAGCCATCAAACACAGCTGGCATCAGGCTGATTTAGCCAGCAACTTGAAGTGTTCCACCGTCGGTGGGCCTGCAAAAAACGGCCCGACGATCGCGCGCCAGTCAGCAAACGCAGCGGACTGCCGAAAGTCAATCGTGTGGTTTTCCAGTGTTTCCCAGAAGATTTGCAAAATATAGCGTTCTGGGCTTTCTATGCCTTTGTTGACCTTGTAGCCCTGAAAGCCTTTGGCTTTCGAGATCACCTCATTGACACCGCGCTGGATGGCCACCTCAAAGGCATCTTGCTGGCCGGAGTGGATGCGAATGTCGGCGAGTTCGAGAATCATGAAAGCTCCTGTGTAAAAAATGACGTCAATACTGGCTGGCAGGCAGTGTCACCGCCAGGCCGTTCATTTCGGCGCTCAGGGTGATCTGGCAGCTCAAGCGGCTATGGGGCTGGCGCGGCACAGCGGTAAAGGCCAGCATGGCCAGCTCGTCGGCGCCTGGCGCGCCAAGCTGTGATGCAAAGGGCTCTTGTACAAACACATGGCAGGTTGCGCAGCTCATCAGCCCGCCGCAGTCGGCAGCAATGCCGTTGATATTTTTAGCGGTAGCCACTGCCATCAGGGTTTCGCCAATTTTGCCGTTGATTGACGTGACGGTGCCTTGAGGGTCGGTGATGTGGATGGCAATGGCCATGGCGCTGGTGTTACTCATAAGTTGTACTTTCAAATTCGCCGGTCAGCGTACCAGGCGTGATGAGAGTCAGGCCTTCGTTCTGTTCTTCGTTGATGGCTGCACATGATAAGCTGGCTTGATCGTTTAACCATAGGAATTCTCATGGCATCCAAGCCACTGCTGCTGCCGTTCACTTTTGAAACCGCGGTGCAAAAAGTACGCGCCTTTGAGGACGGCTGGCACGCCCGTGATCTGCCAAAGGTGTCTATGGCCTGCACCGCTGGCAGCGCGTGGCGCAACCGGGCTGAGTTTGTCAAGGGCCGTGCCTTGAGCGAGTTGGGGTGGTAACGCGATGGATGATGTGATGGAGATCAAAGAACCCCGCCTGTGGGTGGCCGACGGCTGGACCGCCAAGGTGCTGAAAAACGAAGACGACGACGGTTGGGCCGTCGCCATGATCAAGGATGGCGAGCCTGAGCCCGCGCTGATTGGCCCGTGGACCATGGGCCGCGACAAAAAGAACCCCAAACCGCTGGATGGCAATGCCTTCAGCACGTTGGT
>CAMARI010000087.1 GCA_945860515.1 Polaromonas sp. YR568
TCCATCGTACTCTCGCGGCAAGAATATCGTCGCTGGCGTCAGATGCCACCTCAATAAAGCGTTCAAAGCGCTCAAAATGGGCGGGTGCATGCTGCCCCAGGTTGATCAGCACACTGTCCGCCGGACAACCCTGAAGCTGCTCGGCCAAAAGTATGGGCGTGGCAGCCAGTGTCTGGACTGGTGCGTTGCCGGAGCAATGCGGTAAAAAATCATGCGCTGAAAAAGTCCACAGCAACTGGTCAAGTTGCGCCAACAACGCGGGCTCTGCGGTCACAACGAGTCTTGCGCCACTTCGGTGCGCCTTGCGCAGCAAACGGCAGCTGAAGTCCAGCTTGTCGCGCACATTGACGTGAAATTCAATTTCGGTCATGCCGTCGGCGTGCGTTTTTTCACAGGGCTTGGTTTTGACGGCTCCGCCTGATTCAACAAATAATCCACCAGCAAGGCGACCGGGCGACCAGTGGCACCCTTGGCCGCCCCGCTCTTCCAGGCCGTACCGGCAATGTCCAAATGCGCCCAGGCAAACTTGGCGGCAAAACGCTGCAAAAATTTGGCTGCCGTGACGGCCCCGCCAGCCCGACCAGCCACATTGGCCACGTCAGCAAAATTGGTTTTCAAGCCTTCTGCATAGTCCTCATCAAGCGGCATGCGCCAGCACAGGTCAAGCGATGATTCACCCGCATCCAACAGCGCTTTGGCCAGACTGTCATTTGTTGAAAACAGGCCACTGCGTACCGCGCCCAGGGCAACAACACAAGCACCGGTCAATGTTGCAATGTCGATGACAGCACGCGGCTTGAACCGCTCTGCGTAAGTCAATGCATCGCACAAGACAAGTCGGCCTTCTGCATCGGTGTTCAGAATTTCAATGGTTTGCCCGCTCATGCTGGTCACCACATCGCCTGGTTTGATGGCCTTGCCGTCCGGCATGTTTTCGCAGGCCGGAATCAGGCCAATCACGTTGATGGCAGGTTTCAAATCCGCCAGCGCCCTGAAAACGCCCAGAACACTGGCCGCGCCGCACATGTCAAACTTCATCTCGTCCATTTCACCCGCTGGCTTGATGGAAATACCGCCCGTGTCAAAGGTGATGCCTTTGCCCACCAAAACGGTGGGGGCCTGGGTTTTAGCGGCCCCGTTGTAGTGCAGCACCATGAAGCGCAGAGGCTCTTCTGAGCCTTGTGCAACCGCCATGAATGAACCCATGCCCAGCTTGGCGACCTCTTTGGGGCCAAGAACATCTACCTTGATGTTCGGCAATTTAGCCAGTGCCTTGGCGGCTCCAGCCAAAAACGTGGGCGTCGCATGATTAGCAGGGCGGTTTGCCCATTCCTTGGCCAGGGCAATGCCGTTGACCAAACCCATGCCTTTGTCAAACCCCGGCTTGACTTTGACCGCGTCTGGCACCACCAGGAGCAACTTTTCAAGCTTGGAGACCGCGGGTTTTGACTTGGTGGTAGCGTAGCTGTAGGCTGCATCTCCGCATGCGACCAGCGAGGTGCACACCACATCAGCGGTCACCTGAGGCAAACCACACAAACTCAGCACAACCCGCTTGGCGTTGCTGTTTTTAAGGGTGTTCATGGCCGCAATGACTGCCATGCGCACATTTTTGGCGCTGCCATCGCCGCAACCCACCAACACCAGCCGCGTTGCAGCGACGCCTGCGGTCCGGTAACTGCCGAGTAATTTGCCAGGTTTTGTTTCAAAGTCACCCGACTTGACAGCCGATGCCGCCAGTTGCGACAAAGCATCTCCAGCAATTGGGGTGTCGTCCGTCATCAGCACAATCAGCGCATCGCATTTTTCAGCGCAAAGCCGAGGACGGGTCAATGTTTTGAGTTCAAAGTCCATAATCAAGGATAGTTCCTGCAAAAAACAGCTAAAAAACGAAGTTCGTCCGACCGCCGATGTTATTCCAATCCTCCATTCGCCGAGAACTGGCCCGCAGCTTTGGCGCGACCTTTGTGGTGTTGATAACCATTGTGTTGACCATTGTGCTGATTCGCACGCTGGGTCAGGCATCGCGGGGAGTGATCAGTCCTCAGGATGTTGTGCTTTTTATGGCCTATGCGGCCCTGGGCAGACTTCCTACCCTTTTGACGCTGTCGCTGTTTATTGCGATGGTCAGCACGCTGACACGCATGTACCGAGACAGTGAAATGGTGGTCTGGTTCACCAGCGGCAAAAGCTTGAGCAGTTTTCTGAGGCCGATGTTCCGCTTCGCCTGGCCCGTGCTACTGATTATCTTTCTGTCTGCTCTTTTCATCTGGCCATGGACCAACCAGCAAACCAAGTCGATGCAGGAAAGCTTTGGCAATCGCAGTGACGTCGACCGTATTGCACCGGGTCAATTTCAGGAATCGTCCAACGGCAACCGGGTGTTCTTCATCGACCGCGACGCCAAAACCGACCAGAAGTCCAGCAACAACGTTTTCATATCGGCCAATGAAAAAGGCAAAAGTTCGGTCACGACGGCACGTTCGGGACGGATTGAAATGACAGCAGACAAACAGGTCTTGATTCTCACCAACGGTCAGCGGCTTGAAAGTGAAAACGGAAAATCGACCCTGAAAATCAGCGATTTTGAAGAATACGGCAGCAACACGGGCGGCGCAGTCCAGGCCAATCCAGATGCCGTCGATGCCAAATTATTGGCTCTCCCTGTGCTGCTGAAAGCACCCACACGCGCCAACCTGAGCGAGCTGGCATGGCGTTTAGGCCTGGCGCTGGCAGCTGTCAATTTTGTGGTCCTCGCAGTGGCGCTGGCAACGGTGAACCCCCGGGGTGGACGAAGCGCGAACCTGGTCTTCGTGGTGCTGACTTTTCTGGTTTACAACAACCTGGTCAATCTGGGCCAAAGCTGGGTGTACGGTGGTGCCATCAGTTTTGAAGGCCTGTTGCTGCTGCTTCACGGCGGTGTTTTGCTGCTGGGCCTGTTGTGGCTGGGCAAGCGCAACAACAACTGGACACTGCGATCAGCGTTGCGCAAACCAGCAGCAGGCGCACGCCTCAGGAGCAGCCCGTGAAAACCATTCGCCGCCTTATTTATGGCGAGGTATTGACCTCGATCGTTTTTGTGGCGGCCGGTTTTTTGGCGCTGTTTTTCTTTTTTGACCTCGTCGACGAGCTTCAGTATCTGGGCAAAAGCAATGGCCTACCGACTGGCCTGCCAACGGCGAGCGATATTTATCAAATCAGGCACGCCTTGCTGTACGTCGGTCTTTTGATACCCAATCACCTGTATGAGTTATTGCCCATATCCGTGCTGATCGGCACCATTTTTGTCATGGCGCGACTTGCCAAAAGCTCTGAGTACACGATTTTGCGTACCAGTGGACTAGACCCATGGCGAGCCCTGCGCATGTTGCTGAGCCTGGGCAGCATTTTTGTCGTGGCCAGTTTTTTGATTGGCGACTATCTGGCACCCTTGAGCGAGCGTACAGCTCAATTGCTCAAAGCCAAGTATCGGGGCACCATCACGGTTGGCCAAACGGGGGCGTGGCTGCGTGAAAAGCAGGCTTACAACACCTACGTTGCGAACGTGAAAACGCTATCGCCAGCTAACGAGATGATCGGCATCCAGATCTTTGAGTTTGACAACAAAGGCCTTGTTGTGTCGAAGATGCAAGCCGCGCGTGGCAATTTTTCAAAGGACGATTCCTGGCATTTAAAGGGCGTAACGCGGGTCGAATTCGGTGGGCCCACCAGCAGTGCTAAGGCTACAAATGCGGCTGCGCAGACAGCAGGCGTCAGCTCAAGCGTACTGGACAACTTTCGCTGGCCGACCGACCTATCCCAGGAGATGGTGTCCGTGGCCCTGCTCAAGCCCGAGCGCATGGGCACCATCGACTTGTTCAATTACATTCGCCACCTGGACGCCAACGGGCAAACAGCGCAACGCTATGAAATTGAATTCTGGAAAAAGGTGTTTTACCCGCTGAGTTGCCTGGTCATGGTGGTACTGGCACTGCCGTTTGCCTATCTGCATTTCCGTTCGGGCGGGATTTCTGGCCATGTTTTTATGGGTGTGATGACTGGCATCAGCTTCTTTTTACTGAACAACGTTTTTGGCTACATCGGCAACCTGCAAAACTGGCAGCCTTGGTTTGCGGCCGCCGCACCCGGACTTTTGTACATGACGATCTCATTGGGGGCCTTTGGCTGGCTCGTTTTGAGACGTTGACCCTGCTTTTTTCTCATTCAAACACCATGACCACTGGCATTGTTCTTTTTGCACACGGCTCTCGCGACCCACTGTGGCGCTTGCCGATCGAGGCTGTTGCACAGCAGATATCTGAACGCTCACCATCAGCCTTGGTGCGCTGTTCGTATCTTGAACTGTGCCTGCCCAGTCTTCCTGATGCCGCTATTGATCTGATAGCTTCTGGCGTAGATAGAATAAAGGTTTTTCCACTCTTTTTGGGTGTAGGAAAGCACGCACGAGAGGACTTGCCGCTACTGATGAATGAGATTCGGGCGGCTCACCCGCACATCAAGATTGAATTACTGCCCACGGCAGGGGAAAACCCAGCCTTGATTTCTTTGATGGCCGATCTAGCACTCGCTTGACTGAACTCAGGCAAGCCCGCTTGTCTGAGCAGCGAAGCAGCATCATAAAATCAACCATCAGCCAAAAAACATGAACCTTCACCAATTCAGATTTGTTCAGGAAGCTGTCAGGCGTGACCTGAACTTGACAGAAACTGCACGCGCCCTCCATACGTCGCAGCCCGGTATTTCCAAGGCGATCATTGAACTCGAAGAAGAACTGGGCGTTGAGATTTTTGCCCGCCACGGAAAGCGCTTAAAGCGAGTCACGGAGCCCGGCGCGCATGTACTCAAAAGCATCGATCTGATCATGCGCGAAGTCGGCAACCTGCGCCGCATTGGGGAGCAGTACTCCAAGCAGGACAGTGGCACCTTGTCGATTGCAACGACCCACACACAGGCCAGGTATGTGCTGCCGCAACCTGTGGCCAAACTGCGGGAAGCTTTCCCCAAAGTCAACGTCAGCATGCACCAAGGCTCGCCCGACCAGGTGGCCCAGATGCTGATGGAAGAAGTGGCCGAGATCGGCATTGCCACCGAGTCCTTGGCCCAGTACGCCGACCTGATCACCCTGCCTTGTTATGAATGGCAACACATGCTGGTGTTGCCTGTCGCGCATCCCCTGGCCAGCAAGCCAGACATCAGCTTGCAGGACCTGGCGCTTGAGCCGCTGATCACCTACCACCCGTCGTTTACAGGCCGTACCAAGATTGACCTCGCCTTTGCTGCAAAGCGCCTGAAGCCGCGTGTTGCGCTGGAAGCGATCGACTCGGACGTCATCAAAACCTATGTGCGCCTGGGTCTGGGCGTTGGCATTGTGGCTGAAATGGCGATCAAGGATGACGGCACCAACAGCGACCTGATAGCCATCCCAGCGGGGCACCTTTTTGGCTTGAATGTGGCGCGCGTGGCGTTCAAGCGCAGCGCTTATCTGCGCAACTTCGTGTACACATTTGCCGAACTCCTGAGTGCTGACCTGACCCGCAGTGCGGTTGAAAAAGCCATGTCAGGGCATGCCAACGATTTTTAATTTTCACCCCTTTTTTGATTTGAAAGCACGCAGCCTATGAACGCCGTCATTGAACGTACCCCGCCGCTACAAACCAAACTCCCCGCTGTTGGCACTAACATTTTCACGGTGATGTCCAGCCTGGCACTGGAAAAAAACGCTGTTAATCTGGGGCAAGGTTTTCCTGATTTTGAATGCGACGCGCAACTGGTCAGCGCAGTGACGCAGGCGATGACACAGGGCCTGAACCAGTACCCACCCATGCCCGGCGTACCGGTGCTGCGGGAAGCCATCGCCAACAAACTGCTCAAACTGTATGGCCGCAGCTACAACCCCAACACCGAGATCACGGTAACGGCAGGTGCCACGCAAGCCATCATCACCGCGATTCTGGCTGTTGTGCACCCGGGTGATGAGGTCATCGTGCTGGAGCCCTGCTACGACAGTTACGTGCCCAATATTGAACTGGCCGGCGGCGTGGTGGTGTCGGTGCCACTGATACCCGGCACCTTCAGGCCAGACTTTGACAAGATCAGCGCCGCCATCACCCCCAAAACCCGCGCCATCCTGATCAACTCCCCGCACAACCCGAGTGCCACGGTGTGGACGGAGGCGGACATGTTGAACCTGCAAGACATCCTCGCCCCGACCGACGTGCTGCTGATCAGCGACGAGGTTTATGAGCACATGGTGTTTGATGCAAACAAGGGGCAAAGTCACCAAAGCGCTGCGCGCTTTCCCGCTTTAGCCGCACGGGCCTTCATCGTCAGCAGCTTCGGCAAGACCTATCACGTCACAGGCTGGAAGATTGGCTATGTGGCAGCACCAGCGGCTCTGACGGCTGAGTTTCGCAAGGTGCATCAGTTCAATGTATTTACCGTCAACACGCCGGTGCAATACGGCCTGGCCAGCTACATGGCCAATGAACGAGCCTACCTGGACTTGCCAGCTTTTTACCAACGCAAGCGCGACTTGTTTCGCGCAGGCTTGGCAAAGACGCGCTTGAAGTTGCTGCCCAGTGAAGGCAGTTACTTTCAGTGCGTCGATATTTCAGATGTCAGTGATTTGAACGAAGCCGATTTTTGCAAATGGCTCACGACCGACATCGGTGTCGCGGCGATTCCGTTGTCTGCGTTTTATGGCAACGGTTTCGACCAGCGGGTAGTGCGCTTTTGCTTTGCCAAAAAAGACGAAACACTGAATGCGGCTCTAGCTAGATTGGCCAAGCTCTAGCCAACATGATCGGCATTGGCTGACGCCATCAAGCGACTTCTTTTGGCCTGATTCAGTCCCGCCGGGGCACAGAATCAGGGCTCACAAAACAAGGAGTCGACACGTCCATTTCCCTCATCGTACTGATCGTTCTCATTTTGATTCTGGTCGGCGAACTGCCTACTTGTGGTCAAAGCCGCAGCTGGGATATGGTCCAAGTGGCGGCTTGGGTCTGATCGTTGTCATTTTGATCGTTCTGCTGCTGATGGGTCGGATTTAAAAAGTTTGCCTCAACTGTTCAGTTGCTGCCAAACTTTTTCCAGCCGCTTGATGCTCACAGGCTGCGGCGTGCGCAGCTCCTGCGCAAAAAAACTAACCCGCAGCTCTTCGAGCAGCCAGCGAAACTCCTGCATTCGCGCGTCTGTTGCACCCTTGCGCTCTGCCACCAGCCGCCAGTAGCGCTGTTCCTGAGGCTTGATCTCCAGCAGACGGGCAGCATCTCGTCCCGGGTCTGCGCGCCACTTGTCCAGCCTTGCCGTGATGGCTTTGAGGTAGCGCGGAAAGTGTTGCAGCTGTGCATAAGGCGTCGCGGTTAAAAACTGCTTGGGAACCAGCCGCTGCAACTGCTGGACGCAGTCGACGCTGGCCTCTGCGGCGTTTTTGGTGTCCTTGACCTTGCGCTGGGCGGCGGTAAATTCGATCAAAATACCTCCCGCCAGCCGCGCAATTTCAGTGGCAATCAGCGTCAAACGCCCCCGGCCTTCTTCGAGGCGCTTTTTAAACTCGGCTTCATTCGTGGGTAAAGGGTCAAGCAGAAAAGTCCGGCTCAGCGCCACGTCCAGAATCTGCTGGCGCAGCTCCTCCAGCGTTCCGCCACCCGAGTTGTCTGCTGCGCGGCCCACCAACATGTAAGCCGTGGCCATTTTTTGCAGATCCGGCAGGTTTTTTTCCAGGTACTTGATGGCGTCCTTGATCTGCAAGGCAAATAAGCGGGTCAGGCCCGCCCGGTGTTTTGCGGCGGCGAGTTCCGGTTCATCAAACACCTCAATGGTGACGGCATCGCCCAGGTCAATCAGCGCCGGAAAACCAATCAATGTTTGTGCCCCTTTGACGATCTCCATCAGCTCGGGCAACTCACCGAAGGCCCAGGAGGCATAGCGTTCGACTTTTTTTGCCGCTACTATTTCAGGAGCTTTTGGCCTAGGTATGTTTTGGCCTGCAGGCCGATTGGGCACCTGAAAACGAGCCGAATCAGCCGTTTTGGGCGCTTCTTGGGTTGAACCCGACAGACCTTTGAGCCCCGCCAGCGCCTGAAACGCCCCCCTCGCCTGCATGCCCAGCTCGCCCTTGAGCCCGGCCAGACTGCGGCCCGTGCCCAATTGCCGGCCATGTTCGTCCACCACCCGAAAGTTCATGAACAGGTGCGGCGCCAGCATGTCCAGCTTCAAGTCGCCGCGTTTGACATCCACCGCTGTGGCATCCCGCACCAACTTGAGCACCGCATCCGTCAAGGATCCGGTACCAAACACTTCCGCTTGGTTCAGTTGCTCTGCCATGCGGGCCGCCGTATCGGGCAGCGGTACCAGACGCGAGCGTGGCCGCTGGTGCAGGGTTTTGATAAGGGCCTGCACCTTGTCTTTGAGCATGCCCGGCACCAGCCATTCACAGCGCTCCTCGTTGACCTGGTTCAGCGCGAACAGCGGCACCTCGACCGTCACGCCGTCTTTGGCGTCGCCCGGCTCATGCAGATACGACGCGCTGCAGTCCACACCGCCCAATCGCAAGATTTTGGGGAAAGCCTGCGTCGTGATGCCAGCGGCCTCGTGGCGCATCAGCTCTTCTTGCGTCAGCAACATCAGCTTGGGCTGCTTTTTGACCTCGTCTTTGTACCAGGCTTCGCAACTTGCACCGCTACACACATCGGCTGGCAACTGCTGGTCATAAAAGGCATAAATCAGTTCTTCATCGACCAGCACATCTTGCCGTCGCGCCTTGTGCTCCAGGTCCTGCACCTTGGCAATCAGCTTTTCATTGAGTCTCAAAAACGGAAATGTCGTGTCCCAGTTGCCAGCCACCAGCGCTTCCCGGATAAACACCTCGCGCGCCGCTACCGGGTCTACCCGGCCAAAGTTGATGCGACGACCGCTGTACACCACCAGACCGTAAAGCGTTGCCCGTTCCAGCGCGGTGACTTGCGCCGCTTTTTTCTCCCAATGCGGGTCCAGCAGCTGTTTTTTGAGCAAATGCCCCGCCACCTGCTCGATCCACTGAGGCTCGATGTTGGCGATGCCCCGGCCAAACAGACGCGTGGTTTCCACCAACTCGGCGGCCACAATCCAGCGGCCTGGTTTTTTGCTCAGCTTGGCACCGGGGTGGCGGTAAAACTTGATGCCTCTTGCGCCCAGGTACCAGTCTTCTTCGTCGCTTTTTTGGCCCAGATTGCCCAGCAAGCCGCACAGCATGGACTGGTGCAGTTGCTCATAACTGGCGGTTTTTTTGTTCAGTTCCCAGCCTTGTTCGGCGATGGTTCCCATCAGCTGCGAATGAATGTCGCGCCATTCACGGACCCGCCGCATGTTGATGAAGTTTTCGCGCAGCAAATTCTCATGCTGCCGGTTGGTCAGCTTGTGCGTCGAATTTCCGGCCGCGTCGTGTCCGCCTCTGGCTTCACCCAGCCACTTCCACAACTTCAAATAACCGACAAACTCGCTTTTTTCATCATCAAACTTGGCATGCGCCTGGTCGGCCTGGGCTTGCTTGTCCATCGGCCGGTCACGCACGTCCTGCACGCTCAAGGCGCTGGCGATCACCAGTACTTCCACCAGCGCACCACGGCTTTTGGCCTCCAGAATCATGCGGCCGACGCGTGGGTCCAGCGGCAGCTTGGCCAGCGTATGACCGACCGGCGTCAGTTCGTTGTCGTCATCCACCGCGCCCAGCTCAGCCAGCAACTGGTAGCCGTCGGTCATAGCGCGACGCTGCGGCGCTTCAATGAAGGCGAAGTCTTCAATCGCGCCAAGGTGCAGCGCTTTCATGCGCAAAATCACGGCGGCCAGCGAGCTGCGCAAAATCTCGGGGTCGGTAAAGCGCTGGCGACCTGCAAAGTCCTGCGCGTCATACAGGCGTATGCAAATGCCGTCAGCCACCCGGCCGCAGCGCCCGGCGCGTTGGTTGGCAGCCGCCTGGCTGATCGGCTCGACCAACAGCTGCTCAACTTTGCTCCTGAAGCTGTAGCGCTTGACACGCGCTGTGCCTGCGTCGATGACGTATCGGATACCAGGCACCGTCAACGATGTTTCCGCCACGTTGGTGGCCAACACAATGCGGCGGTTGTTGTGGCTGGCAAAAATCTGGTCTTGTTCGGCCGGGCTCAGGCGTGCAAACAGCGGCAGCACATCAGCGCCACGGTTCAGGGGCTGATGCGCCAGATACTTGCGCAGGTGGTCGGCGGCTTCACGGATTTCACGCTCACCCGGCAAGAAAACCAGAATGTCACCGGCGCTGTGTGGGCTCAGCCACAACTCGTCTACCGCGTCAGCAATCGCGTCGTTCAGGTCGTAGTCGCGCGACTCTTCGAAGGGCCTGTAGCGCTGCTCGACCGGAAACATTCGCCCCGACACCATGATCACAGGTGCGGGGCCTTTGGCGGACGCAAAGTATTCCGCAAACCGATTCGCATCAATCGTGGCCGATGTGATGATGACTTTCAAGTCCAGCCGGCGCGGCAGCAACTGGCGCAGATAGCCGAGCAGAAAGTCAATGTTCAGGCTGCGCTCATGTGCCTCGTCAATGATGATGGTGTCATAGGCGTTAAGCAGCGGGTCGGTTTGTGTTTCGGCCAGCAAAATGCCATCGGTCATGAGCTTGACAGATGCATCGCGGCTCAATCGGTCCTGAAACCTAACCTTGAAACCCACCACATCACCGAGCGGCGTTTTCAGCTCTTCGGCAATACGTTTGGCCACGCTGGAGGCAGCAATGCGCCTGGGCTGGGTGTGGCCAATCAGTCTGGCGCGCTGACCGGCCGGGTAGTTGAGCGTGCCGCGCCCCATTGCCAGCAAAATTTTGGGCAACTGGGTGGTTTTGCCAGAGCCTGTTTCACCGCAAACAATCACCACCTGATGGGCTGCAATGGCGGCCGTGATCTCGTCGCGCTTGCCGGATACCGGCAACGATTCAGGAAACTCCATGGTCAGCAAGGGCGGTGATTCAGTCGGCAAAAGAGAGTTGCTCAAAGCTCCGTATTATCAACAGCTTTGCACGCGTCATGCTGAACAAATCAGCCCGGTGGC